>JAPYUH010000357.1 GCA_029936195.1 Alphaproteobacteria bacterium
CCTTTGCACGGGGCCCGTCACTTTCAGTCCCAATCCCGTCCATCATCGCGCAGATCCAGGCACTGGTGGACAATGGCTATGAAGAAGTGGTGCTGACCGGCGTCGACATCACCTCCTACGGTCATGATCTGCCGGGCCAGCCTAATCTAGGCCATATGTTGGGCCAACTGTTGGCGGCGGTGCCCGAATTGCCCCGATTGCGGCTGTCGTCCCTGGACGCGGTGGAAATTGATCCCGCCTTGGAACGCCTGCTGCTGGATGAAGAACGGGTGATGCCGCATCTGCACCTCAGCCTTCAATCGGGCGACGATCTGATCCTCAAGCGCATGGCCCGGCGCCATGGACGGGACCAGGCGGTGGACCTCTGCCAACGGCTGCGCGAGGGCCGGCCGGAAATGGTCTTCGGAGCCGATCTGATTGCCGGTTTCCCCACCGAGACGGAGGCGCAGTTTCAAAACTCCCTTGCCCTGATCGACGGTTGCGGCCTGACTTATCTGCATGTCTTTCCCTATTCCGAACGGCCCGGAACCCCGGCCGCGCGCATGCCCCAGGTGCCGGGGCCCGAGCGCCGCCGCCGAGCCGGGCTGTTGCGGGAAAAAGGCGCTAGCGCCCTGGCCGGGTTCCTGGCGGGCCAGGTTGGCGGCGAACGGCGGATGTTGTTGGAGCGGCCCGGCCTGGGACGCAGCGAACAATTCGCCTTGATCCAACTGGACCAACCGGCCGCATTGGCGCCGACGCGGGGCATCGTTACCGTGCGCATTCTGGCCGCGAAGCCTGACCGTCTGATCGGACAACTGGCCCCGTGAGCGATAAGAAACCGGGCTTGTTTTCCCGTTTGAAAGCGGGTTTGAGCCGCACTGCGGGCAGTATCGGCAGCTCCGTGGCGGCCGTCTTCACCAAGCGAAAGCTGGATGCCGCCGCCCTGGAGGAGCTCGAAGATCTGTTGATCGCCGCCGATCTGGGCCCCGCCGTTGCCGCCCGTGTCAGCGGCAAGCTGGCCGAGGATCGCTTTGACAAGGAAATCAGCGAAGACGAGATCAAGGCGGCCCTGGCCCAAGTGGTGACCGATATCCTGGAACCCGTGGCCCGGCCCCTGACCATTTCCCCGGAACATCGCCCGCACGTGATCCTGGTGGTTGGCGTCAATGGCACGGGCAAGACCACCACGATCGGGAAAATCGCCCATAATCTGGCGGACGAGGGCAAATCGGTGGTGATGGCCGCCGCCGACACATTTCGTGCCGCCGCCATCGATCAGCTGCAAATCTGGGGTGATCGAACCGGCGCCACCGTGGTTCGCCGGGATGTCGGCGCGGATCCAGCCGCCGTGGCCTATGAAGGCCTAAGCCGGGCCCGGGAGCTGGGCGCGGACGTGCTGTTGGTGGATACCGCCGGGCGGCTACAGAATAAATCGGCGCTGATGGACGAACTGGCCAAGGTGGTGCGGGTTTTGGGCAATCTGGATGACGATGCCCCCCATGATTGCCTGCTGGTGCTGGACGCCACGACCGGACAGAACGCCCTGCGCCAGGTGGAGGTGTTCTCGGAAGTCTGCAATGTCACCGGCCTGGCCATGACCAAGCTTGACGGCACGGCACGGGGCGGTGTCTTGGTTGCGGTTGCGGAACGCTTTGCCCTGCCCGTGCACTACATCGGCATTGGCGAAGGTATTGATGACCTGCAACCCTTTGCCGCGACGGATTTCGCCCGCGCCGTCGCCGGCGCATAAATCAAAAACCGCAGCCTCGTGTCTTGCTATCACAGCCCCCGCATGCGGTCGCGCTGGTGGCCCCAGGCCCGGTCCAGCTCATCATGGAATTCAGGCGCGGCGATGGCGATCAGGGCCTGGGCCCGTTCGTCGACGGATTTATCCTTCAGCCGGGCGGCGCCGTATTCGGTGACCACATAGTCAATATCGGCCCGGGGGCAGCTGATGGCCGAACCGGCGGCCAAAGTGGGCACGATGCGCGAGATCTTGCCCCGTGCGGCGGTGGCCGAGAGGGCCAGGATGGAACGGCCGTTGTTGGCCATGCGGGCGCCGCGCACGAAATCCACTAACCCGCCGGTGCCGCTGATCTGACGGCCGTCCAGGGTTTCGGAATTGGCCTGACCGGTCAAATCCACCTCCAACGTTGAATTGATGGAGACGAAATTGTCGATCTGGGCCACGATGGGTACGTTGTGGGTGTAATCGGCGCCCTTGAAGATGACGTTTTCCTGGGTCGCCGCCCAGTCAAAGACCCGCCGCGTTCCCATGGCCGCGCCGCAAATCAGAATATCGCGGTCGATGCTCTTGCGGCTGCTGTCCAGGGCGCCCGCGTCGACAAGGTCGGCGACCTCGTCCGTCACCATGCCGCCATGCAGGCCCAGATGCCTGCGGTCCTTCAGACAGGTTAGAATGGCGGCCGGCACCTTGCCGATGCCGATCTGGATGCAATCACCGTCCTGGATCAACGCCGCCACTTTTTGACCGATGATTTCGATCACGGGAGGCAAATCGCCGGTGGGCATTTCCGGCAGGGCGCGGTCTGATTCCACCACGTAGTCCAGGCGCGCGTAGGGAATTTTCGGGCTGCCGGGGGGCGCGGGCATGTTGGCGTTGACCTCCGCCACCACCATCTTGGCGCCGTCCAGCATCAGGGGCACAAAATCCACCGACAGGCCCAGACTGCACATGCCGTTTTCATCGGGAGGCGCGACCTGCATCAACAAAACGTCCACGGCCTCGTGACGGCGCATATAGCTGCAAATGCCGCTGTAATGCAGAGGCAGAAAGCGCACCTTTCCGGCGGCGAAGGACTGCCGCAATTCGGCTTGAATAAAAAACGCCGTCATTGACGCCTCGTCGTGGAAGGCGGAAAAATCGGTTTTGTTGACGCCGGGCACCAGGCAGGACAGATAATGCACACCCCGGCTGGCCTCCCCCGCCG
>JAPYUH010000075.1:0-3567 GCA_029936195.1 Alphaproteobacteria bacterium
ATGGTTTTGGCCGAGACCGACGAACGCCGTTTTGTTCTCGTTATCGAGCAAGGTGCGACAAATTTGATGTCGCTAGCCCATGCGCCAGCATTAGCTCATGCGCCAGCGTTAGCCCATGCGCCAGGTAGAGCTCGATTTACACTTGCGACAAATGCGTTCACCCGACCAAGCACTCAAGAACGAGTCCGCACATACCAGGCATCGTCTTGTCTTGCTGTCATCGTCACGCTTGGTGTCTTGTTCTGTTTCCTGCGTCTTGAGATCAATTGGCATCGTTCACTTGTCTTCGCTTCTTGGCCCAGCGAGATTGCAATCAATCCCGCGCAACATGGTGGTCAAAGTTTCGAACTAATCAAGGGCTACTAGATTTTCAGCCGCGCTCTTGCCATCGCGACCCGGCTCTACGTCGTATTGAATCTTCTGACCTTCGGCCAAACTCGACATGCCCGCGCGTTCTACGGCGGAGATATGTACGAATGCATCGGCGCCACCGCCGTCGGGTTCGATAAAACCAAAACCCTTTGTCGGATTGAACCACTTCACTGTACCGGTCGCCATGTAATCTTTCCCTTCCCAGAATTGATCTCGCACCCATTCTGACACGGGACGGAGCAGTTCGCAAATGCGGATTATCAATCATCCAATTAAATTTGCGGTATTGCCAAAAAAAAAATACTTGCGTCCGTCTGCGGCGCCCGCACCGTACTGTCCGACAACCCTTAACAGCTTCGAGCCTTTCCATGCCGAACTGCGGCCGTCGTGATCGACCCAAAGGCGTCATGCACCAAATCGCCGGCCAATCCATCTTTCAACCATTTTGATCATTCAGGGCGACTGATTGACATCTCATTCATCGTTGCGTTAGCCTCGGCGGCGACGGTGCCGCATTTGCGGAAAAAGGGAATGTGGTGAGGTCTCGGCGAAAGCGTGGGACCAAGGCCACGGCTGTCCTCGCAACTGTAAGCGGCGAGCTGGCGTTCGATGCATTGCCACTGGATAGCTTTGGCATTCCGGGAAGGCAGAGCGCTCGGTGTTGACCCGCGAGCGAGGAAACCTGCCGTCCATATCGTCTATCCGGTGGTCGAGGCCTGCCGTCGGTGCGGTTCTCCGTTGGGGCGAAGACTGAAATTGTCTTGTTTGCCAACTCGGAGGCGCTACAGCTATGAAACCCATTCTTCCTGTAGCCCATCAAACGTCGGCTTTGGCCGGATTAAGGCCTGGAATCTCTCGGGACCGGGCATCCTATGGTCACGAGAACTACGATAGGCTCGTTACGCTCAAGAACAAATACGATCCGGCAAACTTGTTTCGAATGAACCAGAACATTCTGCCGACGGCATAATTGCGCTCCATAATCGGCGATTGCGCGACAGACCATGGTCTCGGCTGACTTCCGGTTTTGGCATTGCGCCGAACATGCAAGGCCATGGTAGGCTGCTTGATCTTGCCGCCAAACTTTGCCAAACGAGCAGGTCAACCATGCGCAGAGAAGACAATGAACTGATTTGCAGCGTTGGGCCGGGGACACCCATGGGGGAAGTGTTTCGGCGTTATTGGACACCCATCGCGGTTGCCCGGCAGGTAGCGGAGGTGGACGGTGCGCCGGTTCGGGCACGGTTCGCGGGCGAAGCCTACGTCTTGTTTCGTGACACTGACGGCCGGCTCGGGCTGCTTGACGAGCTTTGCCCGCATCGCGGCGCCTCGCTTGTTCTCGGCCGCAATGAGGAATGTGGCATCCGTTGCCTCTATCACGGTTGGAAATATGACGTTGACGGCAATCTGCTAGATGCCCCGAACTATGGAAACGAGAGTTTTCGCGCGAAGCTCAAAGCAGTGAGCTATCCGGTTAGAGAGGCGGGCGGCCTAATCTGGGGCTATTTTGGTCCGGCGGAATTACAGCCGCCGCTGCCCGACTACGGGTTCATGGACGTGGACGAGCCCTACCGCGCCGCGGAGCGGGTCGATTTTAAATGCAATTATCTGCAGCTGTTGGAAGGTGGGCTTGATAGCTCTCATGTCGGCATACTGCACGCCGATCAGGCGCGGCCTGGATGGCACGAACAGGCATTTGAGCGCAACACAGACGATATGAACCCCGGCGCCCTGGCCGTGGCGGACAACGAACCCGAGCTCAGTGTAGAAACCACAATATTCGGCTTTCATTATGGCGCCATCCGCAAGGGCGATAATGGCATGCAGAGCATTCGCATCGTGCCCTTCATTATGCCGTCGGCACGCGTAATACCCGCACCGGTCCGGCTTGCGACGCTGTTCGAGGTGCCGCTCGACGACGAAAACACCAGTACCTACAACGTCGTCCATAGCACCACGCAAGAGATCTCACAGGCGCGAAATCGAGCTATCAGCGGTATCGGCGAGACGGGACTTTACGCTGAAGAGAGTTTTGAGTGGTTGGGTTCTTGGGATAACCGATTTGGCCAGGATCGCGCCACCATGGCGACCAAATGGACTGGATTGCGGGGTATCGTACAGGAAGACGCGGCCATGGCGCTATCCATGGGGCCGATTTACGATCGCACCAGGGAGCATCTGGTACCTGCCGATAGCGCCATTATTCACATGCGAAGCATTCTTTTGAACGCGGCGCGAAATATGGAGGCGGGCAACGAACCACGGCCTCTACCAAGTGTGAAGAAGATCGTCGGCATCGCCGATACCGACTTGCCGCCGGGCAAGGCATGGCAAACCCTTGTGCCCGATCACGTCGATGAACTTGAAGACCGAAGATAAATAATTCATCGGTGATCGCGGCAAGCCACTATGACGACCAAGGGCATACGCCGTCATGGTCGCCCCCCTCCATGGTTAGCCTATTGGGGCGTATCGCCACGACACCCTGCCTTGGTATAATTCTCTTCCTCCGGCGATCATTCATGATCCATTCCGCGCGTCGCGAAAACCAAGCCAGGCATTGACCAGGATCGCCGCGACCACCAAGCCACCGCCGGCGAAGGTCTGCCCCGGCGGCTCCTCGCCGAGGGCGAGCCAAACCCACAGGGGTCCCAGAACTGTCTCCAGCAACAGGATCAAACTAACCTCCGGCGCGGAGATCAGTTTCGGCCCATAGGTGATCAATCCCATGGCGATGGGCAAAACGACGGCGCCGTTGAGAACAAGATAAGCAAAATCGGATCGGCTGGGCAGGCCCGGTTCCGCGCCCATGAACAAGGCAAACAGGGCGGCGATCAGAGAGGCCAGGCCAATGGCGGCCAGGGAATTGATCCTTGGGTTGTGGGCAATGGAAACAAGGGTTCCGGCCATGAACATGGCGCAGAGCGCGGCCATGGCATCGCCAAAGCTGTTGCCGTCGCCAAAGCGTCCCCAAAACACGATGACAATGCCCACCATGGCCAAGACAATCGTCGCCCAGGTTCTGAACGGCAGGCTCTTGCGCATCAGAAAGACGGTCAACAGGGCGGCGATGAAGGGCATGGAGGCCAGGATGACCAGGGTGTTGGCCACCGCCGTGTGGGTGATGGAGAGTACGAAACAAATATTGCTGCCGGCGAACAACAGGGCGCAGAACCAACCACCATTCAGGCCGCC
>JAPYUH010000075.1:3667-16019 GCA_029936195.1 Alphaproteobacteria bacterium
CGGGCCGCCATGTAGGCCACCATTTAGGCCTCGGCGAAACAGATCGGCGATGGCCTTGTGGAGGCTGCGTCGTTCCAGAATGGCGTTGAGGGTCAGCAGGCTGCATGCCATGAAGAAACTGCGCCAAAAGACCAAGGTCCAATGATCGGTCTCGATCAGGCGCAACAACAGGGCATCGGGCGTCAGAACCAGGACCCCAAAGGCCGTCATCAACAACCCGCGCTGGTGGGAATTTAATTGGTTCATTTGCGGGGCTCTGATGGGTGAGGAATTTTGCGGCCGGGTCCTATTCTCGGGTAAACTGAAGGGGCTGTATAGGAGAGAAAGGTCCCATGAAACCATGACGGATTTGTTACAGGTAACCCCCTTGCCACCGTTCCTGGTCGAACGGCTTTCGAGGGAATTCACATTGCATGACTATTTCAGCGCCGATGATCCCGACCGGATGATCGAAGAGGTCGGCACGCGTATTCGCGGTATCTTGGCGGGCGGAATGAAGGGCCCCAACGCAAATCTGATCAACCGGTTGGAAAATCTGGAGATCATCGCATCCTTTTCGGTTGGTTATGACGCCACGGATGTGGCCGCCGCCCAGGCCCGCGGTGTGATCGTCACCCATACGCCGGAGGTTTTGACCGGCGATGTGGCGGATCTGGCCATGACGTTCATTCTCATGGCACCCCGGCGCATAGCCGAGTCCGAACGTTTTCTGCGCGCTGGCAAATGGCTGGCCGGGCGCATGGACCTGGGCACCACCGTGCGCGGCAAACGCCTAGGCATTCTTGGACTGGGCCGCATCGGCTGGGCAGTGGCCCGTCGGGCCGAGGTGTTCGGCCTGCATATCGCCTATCACGACATCAAGCCCATGGGCGATCTGACCTACCGCTCCTACCCCACGCCCCACGACCTCGCCGCCGCCAGCGATATGCTGTTGGTTGCCTGCGAGGGGGGTGAAGCGACGCGCGGGCTGGTGGATGCGGGCGTGTTGGATGCTCTTGGGCCGCAAGGGTTTCTGATCAATGCGGCGCGGGGGACGATCATTGATCAGCCGGCCCTGGTCGCCGCCCTTGGTTCGGGCCGTATCGCCGGGGCGGCGCTGGATGTCTTCGATGGCGAGCCGGCGGTGCCGGAAGAGCTGCTGGCCATGGAAAACGTGGTCCTGACCCCTCACATCGCGAGTTCGACCCACGAGACACGCCGTGCCATGGGGGATCTGGTTTTCGACAACCTGGCCGCCCATTTCGGCGGCAAGCCGGTCCTGACCCCGGTGCCGCCGCAAATATAGGGCCATCCCAGACATGCTGGAATGGCCCTGTCTGGCGACAAGTGTTTCTTAGTAGTGATCCCGGATCGTGCGCCGGGCCAGTTGCGACATATGCACTTCGTCCGGGCCGTCGGCGACCTGGCAGGTCCGCGCCATCATGTAGATATGGATGAGCGGCGTGTCCTGGGTAAAGCCCATGCCGCCATGGGCCTGAATGGCCCGGTTGGCCACGTCGAGGGCCATTTTCGGGGCAATAATCTTGACCATGGAAATATAGTCACGGGCCTCCTTGGGACCGTATTTATCCATCTTGTCGGCGGCGGTCAGGACCAGCATGCGGCATTGCTCGATCTCACAACGGGACCGCGCGATGTCGTGCTGGATGGAGGTTTTCTGGCTCAATTTTTCGCCAAAGGCATCCCGTTGTTCGACCCGCTGGCACATCAGTTCCAGACAGCGGTCCGCCATGCCGACAAACATCATGGCATATTGGAAACGGCCCGGGCCAAGGCGCCCCTGGGCGATCTCAAAACCCCGGCCTTCGCCCAGGATCAGATTGCCGGCCGGCACGCGGACATTGTCATAATGCACCTGGGCATGGCCGCCAGGTGAATGGGCGCCGCCAAACACCGTGACATGGCGTTCCAGAATGACGCCCTTGGTTTCCTTGGGCACCAGGATCATGGAGAATTGTTTGTGTCGCGGGGCCTCCGGGTCGGTCTTGCCCATGACGACAAAGACCTTGCATAGTGGGTTAAAGGCGTTTGAGGTGAACCATTTGCGCCCGTTGATGACGTATTCATTGCCATCCCGCACGATCGTGGTCTCCAGGTTACCCGCATCGGATGATGCCACCGCCGGCTCGGTCATGGAAAAGGCGGAGCGGATTTCGCCATTCATTAGCGGCCGCAGCCATTCATCCTGTTGTTCCGGGCTGCCAAAACGCGCCAACACTTCCATGTTGCCCCGGTCCGGAGCCGAGCAGTTGAAGATTTCCTGGGCCCAAGGCACCCGGGCCATTTTTTCCATGATAGGGGCGAATTCCAGGTTCGAAAGGCCTGGGCTAAACTCCTCATAATCCCGGTTCAGAAACCAGTTCCAAATCCCGGCTTCCTTGGCCTTTTCCTTCAGCCCGGCATGCCATGGCGGGTACTGCCACAGGTTTTCCGGGTTATCCACCCATTCCCAGTATTCGATTTCTCGGGGATAAATATGTTCCTTCATGAACAACTCGACCCGGGCAATCATCTCGCCGACTTGATCGCTGACTTCTAAATCCATTGCGCGCTTCCACTCGATTCATGATTTCAAGATTGGTTTTTCTGGGTGCCATGTTCGGGAAGATAGCGGGGTCAAGTCAACCCTTCATTCATCGACCGACATTAAAGTCCACGATCCCGGCACGCCTTTCAGCGCATGTTGACCAAGATCGGAAAATACCAGGCCGGAACCGACGACGAGGTCCCGAACCGTGCTGGTCACTCGGATTTCGCAGCCCGCGGCCGTATCCATCACCCGCGCGCCAATATGCACCGCGATGCCTGAAATATCATCGCCGGTCAGTTGGATCTCGCCCACGTGCAAGCCGGCACGCACTTTCAGTCCCAGGCCGGACGTCACGCCGTGAATGGCCTGGGCACAGCGCACCGCCCGCGCGGGGCCATCGAAACGGGCGAGAAAACCGTCGCCTGTTGTGCCGACGGTAATGCCATCGTGGCGATCAATTTCCCGGCGCACCACGGTATTGTGTTCTGCCAATAATTCCTGCCAGCGCTGGTCGCCAAGTTCAGCGACCCATTTCGTGGACTCGACGATATCGGTGAACATGATGGTTGCCAGCACCCTGTGGGTGATAGCGCTGGCCTTGGTCCCGGTCAGAAATAGTTCGATTTCATTATCCGCGACCTCCGTATCGCCAATGTAATGCAGATGATCGCTCCCTTTCAGCTCCACCATACGGGCGCTGGGAATATGGCCCGCCAAATATCGGACATGATGGACATTAATGAACGGATCATCGGTTCGATGCAGAACCAAGGTAGGGCACGAGATTGCTGGCAAGATTGATCTCATATCACCTTCGAACGCTATGTGCACCAGCCCGACAACCGCGCCTGGGCTGGCTGATTGCCGTTGAAAATGGGTCCACCAATTGGTGAAATCTTTATCGTTCACCATACTGGGGGCTCCCAGCTTGACGGATTCCGGCTTGCCGAAGCTTTTCTGAAGACGATCCAGCATACCTTCAAATTTTTCCGGGTCGATGCCAACATCGTAGTCCGGCGCGTTAAAGGTTCGTGCATATCAGCTGTACAGGATAAGTGCTGATGTGCGCTCCGGGTACAAAGCCGTGAATAGTATAGACATCGGACCACCTTCGGAAATACCGATGAAGGCTGTCCGTTCGGAGCCGACGGCATCCAGAACTGCTTTCACGTCTTGGCAACGTTCTTCAAGTGTCGGTAAATTGTCGATAGACGCGGTCCGAAAGACCGGTGCCCCGTTTGTCGATGAATATGACCCGGCAAAAAGAGGCCATGCGCCGCAGCCAGCGTTCGTATCGTGGCTGTTCCCAGACGATTTCAACATTGCTGGTGAAACCGGGAATGATCATTAGGTCGGTGTCGCCGCCGCCGAAGACCTGTTACGCAATATAGTACCCACCGCTCTCCACATAATGTGTTTCGGGTACCATGCTTGTCTGGGCCTACCTCAGATCAAATCCCTGATAGCCCTGTTCCACCACGTCCGCCAGACGTTGCCGGTAGCGCACGGCGCCGCCGTTGTAGATCATGTAGCGGATCTTATCGTGGCCCTCCACGTTGGAATTGTAGCCGGTGAACCAGGACTTGGAATTGCCCAGCAGGGAATAGCTGTAGGTGTGCTTCACATGCTCCGTCCATTCATCTTCCGCATCCACCTTCGGTTCGATGCGGTTGTAATTGTGCTTGCGCAGGTATTTCAGCAGTTCGGTGTTCCATTCCACCGCTTCCTCGATGCCCCGGGGGAAGTTGGTCGCGACCGAGCCGCCCTGGGGGCCGGCGATGGTGATCAGGTTCGGAAAGCCGCTGGTCTGCAGGCCCAGATAGGTGATGGGTCCATCAACCCATTTGTCGGCCAGCTTCTGGCCATCCACGCCGGTGAACTCGATACGATCAAAGGCGCCGGTGATGGCGTCAAAGCCGGTGGCGTATATGATAATGTCGAACTCATACTCCCGGTCAGTGGTCTTGATACCATCCCGGGTGATGCACTCGATGGGAGTTTCGTTAATGTCGATCAGGTGCACGTTGTCCTGGTTATAGGCCTCGAAATAATGGGTCTCCATGGGCACGCGGCGCGTGCCGAAGCCATGGTCCTTGGGGATTAGTTTTTCGGCCGTCTCGGCGTCGTTGACCCGGGCGCGGATCTTGTCGGCGATATACTTGGTGAACTCCTCGTTGGGAATTTCTTCCACCAGGACATCGCGGAAATTGCCCAGCCAGACGCCGAAGCCGCGGGAATTATACAGCTCCTCCCAAAATGCCAGGCGCTCGTCCTCATCCACGTCGGAAAATTTACGCCGGTCGGGCCCGTGAATGAAGCCGCCGGGGGTGACCTTGCAGCGGGCAAATATTTCGTCGTAGTTGGCCCTGATCTCGTCCATTTCCGCCCTGTCGATGGGGCCGTTGTGCAGTGGCGCGCACCAGTTCGGGCGGCGCTGGAATACGGTCAATTCGCCCACCTTGTCGGCGATCTCGCCAATCAACTGTACCGCGGTGGCGCCGGTGCCGATCACGCCGACCTTTTTGCCGGTGAAATCCATCGGTTCCTGGGGCCAGTAGTAAGTGTGAAACGCCTCGCCCTTGAAATTTTCCACGCCGGGAATAGTGGGCATTGTCGGGGCCGACAGCATGCCGATGGCGGTCAGCAGGAACCGCGTGCTCAAGGTACGGCCATTGGCCAGGGTCAGGGTCCAGCTACAGGCCCCCTCGTCAAAGGCGGCCGACTTGACCTGGGCATCGAACTGCATGTGATCACGCAGATCGAATTTCTCAATGACGTGGTTCAAATATCGCAGGGTCTCGGGCTGGCCGGAAAAATGCTCGCTCCAGTTCCATTCCTCCAACAGCTCCTTGGAAAAGGAATAACCGTAGGTGTAGCTCTCGGAATCAAACCGCGCACCGGGATAGCGGTTCCAATACCAGGTCCCGCCCGGTCCGCCGCCAGCCTCCAGCACCGTGACATTCACGCCCATCTCCAACAAGCGGTAGAGTTGATAGATACCGCTGACCCCTGCGCCGATGATGATGACGTCGTGGTCGGGTTGTGCGTCTGTTTTCAATTGGGGTTTCAAATTGCTAAATCCTTACTGCTGTAATCGCGGATCACCCTCTCGAACGTCTCGTCGTTCCAACGATAGTCGTCTTCCAGGCCCGCGAAGGGTTGATAGTGATAGGGTGTTTCATCAGGAAATTGCTGGGCGCGCGCGTCAATGGCGACGGCGATCACCGCGGCGCGTTCAAAAATGCGCTGTTCGTCATATACATCCCCCCGCTCAACGCTCAAGGCGCCGCCCTGGCCCAGGACGGAGGCGCGGCGATGGAAGCCAAAGGTCAGCGAGACGCGCAGATCAGCGGAGGTATTGGCGAAGGAGCCGTGCAGCATCTGCCGGTTGACGATGGTCACGTCACCGGGCGCGCAGATCAGGGGGATCGCGTCCGGCAGCCGCTCATCGCCGCCATTGTCCGCGATCCGTTGCTTGATATCGATGCGCCCCAGCTTGTGGGTGGCGGGCACGACCCATAAACCGTTCGCGGGCGTCGAGGGGTAGAGCTGTACTTGAAAATTAAAGCCATGAATGCCCGGATCCCAATTGGGCGATTGCCAATGGGTCACGCCATCCTGATGCCAGGCCACGGCGCCGCCCAGGCCCGGCTGCTTGACAAAGATGGCATCGTTGAAGGGCACGAAATCCGCGCCGTTGATGGCCTCGGCAATGGCCAACAACTGCGGATGGCCGTACAGGCGCAGGCCGGCCGGCATGGTCTGGCACATGTCGCGCATGAGATAGGGGACTTCGTCCGGCACATCGCCGTCGGGTACCGGTTGGGTCATCTGGCTGGGATGCCGGCCGCCCAACAGCTTGGTGCCGCCCCAGGGGTCCGACAGCGGTTTGATAAAGGTATAGGGTTCGCGGGCGTGATCCAGCCCCAGGGCCGGCCGCCCCCGGGCATCCACTTTCGCGCCCTTCCGCACCGGGGCCCGTTCGATCATGTTGTTGGCTTCGGCGCGCAGCACGTCCAGCTCTTGGGCATCGATGACGCCTTCAAATACATAAAAACCCTTGTCGCGAAAGGCCGCCAGAATTTCCGGGTGAAGATTACCGTTGCCGTCAAGCCGCACGGGGCCGCGATTACCAGTTTTCGCGGCCAATTTCTCGCCCGCCGCGATATAGGCGGACATGGAGGCCGCATGCTCCGCCCGCGTCGGGTTCTTGGCCGGGCTTTTTGTCGCAACCAAACGTTCGTTCATGGCTCAACTCCCAGAATTTGAATTGGCTTCGCAACTGATTTTTCGCCAAGGTATCATTGCGTCATGGCGCCCGGCAAGAGCGGGGGCCGGGCGAATCGCCGCAGTTCTATGATGAATTGCGGCGGGCACGGCCGTCAGGGCAGGGGAAATTCCTCCAGATACGGCGCGTAGCTGTCTTCCACGTCGATTTCAAGGCTGCCCAGCAGGCGGACGACGCCGTTGTAAAATGCAATTACCATGGTCAGGTCAACCAGCAGTTCCGGGCTCAAATGCGCCTTCAGCTTAGCGAAGGTGGCATCGGAAATTTTCATCTCCTCGGTCATTTCCCGCGCCGCCCGCAGCACCGCCCGGTCCAATTGCGGCAGGCCGCTGTTGCGGCCCTCGGACTCGATAATCATGGCGCGGATGTCATCGTTGGTGACGCCGAAATCGCGGCCGATCTTGATATGGTGGCTGTATTCGTACTCGCTGTGCGCCAGATACCCCACCTGCAATATGGCCAATTCCCGCAAGCGCGGGTCCAGTTTGGAGCCATGTCGGATGTACTGGCCAAGATGGCCGAAATTCCGCGCCCCGCCGGGGCTGTGGACCAGGGCCCGGTGCAGGTTAATGCCGCGCTTCAACAGGTCCTTGTCTTCCTCGGCCAGGTCGTCCACGTCCAGATAGGGGATGCGTGCCATATTCTGTCTTCTCCTTCAGGCATTGGGGTCTAGTCGTTGGGGGCTAGGCATTGGGGTCCCGGGCGGGGGCGGCGACGGTGATGCCGCCATCCACCACAAGGGTTTGCCCGGTAATGTAGCGGGCCCGCGCGGACGAAAGAAACACCACCGCATTGCCGATGTCCCAACCGCTGCCCTCGACACCCAGGGGCGAAGCGGTACGCCGCCCCTCGCGCGCCTTGTCCGACATGCCCCGGCTGTAGACCATGGGGGTGTACACCGGCCCCGGCGCGATGCAATTGGCCCGGATGCCGTCGGCCGCGTGATCCATGGCCATGGCACGGGTCAACGAGATCACCGCCCCTTTCGAGGCGGAATAGGCGGTCAGCCCCCGTGGCCGCAGGGCGGAGATGGAGGAGACGTTGACGATAGCGCCTCCCGATCCGCTGTCGATCATGGCGGGAATGGCGAATTTGGCGGCCATGAACATGGATTGGACATTGATGCGCATGACCCTCTCCCAATTCTCCAGGCTCTCTTCCACCACCGATCCGGAGCTGCCAATGCCCACGTTGTTGTCCAACACATCGACCCGGCCATAGGTCGCGACCGCCTTGGCGACCATTGCCGCGCAGTCGGCTTCCAAGGTGGTGTCGGCCTGATGGGCAAAGGCCTCGCCGCCCTCCGCCTCGATCATCGATACGGTTTCCGCCGCCCGTTCCAGATTCCGGTCCACGGCCACGATTTTGGCTCCCGCCCGCGCCAGCAGAATAGAGGCTGCCCGGCCGTTGCCGATGCCGCCCTCCGCCGCCCCGGCGCCCGAGACGATGGCTACCTTGCCCGCCAATTGCTGATCGTCCGGTGCGAATGCTTCCGGCATTGCTCTTCCTCCCGTTTGTTTGTTGTTAGGCCAGCACCGGTTCCCGCCGGCCGCCGTTGAAATGATAGGCCAGCAGAACAGCGAGATTACCGCAACCCATGATAGCGGCGAAGGCGAAGGACCAGGTGTAGCCGCCCGTCATATCGAACAGCGCCCCGCCCATGTAGCTGCCCAGTCCCATGCCGATCCAGGCGAACAGGCTGACGATGGCCCATGACCGAGCCGCGACCGCGGCCGGCACCATGTAATTGACGCAGATTATCATGGAGGACATGACGCCGGAGAAAAAGAAGCCGAATACCGCCGCCAGCACATAGATGCCGGTCAGTGAAGCCATGTGCGGGAACCAGATCACCAGGCAGGTCTGGCCCAGGGACATCATTGCATAGGTCCGTAGCGGCCCGATGATATCGCACAGTTTACCGGAACAGAGCCGGCCAATGGCACCGGCCAGCATCACCGTGGTCAGGACGGAGGCGGCGATCTCCGGCTTGAAACCGTTGTCGGACAGGGCCGGGACGATGTGCACGATGGCCACCGACATGCAGGAACAACAGAAAATTACCGCGCCGGCGAACCAGGCGACGGTCGCCTTGGCCGAACCCAGTGACCAGGCGCCCCGGTCAGGGACGCGCCCGACCCGGGCGGCCAGGCGGGCCGACTTTGCCGGCGGGTCGCGGGTCAGGGCGGCAATGGCCAGGCCCAATACCAGATAGATCAGGCCCAGCACCAAATAGGCGGTCTGCCAGCCATGGGCGGTTATCAGCAGCCGGGCGGAAAACGGCACCACCGCCTGGCCAATGGCGCTGCCGGCCAGGCCGATACCCAGGGCCAGGCCTTTATTTTGAGCAAACCATTCGCCGATATTGGCCCAGACAGTGGCGGCCACGGCGGCATGGCCGAAGGCGCCAAACAGGAAATAGGCCAGCAAATAGTGCCAATAAACCGTCACCTGGCTCAACAGCAACAGGGCGATGGCAAGGGCACCGGCGGCCATGAGCAGAAACCGCCGGGTCGGTTGGCGGTCGGCGAAAAAACCCCAAAGAATGCCGAACGCAGCCGCCGATAACGCGGCAATCGAAAATCCCAGTGACGTCTCGCCCCGGGACCAGCCGAATTCGGCGATCAAGGGTTTCAGGAATACGCCAACCGTGCCCAAGCCGCCAAAACTCATGGCGGACAGGCTGAAGCCGACGAAGACCATGACCCAGCCATGGCGGCCGGGGGCTGTCGATTGCATACAGACCACGCTCCCAAATCAAGGCTCGCAGTTTAGCAGTCCTAGCCGTGCTTGCCATTCCCCCCTGGGCGGGGTAATCGCGGGAGAACGTCGAGGAACATATTGGAGGCTCCCATGCCGCTGTCCCAAGCCACCGAACGGGAACAAATTCACAACCGCACCATTTCCATCACCGCCTATGAACGCACCGACGGCCTGGTCGACATCGAAGGGCACATTCTGGACATCAAACCCTTCTCCCATCATCTTCTGGACAGCCACCGGGCCGCCGGAGAGCCGGTGCACGATCTGTGGCTGCGCCTGACCGTGGACAAGGCCATGGTGGTGCAGTCGGCCGAGGCGAAACTGGACGTGGGCGCCCACGGCATCTGCCATTTGGTGGCGCCCAATTTTGCCGCCCTGGCGGGCCTGAAGATCGGGCCGGGCTGGAACCGCATGGTGCGCCAACGGGTGGGCCATGGCCGCGGTTGCACCCATCTGGTCGAGATGTTGGCGCAGATGGCTACAACCGCCATGCAGGCCATGTGGACCGAGCGGGCCCCCGCCGGCGCCGCCCGCGAGGCTGCCGAGGATCGGCCCCGCAGCTTGGGCGAAGGCATGATCAACACCTGCTATACTTACAAACAGGACAGCGAATTCGTGAAGGAATATTTTCCCGATGACTACCGGCCGGGATCCGCGCCGGGATCCGCTGCCTCATGAGCGACGACATTTATGATGCCCCCACGGCCGAGGAGCTGGCGGCGCTGCCCACGGTTTATCGTGATGATCTGTTCAAGGACCACGTGGTTTTGGTCTCCGGCGGGGCGGGGGGTATCGGCATGGCCACGGCGGTACTGTTCGGGCGCCTGGGCGCCACTATTGTTTCCTGCAGCCGGGACGAAGGCAAAATGGCCGCGTTCGAGGCGGCCATGGCCAGCATCCATGTGCCTTGCTTCACCAAGGCCATGACGATCCGGGACGCCGACCAGGTCAGCGATCTGATGGCCGAGGTTTGGGACCGATACGGGCGCCTGGATGTATTGATCAACAACGCCGGCGGGCAGTTCGCCGCCCCGGCCTTGGATATTACGCCCAACGGCTGGCGTACGGTGGTGGATACCAACTTGAACGGTTCGTGGTTCATGATGCAGGCGGCGGCGCGGCTGTGGCGGCGGCATGAACAGCCGGGCTGCATCATCAACATGGCGGTGGTATTAGGCATGCTGAACAGCGCTATTCCCCACGCCATGGCGGCCCGCGCCGGCACGATGCACCTGGCCAAGGGTCTGGCCGTGGAATTGGCGCCTTATGATATTCGCTTGAACTCCATCGCCATCGGCGTCATCGCCTCGCCCGGCCTGACCCACTATCCTGACTCCGCCAAGCCCAGCTTTACCCACAACCTGGTGCGTCGGCCCGGAAGCGTGCAGGATATCGCCCAGGCCGCCGTCTATCTGGCCGGGCCCACGGGGGATTTCATCACGGGCACGGTGCTGACGGTCGATGGCGGCGGCGATGTCTGGGGCGAATACTGGCCGCTTGGCCAACCGGAATATTTCCGGGTCGATTACGACGTTGAATAGGCTTAACCTTACGGCAAGCCGATTTCAGGGAACGAGGACGGAAACATGAGTGGAGCAGGGAAAGTTGCCATTGTAACGGGCGCGGGTTCAGGGGTCGGCCGGGGTGCGGCCCTGGCGCTATTGGCGCAAGGTTATTCGGTCGCGCTTGCGGGCCGGCGGGAAGACGCCTTGGCGGAAACCATCGCCGAGGCGGGATCGGATGGCCCGCGCGCCATCGCCGTTGCGACGGATGTCACCAAGCCCGATGCCTGCGCCGCGCTGTTCGCCGCCACCACCAAGGCCTTTGGCCGCCTGGATCTGTTGTTCAATAATGCCGGTGCCGGCGCCCCGCCAGTGAATATCGAGGATCTGCCGTTCGAGCAATGGCAGATGGTGGTCAACGTTAACCTGACTGGGGTCTTTTTGTGTACGCAGGAAGCTTTCAAGGTGATGAAGGCTCAGGACCCCATGGGTGGCCGCATCATCAACAATGGCTCTATCTCGGCCCATACGCCCCGGCCCAATTCGGCTCCCTATACCTCGACCAAGCATGCGGTGACAGGCCTGACAAAATCCACTTCCCTGGACGGCCGAAAATACAACATCGCCTGTGGCCAGATCGATATCGGCAATGCCTTTACCCCAATGACCGCCCGCATGTCCGACGGCGTGCCCCAGGCCGACGGTTCCATCAAGCCCGAGCCTCTGATGCACGTGGACAACGTGTCCCAGGCGATTGTTTACATGGCCAGCTTGCCCCTCGATGCCAATGTGCAAACCCTGACGGTGATGGCGACGCAGATGCCGTTCGTGGGCCGTGGATAGTAAATTCGCCATGCCGCCGGAGGATATCCGGAGTTTCGCGAACTATGCGATAGATACGGCGGCGCGTCATGGCGTCCGAAAATCGGCGACCCTCGCGCCAACGGACCTCGCCTTCGGAATGTCCCGTTTGGCGCATGGGGAAATGTCAGCTCTCGATCTGGATCACCAGACCTTTCGTGATTTGGACGCGGCAATGGTCTGGCTCGGCCTGCCCGGGGATCTAGGCGACCCGTTTGTAGACCTTTGATGGAATTACCGCTCTAGGTATTGAACGGGCCGCGCCCCGATCTTCCACCCATGATTGGATCGAAAAAACGGGGGCGCTTGCGGGTTGGGCAATACTGTGCGCGCCCAAACCATAAACTGCTGTGTTAGACCATTTTCAATGCAGTCTGAACCGCCCGCTCCCCCGGCCCAACCACCCAC
>JAPYUH010000358.1 GCA_029936195.1 Alphaproteobacteria bacterium
GCCTCGTGGCTGGGATCCTTGGGCATGGGGATGGGCCGACCCTGCGCGTCGCGAAACCGCTGGTCGTTATCGGCCACGGCACGGAAGTTTCCCCGGCCGTCATTCAAATAAAGCTGATCCTGCATGTGACTCACATCATTGACCAATTTGCTGAAGGTGGGTGTGACGGGTACTTTACGGACAGAATAAATCTCGAGCCATTCATCGGGCATGGGGCGGCCCGCGCGTTGTGCGGCCATGCCGAGTTGATGGATGCGTTCCATTTCCTTGGGGCCCAGAACCTCGTCGGGAGTGCGATTCAGGTGTGACGTCACGTACAGGTCGAGGTCGCCATCGCCATCCACATCGGCCATGCTGGAGCCCACGCTGCCGGCGCGGTGGTTGTACACCCAGCCGATGGCCAGACTTTCAGTGAAGTTACCTTTGCCATCATTGAGAAAAAGAAAATTGCGGGTGTCGCGCACGGACGTGAGGATGAGATCCAAGTCGCGGTCGCCATCCACATCGGAAAATAGTGCGCCGCTTAACCGCCAGCCCCGGCATGCCACGCCGGCCCGTTGGGTGATGTTTTCAAACTTCCAGTTGCCCCGGTTCAGGTACAACGCATTGGGTTTTTCCATGCCGCACACGAAAAGATCCGGCAATCCGTCCCCATTAATATCACCGGCGGCCAGGCCGGAGTTACTGGTGTCCCGAATGATTTCGCCGATGATGGCCTGATATTTTCCGCTGGGCACCAGCCCGGTGTCCTTGGGCTGCAGCTGATGAAATCCAGCCCGGCCTTGATCCGGCACGTTCAGGGGGGTTATTTTCACAGCGAGAGAGGCGACCAACAGTGCGTTAAAACAAAGCCACGCGCACAGGCTTTGGGCGAGGGGATGCCGGATTGGGTTCATCAGGGCGGTTGTAACAACCTCGGCGGGAAAAGACAATTCGCTTTATCGGTTCAGCCTTTTCTGTTAACCCAAGCGCCGCATGGATGAGGCACCCAACACACGTCCGGGCTGGGCCCTGGCATTAGCGGCCGCGGGCGTACTGTTGCTGGTGCTTGCCGGGTTGTTCAGCCCGATCTTCTCCGGCGAATCCATTCTCCATACCGAGGGCCGCACGGTGGAAGAATGGGATCAGCATTTTGCCGAAGGCCCATGGGATTCTCAAGCCGGGCTGGGGGCACCCCGGGGGAGCGCGCCGCCGGGATTCACCGGATGGTTCCGGGAACTTTGCAAACTCACGCCGGATCCCACGGCGAACTATGCCAATTATTATCCGCCCGCCTGCCTTTTCCTGCTGGGGATGGCCGCGTGGTTTTGTTTTCGACAACTGAAATGCAGCGGCCTCATTTGCGGAATGGGTGCGCTGGCTGCCGCCTTGAACGGCGTGTTCCTTTCGCACACCGTGGAATTTTCCGGCGGACTAGCCGTGACCGGCGCGGCTTTGTTTGTAGCACTGGCCATGATCGTGCGCCGCCGTTTGCAATGGCCGGGCGCGCTGGTGGCCGGGCTGGCTCTGGGAATGGGCCTGCTGGAAACGGGCACCGCCGGGCTTCCGCTAGTGGGCGCCATCGTGGTGCTGGCGCTTCTGCTGCCACCGGCGGAGGGGAATCGCTTTACGCAAAAGCGCTTGGCTTGCATAAGCCTCATCCCCGTGGCCGCAGCCGCGGTGGCTTGGCCGATTTGGATTTTTCCGCAACTCTTCGAATTGTCCATCGGGCTGCGGCAAGCCGCCGCTCAAGGGTCGATGGATTTGCTGACCCTGCCCGTGGCCGGCCTGTTTGGCCATCGGTTGGATGTGGCGGATAACACCCAACATTGGGGCAACCTAATCGGTAGTCATTCTCACGCTTATGCGGGGGCGCTCGTATTATTAGTGGCGGCTTGGGCGCTGGCGCACGCGGTGCGCAGGGAGCAACCATTTTCGCGTCACGATAAAACACACACGCTGATATTCAGTGCCGTAGTGTTATTGCTCCCGTGGGTGGCGTGGAACAGCCATTGGCAGGCATTGTTCAGTGTGTGTTTGCTGGCGTTGTTTGCCCTCGGTCTCAAAGGGTTGGATGAATGGCACGCCACCGAGGCCCATGAAAAAACCCGCGCGTTTGGCAGTGGCGGATTTAACTCAGCCTGGCGCATCGGGTCATTTGGAGTTCTGGCGCTGGCCACGCTCGGATTCACAGTGTACAGCAACCGTTCCGAGAAATTGGCCGCGTGGATTCTGCAAAAAAATCCCGGCGCGTTGCCGACGGAAGCCGCCAGCTTGGCCAGCGCGAGCACGTTTCAGGCGGGGTTGTTTGTGCTGTTCCTGTTCCTTTCCATCGGCGCGCTTACGGGATGCAGCGTGGTGCGATGGCGTCGCTCATCCCGCACTCTCGGCCTGTTGGCCATGGGCTTGGTTGTGCTGCTGGATCTTGGCCGGTCAGCCAAGCCCTTTCTCCGCTTTGATCCGTTCGACAACCCGTCCCTTGGGGAATCGATGGTCAAGCACTTGAAAGAACACAACACGCGCGGTCGGGTGGCTTTGCTGAACCAATACCAACTTCTGAACCGCCATCCGCTTGATCGCGCGGTGATGGATTCCATCCTCTCCCCACCTTCCCCCGATAGCGTCAACTGGAGCAGTCCCCGCTTTGCCGGGCTGGCGCGGGGATATCATGATGGCATGATGCGCTATCGTTTAGCCAAAGATGTGGATCAGTTCAGACAGTTCATCCTCATGATGCTCAGTTCTCCCAACGCACAGGCCAGAGAACAGGCAAGCCGCCAGATTCAGAAACTTCCCGGCGGCAGGGAATTTCTCAGCGGCGGCCAGGATGAAACCCTGTTTAATTTTTTCCAGGAATCCAGTGGCCGCCGACACAGCCAACTTCTGGCGCACGACTCCATCGGGGCCATTAGCCGGATTTATCATGAGGATTGGACGC
>JAPYUH010000076.1:0-3968 GCA_029936195.1 Alphaproteobacteria bacterium
AGGGACGGCCGTCGCGCCGCGACGGCGGCAAGGGCCTGTTTGTCGGTCCCCGCCAAACGGGTTTGGTAACCCTCGTCCGCCAGAATGCCCGAAATCAGTTCGCGGATATCGGCTTCATCATCTACGATCAGAATATCACTGGCCATTAGCCAACCTCACGCTCTGCAACATCGTCATCACTCACTTGTTGATCTGTAATCAGTGGAAAACTCAAACGGATCAGGGCGCCGCCCCCAACACCATCTTCCAGCAACATGCGGCCGCCGTGTTCTTCCATTATTTTCTTGACGATGGCGAGCCCCAGACCCGTACCCTTTTCGCGGTTCGTTACATAAGGCTCCACTAATCGCTCCCGCCCTTCCGCCGGCAGACCAATACCGTTGTCCTGGATCAACAACTGCGCGGTATTGCCATCCGTCTCCAGAGCAATACTGATCACTCCGGCTCCCAGGTTGGGGACGGCATCCCCCGCGCGGGCGTCGATCGCCTCATGAGCGTTCTGCAGTAAGTTAGTCAACAATCTGTTCAAATGCCGGCTGTCGCAGCGGATGGAGACGGCAGTGTCTGGCAAGGCAACGTCATATTCGATATCCCTATGGGCGAATTCCTCGGCGAACATGGCCGCCCGCACGACCTCGCGCAAATCCACGTCCTTCATTTCGGCCGCCGGCATGCGCGCGAAGGCGGAAAATTCATCCACCATGCGTCCGATATCACCGACCTGGCGGATGATCGTGTCGGTGCATTGAGTAAAAATATCCTGATCGGTTTCGATCTGCTTGAGGTATTTGCGTTTCAACCGCTCGGCCGAAAGCTGGATCGGCGTTAGCGGGTTTTTTATTTCATGGGCGATACGTCGGGCCACGTCGGCCCAGGCGGCGGTCCGCTGGGCGGTCACCAACTCTGTCACGTCATCAAACGTGATGATGGCGCCAAAGCGTTGATCGGCTGTCCGATCGGTGCGGATGCGAACCATGAAAGAGCGGCGATGGCCCTTGCGGATCAAGGACACCTCGCCCTCGACAGTCCGGCCGGGCCGTTGCCGGGCTTGTTGCAACAGCGCAGTCATTTCCGGCACCGCTTCGCCAAAGGCTTTTCCGACCAGGGCCTCGATACTGGTTTCCAACAACTGCGCGGCGGAAGAGTTCGGCAATGTGATTATGCCGCTGCCGTCCAGGCTAACCACCCCGGCGGACACGCCGCTCAACACGGCCTCGGTAAAGCGGCGGCGGCGGTCCATGGCGCGGTTGGCGGCGACCAGTTCCTCGCGCTGTTCGGACAACTGCTGGGTCATGCGATTGAAGGCGCGGCTGAGGGAGCCGATTTCATCATCGCCAACACCCTCCTCCACCCGGGCGGAAAGATCACCGTCACGAATACGTTCCGCCGCCACCATCAGTCCCCGCACCGGTCCCACCAATCGGTTGGCGAAGGTCAAGCCGAGCCAGATCGCCGCCATCAACAGCATCAACGCCACGACGATGAAGATCAGGGCCGACGTCAATTGGATGTCGGTCCGCGCGCCTTCCAGGGCCTCGTATTCACGCACCACGGCGCGGGTCGTCTCCACATGGTTCAAGACCACCGGATCAACAAAGCGGGCAACAAACAAATAGGCATCCAGATAGCCGTCAAGGCGCACCAAGGCGCGGACCTGATCATCACGGTCGCTCTCGAATATCAACGGGTCACTGCGCGAGACGCCGGCAAGCCGGTGCATGGGCAATTCGTCGAGCGCGGCGCTGAGACTCAGAAACGTACGGCCAAGGACGGCGCCGTTTCTGGTGAAAACCGTGGCTTCATTCAAGGCCCGGCGCGAAGCCTGAATCGCCAGAAAATGGGAGAACTGCTGTTGCTTGCCCCGCAGGCGCGGCGCCATGCGGTCGATATCGTTGGCCATGGCCAGAATATCGGCCCGGATGGTATGGCGGTGTTCGGCCACATAAGCCTCCGCCACGGCCAGGGAGCCACCAACCGCGGTACGCACCCGGTCACTGAACCAGGACTGCACGCCCAAATGAAAGAACACGGCCGAGAATAGGGCGACGATAATTGCCGGCGTGACGGCAACCAGGGAGAACATGGCCACGAAGCGGCTGTGCAGGCGCGAGCCGGCGGAACCCGACCGCCGCGCCACCCACAATCGCACCATGTGCCGGGCAATCACGGCACCCAGGGACAGCACCAGCACCAGATCGATAACCAACAAAATCAGCACCACGCGGGGGTTCGGCGCCTGTGGCGCCGACCCGGTCCAGGCGGTGTAGGTCGCCATGCCCGAGGCGAAGGTGGCCAAGGCCAGGGCAAAGGCCAGCTTACCGCTTAGCCCGACCTGGCGCGCCCATGGCACGAAGCTTTCGGCAAAGGCGGTTTCGAGGCGGCCGCGATCTGTTGTTTCAACCATGCTGCATCACGTATGGCATCAGAGCTATTGCATCAATATTTCGCCGCATAAAGAATCTGTGGTAATTAAGCATCAGTTCAAGCCGCGCACCACCTGAATATCGAGTTCCTTGATTTTTTTTCTGAGCGTGTTCCGGTTCAGGCCCAGCAATTCGGCCGCACGAATTTGATTGCCGCGGGTGGCGGCCAGGCACAACTGGATCAAGGGGCGCTCAACTTCACGCACCACGCGGTCATACAGGCCGGCCGGCGGCAGGCTCTCGCCATGAGCCTGAAAATAGCGGGCCAGATGCTGTTCCACCGAGGCGCCGATATTGTCGCCGCCCGCCTGGTTCCGGTCGCCATTGCCATCCGGGGCAACCGTGCCGGACAGGGAAGTGGCGGCCGGCTGTATCTCGGCCTCCACAACGGATTTTTCAATGACATCCTCGGGATAAAGGGCGACCAGGCGTTGGATCAGGTTTTCCAGTTCCCGCACGTTGCCGGGCCATTGATAGGTCCGCAGGCATTCCAGGGCATCGCGGCTGATGCGTTTTGCCGGTAGTCCCGAAGCCTCCGCCTGGGCCAGAAAATGCCGGGCCAGGTCAGGGACATCCTCGGTCCTCTCCCGCAGGGGCGGCAGGCGCATGGGTACGACGTTCAGACGGTAAAATAGATCCTCGCGAAACAGGCCCTGGCGGATCAATTGACGCAGATCCTGATTGGTGGCGCCAATGATACGTACATTAGCCTTGATCGGCGCGCGTCCGCCGACGCTGGAATATTCCCCCTGTTGCAGGACCCGCAATAACCGGGTCTGCGCATCGGCCGGCATATCGCCGATTTCATCCAAAAACAATGTCCCCCCCTCGGCCAGTTCAAAATGGCCCGGGTTGCGCGAGGTGGCGCCGGTGAAGGCGCCCTTTTCATGGCCGAACAATTCACTTTCGATCAGGTCGCGGGGGATGGCGGCCATATTGATGGCGACGAAGGGCCCGTTGCGCCGCTTGCCGTAGTCATGCAGGGCGCGGGCGACCAGTTCCTTGCCAGTGCCCGATTCACCCGAAATCATCACCGTCAGGTCCGTCTGCATGAGGCGGGCCAAGGTGCGGTAAATATCCTGCATGGCGGCGGAACGGCCGATTACCGGCAAGCCTTCCTCACCATCGTCGGAACTGACCCCGCCACCCATGACGTGCTGGTTGCTGGCCAGGGCGCGCTGCACCACATTGATCAATTCCTTCAGATCAAAAGGTTTTGGCAGGTATTCATGGGCTCCGCGCTCGGCCGCCTTGATGGCGGTCAGAATGGTCGATTGGGCGCTCATCACGATCACCGGCATGTCTGGCCGCAGCTTTTTGATCCGGGGCAGCAGGTCGAGGCCGTTTTCGTCCGGCATCACCACGTCCGTGATCACCAGATCGCCCTGTCCATCACCGATCCAGCGCCACAAGGTCGCGGCGTTGGCCGTGACCCGCACTTCATAGCCGGCCCGGCCCAGAGCCTGGTCCAGCACCGTGCGGATGGCGGCGTCATCATCGGCGATGAGGATGGTTCCCCGGCTCATATCTTAACTCTCGTCCATT
>JAPYUH010000076.1:4068-12110 GCA_029936195.1 Alphaproteobacteria bacterium
CTCTCGTCCATTGGCAGCATGATGCGAAATTGGGTTCCCCTGGCCACGTCGGCGCATTCGACAACGCCGCCGTGCTCGTCCACCACCTTGGCCACCAGGGCCAGGCCCAAGCCGGAACCCTGGCTTTTGTTGGTGACAAAGGCGTCGAACAGATAGGGCATGATATCTTCCGCCACGCCCGGTCCATTGTCGTGAACGGCAATTTCGATGGGCAGCTTCAGGCGGCTTTGGGAACCGGGCACGGACAGGCGCAGGCCATGGCGAAAGGCGGTGCTCAAGGTAATTTCACCGCCCCTGGCGGGCGCCGCCTCGGCCGCGTTCTTGACCAAATTCAACAGCACCTGCACCAGTTGGTCAAAATTGCCCCGCACCGGCGGAATGGACGGATCGTATTTTTCGTGAAAGCGGATGTTCTTGGCAAAGCCGCTTTGCGCCACCTGGCGGACCCGTTCCAAAACCCGGTGGATATTGACCGGCTGGTGTTCAATGGGCCTGTCCGAGAACATCTCCATGCGTTCCACAATGCCGACGATGCGATCGGTTTCATCGCAGATTAGCCGTGTCAGCACCTGGTCCTCGCGATTGGCGTTCTGTTCCAATAGCTGGGCGGCGCCACGAATGCCGCTCAAGGGATTTTTGACTTCATGGGCCAGCATCGCGGCCATGCCGGACACGGAACGGGCCGCGCCGCGATGGGTCAGTTGGCGGTCCATTTTCGAGGCGATGGAATTTTCCCGCAGTGTCAGGACAATGTGGGCCGGCGCCTCCGCCACCGGCGAGGCGGTGGCATCCACCACCCGTTGACCGAGGCGCGGCGAGGTCAGGTCGATGCCGTATTCGGAGATGATGGCGGCATTTTGCCGGGCTTCATGAACCAGGCTCAAGGCCGGGCTGCCGAAGGGCAGCAGATCGCTCAACCGGCCGCGCCGCAACTGCGCGGCGCCAGCGCCAAAAAACTGCTCCGCCCCGGGATTGGCGTAGCTCACGCCGTCATCACCGTCCAATACCAAAATTGGATGGGGCAAGGTATTCAAAATGGTTTCAAAGCCGGCCGGGTTGGCCGCGGCCGGAATGGTTTCGGAAACCGACGCGGGGTTCGTCATCAGGCCGCCTCCCGCGCCATTGCCTTGTCATAGGCTTCGCCGAGCTGTCGGATTACCGCGCCGCCGTCACCCTGGCGCAGCACGGCGCGCCGGTCCTCCTTGGCGACGTTCAGACGCTCCAGATAGCGGTTGATATGCTTGCGGGCGATCCGCAAACCCCGGCCCGCGCCATAATGCTCCAGGATGGCGCGGTAATGGCCAATCGCCGTATCCCTTTGCACCGCCATGTCCGGCTCAGCCAAGTGTCGGCCCGTCGCCAGGTAATGGCGCACCTGGGCCGGGAACCAGGGCCGGCCAAAGGCGCCGCGCCCGATCATCACCCCGGCCGCGCCGGACCGTTGCAGCATCTGGGCGGCATCCTCGACGCAATTCACGTCGCCATTGGCAATGACGGGAATGTTAACCGCCCCCGCCACCTCGGCGATGAAGTCCCAATCCGCGTGACCATCATAGAACTGGCAGCGGGTGCGCCCGTGCACGGTGATCATGGCCACCCCCGCCCCTTCCGCCCGCGCCGCCAAGCTGGGCGCATTGCGGTGGGCGTCATCCCAGCCGGTGCGCATTTTCAAGGTCACGGGAATATCGACGGCGCCAACCACGGCCTCGATCAGACGGAGGGCGTGCGCCTCGTCCCGCATCAGGGCCGAGCCGGCGGCACCGCCGACGACTTTTTTCACTGGGCAGCCCATGTTGATGTCAATCACATCGGCGCCCTGATCCTGGTTCATAGCTGCGGCCAGGGCCATGGGCTCGGTCTGGCAGCCGGCCAGTTGCACCACGCGCAAGCCCTCGTCCACAGCCCAGCGGGCCCGTTCGCTTGAAATCCGGCTGCCCTTGACCTGGCTGGCGGAGGCGATCATCTCGCTGACCACGACATCCACGCCGAATTCGCGTACCAGCCGCCGGAATGGCTGATCCGTTATCCCCGACATGGGTGCCAGGATGACCGGCTGGTCGAGGATCGTGGCGGCAAATTGATTGCTCATGTTTTAGGCATCTGAAAAACGCTATAATATTTTGCTTAAATTTCAGGCAATTTATGCCTAATCTGCTCAAAATACTATAATAGTTTTTGGCTTTTGTTAATACCATGCTGCGACCCTGCGAGATATGAAGAGCACTCTCAGCCGGCGGCTTTTCCTATGCCTGGCCGCAGTCAGCCCAGCGCTGATCGCCGACGTAGGCTTGGCGGCGGTGCGAAATCGCCTTGTTATCAATCTGAATATTCACCGCCGCCAGGTAATTGCGGACCGGCGGACCATTCGCATTTCCGAAGGCGAAGAAGTCAGCATCAACTGGACCACCGACGAGGCCCTGGAATTGCATTTGCATGGCTATAATATCCATGTTGTCGCCACCCCGGAGCATCCCGCGAGCATGTCATTCAAGGCCCACACGGTGGGACGGTTTCCCATCGCGGCACACATTTTTAAGCATCCCATCCTGACCCACCTGGAAATATTTCCCAGGTAGCCCTCCCCCCCATTTGTCATCACACCCCGCCTTTGCTACCGTTGGCCGAACCGGGAGGGCGTCATGACGAGCTATGACGAGGAAACGATCAGCGCAATCCACCGCGAACTGCACGGCCATCTGCCGTCCGAGCCGGCCTTGCGGGTCAAGGCCCTGGAAAGCGTTCTGGTGGAAAAGAAGCTGTTCACCAGCGCGGACATCGACAACTGGGTCGATGCCTATACGGACAAAATCGGACCCATCAATGGTGCCGAAGTGGTTGCCAGGGCCTGGCTTGATCCTGATTTCAAGGCGCGGCTGCTCGGCGATGGCGGCAAGGCCTTCGATGAAATGGGTTTTCCCAGCCGGCCGGATTTTGTTCTGAAGGTCGTAGAGAATACGGCGGCGGTGCATAATCTGGTGGTCTGCACATTATGCTCCTGCTATCCCCTGCATCTGCTGGGCATGTCGCCGGCCTGGTACAAATCGAACGAATACCGGGCTCGGGCCGTGCGCGACCCGCGCGGCGTGTTGGCGGAATTCGGGGTCGATATTGTTGACGATGTGGAGGTGCGGGTTTGGGATTCCACGTCCGAGCGGCGCTTTCTCGTGTTGCCCCAACGCCCCGCCGGAACCGCTGACTGGGATGCGGCGAAGCTGGCCGCCCTGGTCACCCGCAACGCCATGATCGGCACACAACGAGATCTGATGGCGGGTGATCTGACAGCTGGCGATCTGACGGCGGAAGGCGCCTGACATGGATGGGGTGCATGATCTGGGCGGACGCGAGGGCTTTGGCCCCATACCGTGGCGGCAGGATGCCGACGGTGCGCCGTTTCACGCGGATTGGGAACCACGCGCCTGGGCCTTGTTCCTGGTTTTCCTGCGCCACGGATATCCGGTTTGGGGCCTTGATTGGTGCCGACACGTCAAGGAACGGATCGGGCCGCTGGAATATCTGAGCCGCAATTACTTCGACCTTTGGACCCAAACGGCCATGGCCATCACCATCGAGGACGGCTTTGCCAGCGTCCAGGAGTATCTTGACGGCCGCTCCACCTTTGAACCGGCAGCATTGCCCAGGGAAATCCCAACGGATTCCAGTTTGGACAACGGCCCTGCATTTGCCGTGGGCGCCGGCGTCCGGGTCAAACATAACCTGCCCGACAGCCACACCCGCCGCCCCGGCTACACCCGTGGCCGCCGCGGCGTGGTTGCCGCTCAAGCCGGTCGCCATCCATTGGCGGACGCCGGGGCCCGTGGCGAAATCCTGAATGAACATCTTTACAGCGTCGCGTTCGATGCGGCCGAACTTTGGCCCGAGGCCGCAGGCCGCCGCGACAAGGTGTATGTGGATCTTTGGGAGAGCTACCTTGAAAGGCCCTGACGACCCGCTGGGACCATTGAAGCGCAAGGACGGCGGCCCCGTCTTTGACGAACCCTGGCAGGCCCAGGCATTGGCCATGGCGGACACATTGGTCACAACCGGCCAATTCAGCGCCGCTGATTGGGGCGAAACCTTGGGCGCGGAATTGCGCGGGGCCGCCGATACCGGCGCGCCCGACAGCACCGAAACGTATTATTGCGCCGTTGTCGCGGCGCTTGAAAAATTGCTCGCGCAGTCCGGCACGGCAAATAAAGATGAAATCAACAGCCGCCGTGATCAATGGAAGCGCGCCTACCTGAACACGCCCCACGGCCAGCCGGTGGATTTGTCCGCCGGCGAATGATCCTGACAACACCCATTCAGACAATGCGGCTGTTCTTGTTGCCCCAATAGCGGTCCTTCAACAGACGTTTGTAGAGCTTACCGGTTTCAAGGCGGGGCAATTCGGCTTCGAAATCAACGGAACGCGGGACCTTGTAATGGGCCAATTTATCCGCCGCATGGGCCAGGATCTCCGCCCCCAGTTCATCCGACGGTTCGATGCCCGGCGCGGCCTGCACCACCGCCTTGACCTCTTCGCCAAAGTCCGGGTTCGGCACCCCGAAGACGGCGACATCGGCGACTTTGTCGTGCATGACGATGCAATCCTCGATCTCTTGGGGATAGATATTGACGCCACCGGAGATGATCATGAAACTTTCCCGGTCGGTCAGATACAAATAGCCGTCTTCATCGAGGTATCCCACATCGCCCAGCTTGGTCCAGAGCGGGTGCTGGGGATGCTTCGCGGCCTCGGTCTTTTCCGGATCATCGTGATATTGGAAAGGCATCTCGTCGCGCTCGAAATAGATGATGCCGGTCTCGCCGACCGGCAATTCGGCCCCGCTCTCATCGCAAATATGCAGGATGCCAACCAAGGGGCTGCCAACGGTTCCCGGATGGGCCAGCCATTGTTCGCTGTTGCAGGCGGTAAAGCCGTTCAGTTCCGTCCCGGCATAATATTCGTGGATTATGGGTCCCCACCAGTCAATCATCTGCTGCTTCACTTCAACGGGACAGGGTGCCGCGGCATGGACGGCCACCCGGTGCGTGGACAAATCATGGCCCGACCGGTCCGCTGCATCCAGCTTCAGCATGCGGATGAACATGGTCGGCACCCATTGGCTGTGGCTGACCCGGTGTTTTTCGATCAGACGCAGGGCTTCCACGGCGTCGAATTTTTCCATGATCACATTGGTTCCGCCCAGGCTATGAACGGAGGCGGTGAAGCCAAGCGGCGCGGAGTGATAGAGCGGTGCGGGGCAAAGATAAATGCTGTCCGGATCGACCCCATATAGTGGTCCGACAAGACCGTCGAGCACGGACGGCTCGGCGAAGCTTTCGCCGTTAGAGGGGCGTTTGATGCCTTTGGGACGACCGGTCGTGCCGGAAGAATAATTCATGAAATCGCCGCGCGGCTCCGTTCCCAAGGGCGCGCTGGATTGTGCCGCGATGATATCCACGTAGCGTAGGCAACCCGCCACCGCGCCGTCGATCGCCAATCGATGGGGGCAGCCGTCAAGCAGCGGCAGCACCTCTTCGGCGACGGCCGCCATTCCGGCGGAGGTTACCAGAGCCTTGGCACCGGAATCATTGACGATATAGGTGACCTCTTCGGCGGTGAGGAATTTGTTCACGGCACACAGATACATACCCGACCGCACCGCCGCCCAGAAGACTTCGTGATAGCGGATATTGTTTTCCATATGCAGGGCGACAACATCGCCCGGACGCAGGCCCGATGCGCGCAAATAATGCGCCAGGCGGATGCTTCTTTCGTTCAATTCACCATAGGTGAGGCTGACCCCGGAGCCCGCCATGATCGAGGCAATCTTATCGGGGTTCCGGGCGGCATGTTCGGCCAACGGCATCTATATCGACTCCTAGTTTGTTTTATCCAGCATTCACCAGAGTGGCGATGGCATCGACCACCCTGCCTGGTTTTTCCAAGGTTACCAGATGCCCCGCTTCCGCCACGATTTCCAGTTCGCTGTTCGGGATGGCGGCGGCGAAGGCATCGCCATAGACCGGACTGATCAAACGGTCGCTCGCCCCCCACAGGATCAGGGTCCGGGCCTTGATGCGGTGCAGGCGGCGGGAGAGGCCCCGGTCGGGGATCGGGAACAGCAGCTTCCCCGCCATGCCGAGGCGGCGGGCGTTGCCGATCAGAAATTCCGAGAGGAAGGCCGGATCTTCCAGATCCAGGCCCGCCGTCAGCAGACTTTCGCCCAGGGCCACGTCATGGAACAGCAGTTCCGGCAATTCGAACGGCAGCTTGGCGAACAGATCCTCGACGGGGTGGTCATCCAGCCACAGACCCGCCGGCGCGATCAAGGCCAGGCGGGAGACATCGTTGGGCGCCAGTGCCGCCAATTCGGCCGCGATCATGCCGCCCATGGAATGGCCCACCAGCGCCGCGCCGGTCAGACCCAAGGCATCAATGACATCGCCGGTGTGCAGGGTGGTGTCCAGCATGTCCTTCAGCTCATCCTCGCCCTCGCTGCCACCGTAGCCGGGCAGTAGGGGCGCATGCACATGAAATTGCCCGGCCAGAGCCTGGAAAAAGCGGTCATCGGGCATCAAGCCGCCAGCACCATGGAGGAAGACCAAGGGCGTCCCTTGCCCGGCCTGCCAGACCTCCACCGGGGCGCGGCCCTGGCCCAGTTCCACCATGCGGATGGTCGGTTCCACGCTCATGACGCCGCTCCGCCATTCGAATTTGACGGGGCCGCATTGGGCGTGACCGCGATTGGAACAGTGGGTTCCAGGCGGTCTTCAAGCGGGTGGATCCAAAAGCGGTCGTCGTGATTTCCCCATTCGGGCCACATATCCCGCAGGTGCGGCATGACTTCCTCGGCGAAAAGGCGCGAAGAGAGCATGGTCTTCTCGTTGGTCATATTGCCGATGTGCAGCAAACAGAAGATGTTGCCGACCTTGAGGCCACTGATCAACTCCTTCATTTTTTCGGTCACCGTTTCGGGACTGCCGGCGATGATGTGGCCGTCCGCCACCAGTTCCTCCCAGGTCAGCTTGCCCAGGGAGCCCAGGGAGGAGCGGGTATATTGTGACAATGCGCCTTTCTTGATGGTCTTGACGGTACGGTAGCCGGGCGCGTCCCCATAGCCGGGATAAACGTGCAGGCATCTGTTGAAGAAGTAGTTCACATGCTCGGCATACAACTCCTTGGCCTCCGCATCGGTCTCGGCGACGCAGATGGTTTGCGCGAAACCGGCCCGGTAGGGGGAGCGGTCGGCGCCCATTTCGTCCACCCGCTCCCAAAACCCATCCATCAACAACTGCGCCCGCTTATAGCCGGTGAAACTGAGGTAGCTATAGGCGTAGTCATTCTCGATACAAAAATCGTATGTCTCGATGGAACCGCCCCCCGGTATGAACACTGGCGGGCGCGGGGCCTGAATAGGCTTGGGCCAGCAATTGGCATAGCGCAGTTGGGTGTAGCGGCCATTGAAACTGAAGGGTTCGTCCTCCGCCCAGGCGCGGATGATTAATTCATGCGCCTCGGCATACTTCTCCCGGGTCAGGGCCGGCACCTGGCCGTAGACGTAATTGGTATCCATGGAGGTGCCCACGGGAAAGCCCGCCACCAGACGACCGCCGGAAATTACGTCCAGCATGGCGAATTCCTCCGCCACCCGGATCGGCGGATTGTAGAGCGCGATGGAATTACCCAGCACCACCAGCGCCGCCTTCGAGGTGCGCCGCGCCAATGCGGCCGCCATCAGGTTGGGCGAGGGCATTAGGCCATAGGCGTTGGCGTGGTGCTCGTTGACGCCAATGCCGTCGAAGCCCAGGCTCTCGGCGTATTCCAACTGGTCCAGATAGGTGTTGTAGACGTGGTGGCCCTTTTGGGGGTCATACAGACGGGAGGGGATATCGACCCAGACGGAACGGTTGGTCTCGCGAAAATCTTCGGACAGGTGCGGCCAGGGCATCAGGTTGAACCAAGTGAACTTCATCGCTTCCTCCGCAAAATTAGTTTTGATCATTTTGATGAAAGCCTGTCTTGTTCCCAAAGTTATGTCAACGGCGCGTGCGACGGC
>JAPYUH010000076.1:12210-15859 GCA_029936195.1 Alphaproteobacteria bacterium
ACGGCGCGTGCGACGGCATGTGGGCCAATGCATGGCGGCAATCTATAACCGCGACAATTTGCACCTGGAATGTAGCCGGGGGGATTATTATGTTGTCATTGATGAGGTTCACCACACGCATAAACACGCTCTGTCTCCTCGCCATATTTGTTGCGGGCACGCTCGCGAATACCGCGACCACGATGACCGCGGATATGATGTTGCAAATTTCCCTCGAGCGTGACGCGGCCCCGGCGAACTGCCCTGATTGTCCGCCGCTCGAGGAGATGGCCACAAAGTGCGGCCAGATCTGCGTGGCATCCTTCGCCGCAATTGTGCCCGCCGCCGCTCTCGAGCCACGGGCCATTGAACCGCGCGTTGGCATAGGCTCAATCCCACGTGCCCACGGCCGCACGGGACCACCCGATCCTTTTCCCCCTCGAACCAACGCCAAGGCCTGACGCCGGGCGGACTCTGTCCTAATTCCGGCGTTGCGCTGATCAATGCGGAAGTATCCGTTGATAGCCAATTTGCGTTGTTTAAAATTCGAACAAGGAAACTAAAATGAATATTCAAAAAAAGAAAATTGCGGCCACGGCAGTCCTAATTGCCGGAATTGCCTCGGCAACTGTTGTGTATGCCGACGGCGCACGCCAAATGCCGGGCTAAATGATGGACCGAAACGGCATGATGGGCCAGATGCAGCAGATGATGGCGAACTGCAACGCAATGATGCAATCGATGATGGACAACACTCAAACACCGATGCAATCACCGATGCAGTCGCCAGATCATGGCAAGACCGCGCCCGGCGACAAAAAGCCAAGCTGACACCTTATTAGCCATGAAAAACTTAATCGCCATTGGCCTGGGCGCCGTGCTGGCATTGAGCAGCGCGGCGCCTGTCCCGGCCCATTCGCTGAGGAGTTTGGAAGAGCAACTCCACAAAAGGGAGAAATACTTCCAAGCGTTCAACAAAGAGGCGCCGGTCTTCGCCCTGCGGGATGCAGCCGGCCGCACTAATTCGTCGTCTGACTTGCGCGGCAAGGTCGTCGTGCTGAATTTTGTCTATACCAATTGTCCCGATGTCTGCCCCTTGCATGCCGAACGCATCGCCGAGGTTCAGGGAATGGTCAATCAAACGCCCATGCGTGATCGGGTACGGTTCATCACGGTGACCACGGACCCGCGGAACGATACACCGGCGGTGATGCGGACCTATAGCGAAAACCATGGCCTGGATTCCGTCAATTGGTCCTTTCTCACAAGTGGCCCCAAACGATTGAATCTCATCCGGGACCTGGTCCGGCAATTTGGCCACAAATTCACCAAACAGGGCGATAGCTATCAAGTTCACGGTGTGGTCACCCATGTGATCGACCCGGAAGGACGCTGGCGGGCGAATTTTTACGGCCTCAATTTTCAGCCCATAAACCTTATATTGTTCATCAACGCCCTGACCAATGACATACATGGCGGCAACGCCATGCCGCGTGTGTCCTGGCGGCAAATCAAAATGTGAGCCTCAAATGATACCGATGGCCCTACTAAGATTACTTCTAATTGCCATTGCCCTACCGGCGACCTTGATCGGCGGCATGCCGCCTCTTCTTGCGGCGGAGACATCCGTTGCCACACTGGCCACGGGCACCCATTTCCACGGCATCGCGGTTGCCGCCGATGATCCGTCGCGTATCTATCTGGCCACGCACCGCGGCCTCTACGCTGTTGCCCGCGATGGCGGCGCGGACCGAATTTCGGCAAACCGGAACGACTATATGGGCTTCACGCCGCATCCGAGCGACCCGAACGTCCTTTATGGCAGCGGGCACCCGGTGGGCGGCGGGAACATGGGATTCATAAGATCCCGAGACAAGGGAAAGACCTGGGAGAAGCTGGCCAATGGTGTCGACGGACCGGTGGATTTTCACCAAATGGATATCAGCAAGGCCGATCCGGACATCATCGTCGGCATGTCCCGTGGCTTTCAGATGAGCCGGGACGGCGGACGGTCCTGGAAAATGATCGCTTCGGGTCCGGAAGGCCTGATCGATTTAGCCGCTTCCGCCACGGATACGAACACCTTCTATGCCGCAACCCGGCGCGGCCTGGTAAAATCCAAGGACGGGGGCCGCTCCTGGAAACCGGCGCATATTGTGCAACGAACCGCGACCATGGTCCACGTCGGCGCCGATGCCACTGTTTACGCCTATCAGATCGGCACCGGTTTCATGAAAACGTCCGAGCAAATATTGAGCTGGCACGTTCTGAACAACAGTTTCGGCCACGCCTATATGCTTCACCTGGCAGTCGATCCGGAAAACGCCAAGCTGCTTTATGCCATCACAAGCAACCAGCGAACCCGTACCCAGGCAATTGTTACCAGCCCGGATGGCGGCAAAACCTGGAAGGTCCTCGGAACGAAATAGCCATTAGGGGTCTATCGAAATTCGTGTTGTGGTAATTTTCAAAAGGTACAAGCCCGGTTCAGCCGGGAACAACGGGACATCGTGACCAGCTCGGAACCACGGGATAACTTCACTTTTCGCATGATTGAAAGTGTTTGGACGTTGTTGGGTCTTACCCCACCTCCGCGCGGAGGCGGTCGTGGAGAGATTGCAGCACGTCGAGAATTTGCGTGACGCTTCGGGCCCCGGACTGAAATATTGCCGTGGCGTTCATGGCCACGGCCTGAAACCCCATGGCTTTCATTTCAACGGCGCGGGCCGCCACCTGATCAGGTTCGCTATAAAAGCTTTTTGCCTTGTCGTCACCGGGCCGCGGCGGTGGCGCAATCATGCCCTGCCAGCCGATCGCCTCGGGGTCGCGGCCGGCGGCGACGGCTGCCTCGCGGATCGCATCCATGGCCCGTTTGGCCACCTCCCGCTCGGTAAACGAACCAGCAAGCCAACCATTGCCATATGTCCCAATCCGGCGAAACGCCGGTGGCGAATTACCGCCGATCCAGATGGGCAGGTCACCACCTTGGGGCGGTTTTGGCTCCATTCCCATGGCCTTCGCCTGATAGGCCGCCCCGTCAAAGTCGATCCGTTCATCCCGCCAACAGGCCCGGATCAACTCAATCGCCTCGTCCATGCGCTTGCCGCGATCATCGAACCTCTCGCCAAGCGCTTCATATTCCGCAGCCTGCCAACCAACGCCAACGCCAAGGCGGGCCCGCCCGCCCGAAAGCGTATCGAGGGTGCTGAACTGCTTTGCCACAAGGACAGGCTGGCGTTGCGGCAGCACCAATACCTCGGTGCCCAAGCCAATGCGTTCGGTCACGGCCGCCGCGTATGACAAGGTCATCAAGGCTTCCAGGATCGGCATGCGGGCGGAATAGGGTGATTTGGCGCGGCCCGCCACCTCGTCAAAGCCCATCACCACATGATCGAATATATCCAACTGGTCAAAGCCGATGTCTTCGATACCCTTGGCCATGCGGACCACCATCGCCGGGCCTTCGCGGTAAGACACGCTGGGAAATTCGACGGCCAGTTTCATTGTTGTTTCTCCTTATATATAGCGGCGGAGCGGTTTGTACGCCGAGTATCGAGGCCTACAATAGCAAAGTGTAGACACCCGTATACCAACCGGGCTTGGAGAGGCTGGGGCCGTTCCGCCGTTCGGCATGGCATTGTTCAGACTGGATCCGTGGATATTGCCGTAT
>JAPYUH010000359.1 GCA_029936195.1 Alphaproteobacteria bacterium
CCCTTGGGCATCACCTTGTCCTGGCCCCATTCATGATAGGCGCTGTACTTGGCCTCCAGATAGGGCCGAGCCAGGCGCATGGCTTCCGCACGCGATGACGCCACCACAACTTCGCGCATCATCGGGAATTCGGCGGGAAATGGTTTGCCGCAAGCCTCCAGTTCCCGTTTGTAGACCTCCATCTGGCGGGCGATGGTGTCGATGCGGTTGTGAGGGTTGACGAACCAGGCATCGGTCACCCTTGCGGCGCGGCGGATGGCGATGTCGGCGTTGGCCCCGGTCCAGATGGGGGGCAGGGGCTGCTGCAGGGGCTTGACGGTGCAGGTAGCCTCGATCAATTCGAAATGGCTGCCCCGCATGGAGACCTTGTCCTCGGACCATAACCGCTTGATGGCTTCCAGTCCCTCTTCCAGGCGCGGGCCGGCATCCTTCATGGTGGTGCCGAAGGCCCGAAACTCCACCTCGCGGTAGCCGATGCCGACACCGAAGATCAGACGGCCGCCGGACATGACGTCGATATTGGCGAACTGCTCGGCAATATCCAACGGCTTGTGCAGGGGCAGCAGGACCACGCCGGCGATCAGCCGCAGGGACGGCGCCTCGTCCATGATGCGCGAGAGAAATGGTACTTGTTGAAACTCGGTCAGGGGATGGGTGGAATAATGCGACCCCTTCATGATGGAGTTAAAGCCCATGGTCTCGGCCCAGCGCACCTGTTCCAGCATCTCCCGCCAATGTTGCACCGCATTTCCGCCCACCGGAAACTGCCCCCGGTTCATCAAGCCGAATTGGATCATGGATCGGGTTCCTTTCCGCAGCGGTTGAGATTTTTAATACGGTGACGGTATACTTATATAATCCATCGTTATCACAACATACTCGTATAGTTTATTTTATATAAGTATACCGTCACCGTATTAAATATTGGGTGCTGTAAAGGAAAGCCGTCAGGAGAAAATTCGATACAAAACCGTGCCACGCGCCACCAGGCGGCCGCTGTCGGCGTCGGCGACTTCGACGTCGTTCCAGTACATTTCGTTGTCGCAGTAGCCGACGTTGCCGTAGGCGACCAAATCACCCCTTGGCGGCGGGGCGAAGACCTGCGCCTGGATCGACGGCGTGGAAGCCTTGAATTTGCCCAAGCCGGTGATGGACCACGAACACATGGCCCCCGCCGTATCCAATAATGCCAGTGCCGCGCCCTCGTGCACGCCGCCGTCCAGGTCGCCATTGCCCCCCTGCCAGGGCATGATCAGGCGGACGCGGCCGTCGCGCATGAAGTCCATGGCGATACCGCGGCCACCGATGAACGGATTGCCGGCGATGCGTTCGCCCATGAAACCGGGGTCGACCTCGCCATCATCGCCCTTGGCCGGGGGGCCCTCGGCGGCGTCCCGGCCCTGGCGGCCGCGCACGGCGATGGCGCAATTGGCGATGGCCTTGCCTTCGTCCGTGGTGACATCCACGGCCAGGAAGCAGAGTTCCTTGCCCCGGCGCAGCAGCCGGGCGGTGGCGTTGATGTCCTCGCCGATGGCGGCGGCCAGATAGTTGATCTGAAAATCCATGGTGTGCCAGGGCCCGGTGTCGGGGCCCATTACGTGGCGGGCCAGGGCATGGGCCGCCGTGACGGAGGCCGAGGCCGCGACCCCGCCGTGCAGGGCGTTGCCCGGATTGGCGTTGGCCTCGGCAAAGGGCAGGCGGATCGTCGCCGCCTCGTCTCCGATAGACGCCAGGGTCATGCCCAGGGCCTGGCCGTAAGCGGATTGATCGACCCAGTTCTGAATGCTGTTACTCATAAACACGTTAGTCCCGGAATAAGGCAGGAATGGATGGATTCTTCGTTCGGTATTTCGCGGGCTAGGACCTGAATGGCCCGCTCCGCCTCGCGCAGATCAAAGTTGTGAGTGTGCATCATTTCCAGGGGCGCGGTGCCGGATTCGATCAAGTTAATGGCTTTTTCGTAACCGGTGGAGGTCACGCCGATCACGCCCTTGATGGTGATCTCCTTCATCATGATCTTGTCGGAGACGAAGCCGGGAATGTTCTTGTAACCCTTCATGCCCGCCAACACTATTGTTCCGCCCGAGCGCACATAGCTGAGCGATTCCGCCACCGGTTCCACCGCGTACGAGGTCACGTCGACGACAATGTCGGCGCCCTTGCCGTTGGTAAATTCCTTGATCCGCTGTTTGGCGTTTTCGTTCTCCACATCGATGGTGTAGTGCGCCCCGAACGCCCGGGCGATGCGCAGCTTTTCCGCATCCGCCGCCAGACCGGTCACGATAATTTTGCTCGCACCGGCATCCTTGCAGGCCAGCACCGAGGCCAGGCCCCTCTGGCCGGGCCCCAGGATCACCACCGTATCGCCGGGTCCGGTGCCGGGCACTTCCACGGCCCAGCGGTAGCCGGCGCCCAGTGGATTGAACATTACGGCGATTTCCGGGGCCAGGTCCCTGTCCATTTTGTGCACGATGGAATTGCCGTGCACGAACATATATTCCGAATAGGCCCCCCACAGGCCCGGTTCGTCGCTGAGCGGGATATAGGAATAGATGCGTCGGTCATCGCACAGATGATAGCGACCACCCAGGCATTGGCTGCAGAACCGGCACGACAGCATGGTCTCCACCGCGATGCGGTCGCCCACGTCGACGCCCCAGCGCCGGGCGGCGCGGTCGCCGATGGCCTCGACGATCCCAAGGGGTTCGTGTCCCGGCACCGCCGGCATGGGCGCGCGGATGACGCCCTCGTATTGTTCGTAGTCGCTGCCGCAGATGCCGCAGGCCTCCACCCGCATTAGGGCGCTGTCTTCGTCGATCTCGGGGATCGGCAGACTTTGCGCCTCCAAGGTGCGCGGTGCGGTCTGCACCATGGCTAGGCTGGTTCGTTGCGCCATTGAAT
>JAPYUH010000077.1:0-14032 GCA_029936195.1 Alphaproteobacteria bacterium
GATCATGACGCCTTGCGCGATGATCTGGCCCTCCAGACCGCCTGCGGGCGGGATCAGCGGCTGGCCTCTGCCTCGACCATTGGCCGTCTTGACCGGGCCGCCGACCGCTCAGTAGGTCTTGGACGATGCTCTTTTTGTACCATTTTTGCAGCTTCGCGGAATGTGGGTATCGTCTCCGCCGCACCCTTGCGTTCCTCAATTCGGTTCCGGCCTTCGCGGATGGCACGGCGCATATCCTCTGCTCTATGCCGCGCCTCTCCAAGTGAAACGCAAGGGTATCCGCCCAGGCCTATATCAGGGCGCTTGCCATTGAACTGTTTTCTGAGTACCCAATTCTTAGCGAGGGTCTTCTTGTCCACCATTAGGATGAGGTTGTCACCGTCATTAAGAGTTTTTGTGGCATTCTTGGCCTGTACGGCGGTTAATTTCCCCACGGCGGCCTCTGCAATTTGGTATGCGGTCCCACACTTGACCCCACACTTCCTTGCGGCTGTATGCGAACGTCAACGGACACGCGCAAACAGAATTGATTATAAGTGCTCAGAATTTCGCAGTTTATGGGAATAAAATTGGATTAGAACGAACATGATCAAACAGATAATAATATGTGTTGTGCAGCCCTTCACTCCGCCATTCAATTTGGAAATTCATGTTTCGGCTCTAGGCGAAAAGTCATGCTGCGAATTGGTCTGACCCAACGTGTCGATGCCGTGCCCGGCCGTGATGAGCGGCGGGACGGGCTTGATCAACGTTGGCATGGCCTGTGCGCTGAAATGGATGCCATGGCTGTTCCGTTGCCCAATGGCCCGGTCACGGCGGCGGACTTGGTCAATAGCCTTGGCCTGCATGCGATCATCCTGACGGGCGGCAACGATGTAGGCGCGGCACCCGAGGCCGCCAACGTGGCGCCCGAACGAGATCTGTTGGAGCGGGACCTGATCCAAATATGTCTGGAGGACCAGGTTCCCTTGTTGGGAATTTGCCGGGGCATGCAGATGATCAACGTGGCCCTGGGCGGACGGCTCGGCCGGGTGGCGGGGCATGCCGGGGTCGATCATATGGTTTCGACCGCGGACGAGGCGCCATGGCCCAAAAACTGGCGGGTTAACAGCTATCACGATATCAGTGTGCCCCGGGACGGTCTGGCGCCTTCATTGCGGTGTCTGGCGTGGTCTGAAGATGGTCACGTGGAGGCTTTTGTGCACAACGATGGCCGTTGCCATGGCATCATGTGGCATCCGGAACGGGAAGCGCCCTTACGCGCGGCTGATCTAGCCTTCATGGCCCAAGCATTGGAATTGTAAGTTTCATGCGTGTGATTATTCTGGCGGCGGGGCAGGGCACGCGACTGACGCCCCATACCAATGAGCGGCCCAAATGTCTGGTCGAGCTGGCTGGCGAGAGCATGCTGTCGCGGCAATTATCCGTCCTGGCCGCGGCCGGCCTTGATGACATTGTCCTGGTGGGCGGCTACCGGGCCGACCAGCTTTCCGGTCTGGGTGGAGAGATGATCGTCAATCAGAATTTCGCCACCACCAACATGGTCCATTCCCTGTTTTGCGCCGATGGCGTCATGGATGGTTCCGAAGATATTCTGATCGCTTATAGTGATATCGTCTACGAGAGCCGCGTGCTGGATACGCTTCTGGCCGGCCCGTCGGGGGTTTGCGTGGCAGTGAATACGGATTGGCGGGCCTTGTGGCAGGCTCGCATGGATGACCCCCTGGCGGACGCCGAAAGCTTGCGCCTCGGCCCTGACGGCCGCTTGCTGGAGATTGGTCAAAAGGCAACCGACTATACCCAGGTCCAAGGGCAATACATGGGCTTGATCAAGGTTTCCGCCCAATGGGCCGCAAAATTGCGCGGCGTCCATGACGACATGGCGGCGCTGCCCCATTATGCGGGCGCGGCTCATGGCAACATGTATCTAACGGATTACCTACAAAAGCTATGCGACCTGAATTGGCCCGTCCACGGCGTCAAGATCCACGGCGGCTGGCTGGAAGTTGACAGCGTCGAGGATTTAGCGATTTACCACGATCTAGCCGACCGTGGTGAATTGGACCGTTACTGCAAACTTGCCTAGTTGTGGGGTCTCGATAGGTTATTCACATCCGATCCTGATCGGCTGATTGGTGGTCTCCTTTTTATCCCGGCGTGGGGCCTGTGCCAATTGTAATGGTGCAGCCAGCAGGGCAGCTCCTTCTTCCTCTGCTCTGAGGTTTTGTAGGCCTGGGCATAGGCCCATTCCCTGAGGCTTGACTGGATGAAGCGCTCGGCCTTGCCGTTAGTTTTTGGCGTGTAGGGCTTGGTGTAGATATGCTTGATGCCCAGGGCCTTGCACAGCCTGTTGAAAGCCTTGGAACGGTAACACGATCCGTTGTCCGTCATCTGCCGCTCAATCTTGATGCCGAGGCGTTTGTACCAGGCCACGGCAGCTATCAGGGAGGCCATGGCGCATTCCTTCCTCTGGCTCTTGCGGACCTGGCTGAAGGCCAGGCGGGAATGATCATCGACCACGACGTGGACGAACTCCCAGCCGATCCCTCGCGCACTGCTCTGGCCATGGCGGTCGCCTGTAATGCGATGGCCGACGCGGTCGAATTTACCCAGCTTCTTGATGTCCATGTGGATCATCTCGCCGGGCCGGTCTCGCTCATAGCGGATCACCGGCTCGGCGGGCTCCAGATCCCGCCAGCGGTTCAAGCCATGACGTACCAGGATACGGCCGACGGTGGCGCGGGAGAGGCCGGTTTGGTTGGTAATAAGGTCATAGATGCGCTTCTCCCGGCGCAGCGCGATAACCTGCGCCTCAACGGTCTCAACTGTCCGGGCCGGGCTGAACGATCTTGTAAACCAGCCAAACCTTCCGCTCGATAACGCCGCCGCCATTTGTAGACCGTGCGGACGCTGACGCCCATGGCGCAGGCAACGTCTTCCGGTTGTTCGCCGCGTTCCAGGCGCTGGATCAACAGTTCTCGACCTTTCGGCGTCAGGCGGGCATTGTGATGCATGTTCATTCGGTTCTCTCCTTGGAGCTTCTGTCTTCGCAAACATCAGCCTTTCAGAAGAGGATCGAATGAACAACCTAGTGAGAACTCACAGCTAGAGCGTGTCGTGGCTAATCAGATTCAGGATTCCCTTTCGTGTTGATTTGTGATTCCCTGTGCCTGTAGGCACATATAGGGGGTCATTGATGGGCAAACGACATCCTATTGAGTTGCGAGAGCGGGTGGTCGGTTTTGTTGACGAAGGGCATGGTCACCGGGAGACGGCGCGGCATTTCTGAGTTTCACCGAAATTCGTCAATGACATGGTCAATTTGCGCTGGGAAACGGGCGGTCTTTCGCCAAAACAGCAGGGTAATTTGGGCCGCACCGGCAAGCTGGCCGGGTTGACGGCGTGGGTACGCGGGCGCCTGGCGGATCGGGGTGATCTGACCCTGGATGAGTTGTGCCTGGAACTGGCGCGGCTTCACGACGTTAGGGTGCACCGCTCTTCGGTCGGCCGTTGGCTGCATCGCCTCCGCCTCAGCCATAAAAAAACTCTGCTCGCCAGCGAACAGCATCGCCCTGATGTGGCGCATCGGCGGCATATCTGGATCACCCGGCGTCAGCCCTTCATGGGCCGTGCCTTGGAGCGTCTGGTGTTTATCGATGAGACATCCCTGAACACCAAGATGGTGAAGACCACGGGTTGGGCGCCGGTGGGGAAGAGGCTGATCGATCATGCGCCATTCGGACATTGGAACACCCAGACATTCATTGCCGGCCTGCGTCATGACGGCCTAGTCGCGCCCTGGGTGATCAGCGGTCCGATCAACCGCCGCTGCTTCGAAATCTATGTAGAAACCCAACTCGTCCCAATCCTGAAACCGGGCCAGGTGGTGATCCTGGACAATTTCTCAAGCCACAAGAGCGTCAAGGCCACGGAAGACCTGAAATCGGTTGGCGCCTGGTTCCTGTTCCTGCCGCAATACAGCCCCGACATCAATCCCATAGAAATGGCCTTCGCGAAGCTCAAAGCCCTGACCCGCAAGGCCGCCGCCCGAACATATGACGACCTATGGAGAGCCGTCGGCGAGGTCTGTGATCTCTTCACAGAGGAAGAATGCCAAAACTTCTTCAACGCAGCAGGATATGAGGCCAATTAAATGCGACACGCTTTAGAGCAACCAGCGTTCTTTCGAACGCAGGTTGCTCCAGCAAATTTATCATCGTGTTGGGAATGATCAGAATGATCGCGGAGAAGGCGATCAGGATCGCCACGTTGATCAGATCCACGAAGACGAACCAACCACAACCCTTGAACCTATCGCCCATCAATTGTTGCGCGAGAGCAATTTTTTTTAATGAGTTTCTGCACGGCCTGGACCCATAGTGGACCTCCATAAGTTCATTCGATTACCTTGGCTGAACGGAGTATATTCCAGATTGATTGCGAGACAGGAGAAAACACCATGCAACCCTTCGAAGGTATCCGCGTCATCGATATGACGCATGTCCTGGCTGGACCGTTCTGTACTTATCAATTGGCGGTATTGGGGGCAGATGTCATCAAGGTCGAGCCGCCGGAAAATCCGGATACGACGCGCCAATCAGGAGTGACCCCGGAGCTCAACGACGAATACTATGGCACCTATTTCATGGCGCAGAACGCTGGAAAGAGGGCCATTTCACTTGATATCAAAACTACTGAAGGCAAACATATTTTAAAGCAGCTTGTCGCTACCGCCGATGTACTCGTTGAAAACTATAGGGGTGGTTCGCTAGCGCGGCTGGGGTTGGGCTACGAGGACCTTTCGTCATTAAACCCGGGCCTTATATATTGCTCCCTCACAGGCTTTGGACAAACCGGCCCCAAGCGTTCCCATCCGGCATATGACGTCGTCATACAGGCGTTTTCAGGAATCATGGCGATGAACGGTGAAGCGGATTCCCCACCTGTCCGCGTGGGCCCGCCAATGGTTGATTACGGTACGGGATCCCAGGCAGCCCTTGCTATTTCGGCGGCATTGTTTCAACGCGGACGAACCGGCAGCGGACAGTATATCGATGTCTCCATGCTGGACGCCGCACTGATGTTGATGAGCGCGAGTGTCTCGGCAACCCAGGCTGATGGCTGTCCGCCTCAGGCCCACGGCAATGCTCACCCCCAATACGCAGGCTACGCAACCTATGACACCGAAGATGGGTTGTTGATGGTGGGTGCCTGGACAAACCGACAGATGAGCTCCCTCTTTCGCATCCTGGGCGACTCGCGGCGCGCGGCGACGGTTGAACGTACACCACGCGGTGAGGTCGGATTGCGGCGTGAAACGGACGCCGCTTTCCTACGTGCCAGACTGGCCGAGAAGACTGCAGACCAGTGGGAGTCGATACTCAACGACGCTGGCGTTCCTGCCGCTCGTGTGCGTCGTCTCGATGAGGCCATGGCCCATGAACAGGTCGTTTCGCGCACCGTTCTGCAAAGCTATCCGGGTGCGCACCGCACCGGCGTTCCCAATGCCTTGCCGGTCGCTGCTTTCACTTACAAACACGGCGGCCCCAATCAAGGCGGGCGACCACCCAAGGTCGGTGAACATACCGTCGAGGTCTTGGAAGAACTGGCCTATGACGCAGTTACCATTTCTGAGTTGGAGGATAAGGGTATCATCGCAACCGGCCCACCTATGTCCGCGTTTGCCTAAACTCAGAAGTTTCGAGAGGCGCCGATTTAAATCCACTGTCCGGAGCCATAGCGGACGCCGTCAAGCAGTCAATCACTTCCCCAATTAGATTCACTGGGGGACAGCGATGGAAATGACCCCCGGAAACAAGGTAAACGAGCGTCTGCCTTTTTACTTAAGGCGTCCCAATCACCACAATTGACGCCAACATAAATGTAGACATTTTGACTGCCCGGGTCGACTATGCTAACGGTTATGGCTTCTTATTTGGAACGACCACGAAAAAACAACAGGGAGAATAAAATGCGCAAATCGGTCTTGACGATGGGCGCCCTTGCGTTGGGTGCATTCACGTTCACTTCAACCTCGCTACCGACGGTTTCACAGGCGCAGATGGTTGAAGGGCCAGAGGTTACATGGCGCCTTTCACTTTGGGGCAAACGCCGGGCTTTTTCAGAGGGCCTTGAATACATCTCCTCTGAAGTGGCCAAGCGGACTGGCGGCAAATTCAATATTAAACTCTATTACGGTGGACAGCTCTCCAAGAGTAAAGAAAACCTCGACGGCATTTCGTTAGGCGCATTTGAAGCGGCACTGTTTTGCGCGGCTTATCATCCTGGCAAGAACAGGCCCCTAAACGTTCTTGATTTACCATTCCTGCCGCTTATTAATCTTGACGTAATGCTCAAGGTGCATAATGCGGTATACAACCACCCATCAGCCAAGAAGGCCTTGGCCAAGTGGAACGCGCACCTTTATATGCCCAATGTTCTTCCGCAGTACGAATATATGGGTAAAGGAACGCCGCCCGCGAAGGTGTCGGATTTCAAAGGCAAGCGGCTTAGGGCACTGGGTGGCATGGGCCGGGCCGCCAAGGCGATCGGCGCCGTGCCGACGACGATGCCGGCCTCCGAGACCTACACGGCTCTGTCACGTGGTACGGTGGACGCTATCGGCTTCCCCTTCACCTACACTTTCAGCGCCTACAAGCTAGACGAGGTCGCGGACTGGTACACAACCAACATGGTGCTTGGGACGGTGAACTGTCCGATCGTCTTTAACACGACCGCCTGGGCCAAGCTTCCCAAGCAGTACCAGAAACTGTTGAACGACATTAAGGCTGGTGCGTCCAATGCCCAAAAAATTGCTTATTCCACAAAGGATAAAGAGAACCTGGCAAAATGGGCTGCCAATCCGAAACTTGTGGGCGTCAAGATCGATGAGGCCGAGATGGCCGAGTTTCGGCGTATTGGTGGCAAGCCGCTCTGGAATGATTGGGTAAAAGAGAACGCGAAGCACATTCCAGCTCAGGAACTGCTGGATCTCGTACTCAAGACAGCTAAAGAAGCGTCGAAATAAACTGATTATCAGCGAAAGGCCGCCGGTTTCGCCACCGGCGGTCTTGTTTCGTTTGTCTTTGTGGGTCGGCTGCCCGCGCTTTAATTGGATGAATTCCTATGTCAGATCAGGACATCGCTACGCTCTCTCCAGGAGCGAGGCTTCTGTCGAACATCGACAGTTATTATTTTCAATTTGAAAAATTGTTAAATTTATTGGCGGGTATCGTCATTATGGGCCTGATGTTCCTGGGTGTGTTACAGGTCCTCGGGCGAAAGGTCTTTAATTTTCCAGTCCGCGGTTATGTCGACCTCGTCGAATTTGCCATGGTCGTCTTTGCCTTCCTCGCCATTTCCTATTGTCAGAGGCTCGGCGGTCACGTCCGCATGGAAATCATCATAGGCAAATTTAAGGGCCGGACGCTTTGGTTTCTTGAATGCATCGGCATCCTGATCGCGATGTATATCATCGCCGTGCTGATGTATTACAGCTACGCGCACTTTCTCCGTGCCTGGGATTGTTCGTTTCCATTCTGTGTTGGTGACAGTTCGATGGACATCGAGCTGCCGATCTGGCCGTCGAAGCTACTCGTTCCGTTCGCCTTCGCCATGTTGTTAGTGCGGTTTAGCATCCAGTTAACAGGATATTTTCGACTTTTCCTTTATCCTGATGCGGAACCAATTGCTATTCCGCTGATTGAAACGGTGGATGAGCAGGCCCAGCACGAGATCGATACCGGCCTAGCTGGAGAAGAAGAAAAAGTGGTGATTACGAGCGATGTGAGGGGACAGTAGATGACTGAGTTTGAAATTGGCCTGGTCGGCACCGGAGCCCTGTTGTTGATGGTATTTGCCGGCGTGCGGATCTATACCGTCGCCGCCATCGTCGGCGTGTTAGGTGTCGTTTATATCATTGGTTGGGACGCGGGCGCCGGCATCGGCGGCACCGTCCCGCATTCCAAATCGGTCAACTACGCCCTGAGTGTATTACCGATGTTTATCTTGATCGGCTTCATCGCCTACCATGCGGGATTGACCCACGCCCTTTTCCGCGCGGCGACGGCTTGGGTAGGGTGGGTTCCGGGCGGCCTCGCGGTGGCTAGTGTCTTCGCCACCGCAGGGTTTGCCGCCGTTTCCGGCGCCAGCACGGCGACGGCTGCGGTGTTCAGTCGTGTCGCGATCCCGCATATGCTTGATGCAGGTTATGACAGGAAACTGGCGGCCGGCGTGGTCGCGGCGGGAGGAACCCTCGCTTCGTTGATACCGCCGAGCGCGATCTTGGTGATTTACGCTATCATTGTCGAAGAATCAGTTGGCACGTTGATCATGGCCGGCTTCGTGCCGGGCGTAGTTTCGGCGCTGATTTACGCGGCTCTGATCATTGGCCAATGCAAGCTTAAACCGGAACTCGGCAGGCCGATCCCTTCGCCGCCAATGAAAGAGAAAATCGCCAGTCTGCCCGGCACACTGCCCATTATCGCCGTGGTCGCGATCATCTTCTATTCAATGTATTCTGGTACCGCGACGCCGACCGAAGCAGGCGCTCTTGGTGCGTTTGTCGTACTGATAATGGCCATTGTACGCGGCATGTCTTGGAAAAATCTGCGCGCTGCCTTGGAAGAGACTGCCAGGCTTACGGTGATGATTTTTGCGCTGATCTGGGGCATCTTGATTTTCGTCCGTTTCCTCGGTTATGCCGGTCTGCCGCAGGCTTTTGCCGAATGGATCGTGACACTGCCGTTTCCGCCGTTAATTATCATGATCGGTATCCTGCTGGGTTATGCTGTGCTTGGCATGTTCATGGATGCGATTGGCATGCTGTTACTGACCTTGCCAGTGGTGTATCCGGCGGTCATTGCTCTGGGCTACGACCCGATCTGGTTTGGGATAATCGTCGTCAAAATGTGCGAAGTATGCCTGATCACGCCGCCGGTCGGGCTCAATTGCTATGTGGTGCACGCGGTCAGACCAGATATACCATTGGGCGATGTATTTCGGGGAATTGCGCCCTTCTTCGTCGCAGACGTGGTGACTATCGGACTCTTTTTGGCCTTCCCCAACATCATCCTCTGGCTGCCCAATCTGATCAATCAGTAGAACGGCGAGCGCAATCGCTCAAAGAATTATCCAGGAATCTCTGGGTTTTGAGAAGAAGATGTAGTCCAGAGTGCGCCTGGTCCGTCGTAATAGTATTCAATACGCCTTGCCACCTTGGGGCAGTGCAGGCCTCAAGATATTCACACGGTTCGTGTTGTGGAGCACCGAAGCGTATTCTTGAGGTAAATTTTCCATGACAAAACCAAATACTGGCGGCGCCCTGGCCGGATTTCGCGTGATTGATTTAACCCGTGTGCTGGGCGGGCCGTTCTGCACCCAACTGCTGTCCGATCACGGCGCCGAAGTGATCAAGGTAGAGCCACCCCAGGGCGACGAGGTGCGGGACTGGGGGCCGCCATTCAAGGACGGCCTGTCGGCCTATTTTTCCGGCGTGAATAGGAACAAGCGATCCGTGGGTCTGGATCTGCGATCCGAGCGGGGGCAGGAGGTATTGTTCCAACTGCTCGACGGCGCCGACGTAATGATCGACAACTTCAAGGCCGGCAGCCTGGAGAAATGGGGCATTGGCTATGAAGAGGTGATCGCGAAACGCTTTCCCAGCTTGATCTATTGTTCCATCACCGGATTTGGCGCCGAAGGGCCGTTTGGCGGCTTTCCCGGCTATGACGCGGTCGCCCAAGCCCTTTCGGGGCAGATCTCGGTCAACGGTTCGCCCGACAGCGGGCCCATGCGCATCGGCGTACCGATCATTGATCTGGCCACGGGTCTGTATGCGGCCATCGGTATTCTGCTGGCGGCGGAGGAGCGGCGCAGGTCCGGGCGGGGCCAGCGCGTGGATACATCGTTGTTCGATACCGGTGTCGCCCTACTGCATCCCCAGGCCGCGAATTATTTCATGTCCGGCAAGGCGCCGGAGCTGACGGGCAACTCACATCCGAATATTTCGCCCTACAGTTTGTACAAGACAAAGCAAGGAATGCTGTTCCTGGCCATCGGCAATGACCGGCAGTTCCGCCTGTTGTCCGAACTGCTCGGTCATCCCGAATGGCCCACCGATCCCCGCTTCCTGCACAATCCAGAGCGGGTGGTGAACCGCGATGCCCTGGACGCGGCCATTACGGAGGCCTTGCGCGATCACGTGGCAGAGGATATCTCCTCCGCCCTGTTGACCAAGGGGGCGCCGGCGGGCGCGGTGCTGACCATTCCGGAAGTGGCCGAACATCCCCATACCAAGCACCGTGAAATGGTCGTGGAACTGGATGGCTATCGCGGCACCGGTATTCCCATCAAGCTGGGCCGCACGCCCGGCTCCGTGCGTGCCACGCCGCCCCATTATGGCAGCGCCACGCGGGATGTGCTGGCCAGCCTTGGTTATGACCGGCGCCAGGTTGATGACCTGATCGCCGAAGAGGTCGCCTTCACGGAACGTGCCAAACCGCCCGCCTGAACCAACCTACTCATAGACTCGACCAATTGCAGTCCCTGCCATAGTTTGGTGGCGATAAAGTATGAAAATCATGGGAGACGACCGATGAAAGCTTATCAAATCACCGCCTGGGGCGAACCTCTGGAAGAACGGGTGATCGAAACACCGGTGCCCGAAGGCACCCAGGTATTGTTGCGGGTGACCGCATCCGGCGTCTGTCACAGCGACATCCATCTGTGGGACGGCTATTTCGACATGGGCGGCGACGTCAAGATGCGCCTGGAAGACCGGGGCATGACCTTGCCCTTCACCATGGGCCACGAAGTACTGGGCGAGGTGGTGGCCCTGGGCCCGGATGCATCCGGCGTTGAGGTTGGCGACAAGCGCATTTACTTCCCCTGGATCGGCTGCGGTGAATGCGATGTCTGCCAGCGCGGCGACGAGTTGCTGTGTCTGGCCCCGCGCACGCCGGGCACCCGCTATGCCGGCGGCTATGCGGAATACTGCCTGGCCCAGCATTCAAAGTATCTGGTACCGTTCGAGGGCGTGGAAGAAACCCATGCCGCCACCTGCGCCTGTTCCGGCGTCACCGCCTACAGCGCCTTGAAGAAACTCAAGCATCTGCGCCCGGAAGAACACCTGATGATCATCGGGGCGGGCGGCGTCGGCCTGGCCGGCATCGGCATGGCCAAGGCCGTAGTAGATGCCAAGCTGGTGGTCGCCGACATCGATCCCGCCAAGCGGGCCGCCGCCCTTGCCGCCGGCGCCGACATGGTGATCGACAACAGCGATGGTGATGCGGTCAAGGAGCTGATGGCCAGCACCGGCGGCGGTGTGCATGGGGTAATCGACTTTGTCGGCGCGCCGGCCTCCACCGGCTTTGCCATGCAGACCATTGCGCGCGGCGGCACCATTGTGGTGGTCGGCCTGTTCGGCGGCGCGGTGCAATTGCCGCTGGCGACCCTGCCCCTGAAGATGATGAGCATCATCGGCAGCTATGTGGGTAATCTCGACGAGATGCACGAGTTGATGGCCCTGGTTACCGCGGGCAAGGTCAAGCCAGTGCCCATCACGCCCCGGCCATTGCGGGAGGCCGCCCAGGCCATCGCCGATCTTCGCGACGGCAAGGCGTTGGGACGCTATGTGCTAACTAACTAGCTGACGCATCTGCGCGGCGGCGGCCAACAATAGGCTGCCGTCGGCGCCGGGCAGATGGCTGCGCTCGGAGATATAGCGCCGCCAGGCCCTGGCGCCGGGCTGGCCATGGTACAGGCCCAGCATATGGCGGCTGATGGCGTTCAGGCGCACGCCCCTGGCCATTTGTTCCTTGATATAGGGCAGCATGGCGTGGACCAAATCCTCGCGGCTGGCTTGCGCCGCGGCATCGCCGTAGATGCCCCGGTCAACGCCCGCCAGCATATAGGGCGATTGGTAGGCTACCCTGCCAACCATGACGCCGTCCACGTGATCCAGATGGTCCTGGCATTGCGCCAGCGTTTCAATGCCGCCGTTGATGACAATTTCGAGTTGCGGATAGTCCGCCTTCAAGCGGTAGACGCGGTCGTAATCCAGGGGCGGGATTTCCCGGTTCTGCTTCGGGCTGAGGCCGGACAGAATGGCCTTGCGGGCGTGCACGATAAAAGTCTTGCAGCCGGCCGCCGCCACCACCTCGACAAAGCCACGCAGGAAATCATAGCTGTCCTGGTCATCAATGCCGATGCGGGATTTTACCGTGATCTCCAGGTCCGTTGCCTGCGCCATGGCCCGGACAGAGGCGGCGACCACCTCCGCTTCGCCCATGAGGCAGGCGCCGAACCGCCCCGACTGCACCCGGTCCGAGGGGCAGCCGACGTTGATATTGACTTCATCATAACCGTATTCCTGGCCGACTTCCGCCGCCAGGGCCATGCGGCCGGGATCAGCGCCGCCCAATTGCAGGGCAATGGGATGTTCGCTGGCCGAGAAACCCAACAACCGCTCCCGATCGCCATGAATGACCGCCTCCGCCGTGACCATCTCTGTATACAACAGGGCCCGGCGGCTGATCTGGCGCAGGAAATAGCGCTCGTGCCGGTCGGTCCATTCCATCATCGGCGCGACGGAAAACTTGTGGCTAGTCGGCGTTCCCATCAACGTTCGAAAGCCGAACGTATGGCACCAGCCGCGTGATCCAATGCTACCACGGCCTGGTCAACCAGGGCACCCATGCGGGCGAAGCCGTGCACCATGCCGGCGTAGCATTTGTATTCCACCTGCACCCCGGCCTTGGCCAGGGTTTCCGCATAGATGCGGCCCTCGTCGCGCAGGGGGTCGAACGCCGCCGTTTGGATCCAGGCCCTGGGCAGTTCGGTGTGGTGGCTGGCCAATTGTGGCGAGGCGCGGGGATTATTTCGCGCTTCACGGTTTGGCAGATAAAGATCAGCGTAGGTTTCCGTGGCCTGGCGGGTCAATAAATACCCCTCCGCATTTTCCGCCTTGGAGGCCGTATCGGCGGTGAAATCAACCGCCGGATAGATCAAAAGCTGCAATCTTAAGGCAACACCTTTCGGTGCATCACGCACATCAATGGCGACGGCGGCGGCCAGGTTGCCGCCCGCGCTGTCGCCGGCCACGGCCAGGCGCGAGGGGTCGCCGCCGAAACTCTCGGCATTGGCCGCGGCCCAATGGGTGGCGGTGATACAGTCTTCCAAACCGGCGGGAAATTTGTGTTCCGGGGCCAGGCGGTAGTCCACGGCGACGACGATGCAGTCGCCGCCCTGGGCCAGGTAACGGCACATATGATCATGACTGTTCAGGGACCCGATGACCCAGCCGCCGCCATGAAAAAATATCGTCACGCCCAGGGATTTGCTGGCCGAGACCGGCGTGTAGATGCGAATGAAAATGTCGTTGCCGTCCGGTCCCGAAATGGTGCGGTCCTCAACACTGTCCAGGTCGCCGTTGGTGTGCCGGTAGGCGACCGTGGCGGCCTCGTAGGCCTTGCGGGCCCGATGATGATCGGCTTCGTCCAGGGGCGAGCCGTCCGCCGCCGACGCCCTTGCGATGATCGCCGCGCATTGTGGGTCGAGGCTCATGATACGTCCTTTGTCATCTGATCATCCGCAGACTACCTTTTACAGTGATTGCGCCCCCCGCCGTCAAGCCGCTCCCCTGAACCCGTAAATTTTACGGGTGAGTATCGCGATTTGTTCCGTCCGATTGAAGCTGTCCACTTGAATGTGTGTCCGCCCCACCACAAATGATGAACAGTCATGACTTTTCACAAATCATACCGCATCACTGTTGAGCCCGCGCCCCTGCCCATGCAGGCGCTGCACAAGGGCGCCGTCCTGGCCGACAGCGGCAAAACGATGGTCATGCACGAGACCGGTCTGCCGTCTTATCACTACTTCCCCCGGGAAGACGTAACGGCGGGCATTCTCGTGCCGTCCGAGCGCAGGACATTTTGCCCCTTTAAGGGAACGGCCAGTTACTGGCATCTGGATTTACCCGGCGGCCGCATCGAAAACGGTGCCTTCAGCTACGAGACGCCATTCGATCAGG
>JAPYUH010000077.1:14132-15831 GCA_029936195.1 Alphaproteobacteria bacterium
CCCGGCGGCCGCATCGAAAACGGTGCCTTCAGCTACGAGACGCCATTCGATCAGGCATATCGCCTTTCTCGATGACGGCCTCGATCAACCACTTTGCCTTAACGCCACCAAGACGGACTATTCGGGTCCCCTGGTGGACTGGCTGCTGCGCGATGCCTGGCTGGTTCAGACGGCAGGCGAGCTGACGGAACAGTTCGGCCGTGCCATGATCGCCGCCGGTATACCTCTGTGGCGCATAAGCGTCGGCATTTGGACCCTGCACCCGCAATTGGCCGGCAGGGGCTACATCTGGCATCGCGACGGCGGCCCGGCGGAGGATTTCAATACCCCCCACGGCACGCTTTCGACGCCCGGCTATCTGAACAGCCCCGTGCGCCACGTCAGTGAAGGTCTGGGCGGGGTGCGCCAGCGCCTTGATGTTGCCGGCGCAACGGAATTCCGCTTTCCCGTCATGGAAGAGCTACGCCAGCGCGGCGGCACGGACTATGTCGCCATGCCGCTGCCGTTCTCCGACGGTCAGATCACCACCATGACCTTGACCTCCGACGACCCCGCCGGTTTCACCACGGCCGATCTGGGCATGGTGTTTCAATGCCTCTTTGGCCTTAGCCGATTTTATGAAACCATGACCTTGCGGCAGAATACCTCCACCCTGTTGACCACGTATCTGGGCAAACGTTCGGGCAGCCGGGTTCTGAATGGCGAGACCCAGCGCGGCGCGGGGGAAGAAATTACCGCCGCCATCCTGACTTGCGATCTGCGGGATTCCACGCAATTGGCCGCATCCCTGCCTCGCCTGGCCTATCTGGACCTTTTGAACGATTTCTTTGAAACCGTTGCCGATCCCATCCTCTCGCGCTGGGGCGAAGTATTAAAATTTATCGGCGATGGCGTCTTGGCGATCTTTCCCGTGGATGGCGACCCTGGCGATGCCTGTGCCGCGGCCCGGGACGCCGCGGTCGAGATCATCTCTGCCCTGGCCGAAACCACCAATCCGACCTTGCGCTGCGCCATTGGCCTGCATGTGGGCGAAGTGACCTTCGGCAACGTGGGCGGGGCGGAACGGTTGGATTTCACGGTGATCGGCAGCGCCGCCGCTATCTCGGCCAGGTTATCGGATCAATGCAAGGTGATGGAGCAATCCCTGTTGCTGTCCGGCGCGGTGCAACAGGCCCAGGGCGAGGATCTGCACGCCCTCGGCCGGTTCGACCTGCACAATGTGCCCGAACCGACGGAAATATTCACTGTTCAGGCCTGATCGCCTCGCAACCAGCTTTTGTCTTTCGGCATGGTGTCGAATGCCGTCGCGTCGTCGGGTATTTTCACCCATGGTTTGGCACTGCTGGCATAAAAATGCACGGTGGGGCGCAGCCACCCTGTTTCGTCCAACGTACCTGGTTTCAAGCTGACTTGATCGGGACTCCTCTCGGGCACGTGATGAATGCGCGTGCCGCAGTCAGGGCAGAACAAACAGGTCAATGTCTGACCGTTCCCGGGCCTTTGGAAGCTTTTCAACGTGCCCTGGGTCAAATGGAAGTCCTCGGCCGGCACCCGCATGGCCATGCTGAAGGCCGTGCCTGTATGGGTTTGACAGATCGTACAATGGCAGGCGTAAACGACCGCTGCTTTAGAGGTGATCCGGTAGCGGATGAAGCCGCATTGACAGCCGCCGACGTAAGGCGGGGGCGGGGATATGGTC
>JAPYUH010000078.1:0-7747 GCA_029936195.1 Alphaproteobacteria bacterium
CTGACCCGGTCCGGCACAACGTTGGTGTTGATGCCGCCTTCAATCAAGCCAACATTCAATTGCGGCGAGCCAATGCCGTCGATTTTCGAAACCCGCTCGGCCAGCAAGCTGCGATGATCATAAAGCGCGGTCAGAACCTTATTGGTGGCTTCCATGGCATCGTGGCCCGTTTCGGGCTTGGCCGCATGGGCGGACCGGCCATGGACGTCGATGGCCAGATGCAGGCAGCCGTTGTGCGCGGTGATGACGCCATAGGAAAAGCCGGCGGATATGGCGTAGTCCGGCTTTGACAGTCCTTCGTCGATCAGCCATTTCGGGCCGATGGCGCCGCCGGCCTCCTCGTCGTGGGTCAGATGCAGTTCCACCTTGCCGGCCAACTTGGCGCCGGTCTCCACCAAGGCCTTCAAGGCAAAGGCATAGGTGGCGAAATCGGACTTCGACACGGCCGCGCCCCGGCCATGCATCCAGCCATCGACAATTTCCGCGCCGTAGGGATCATGGCGCCACCCTTCGCCCGGCGCGACCACGTCGCCATGAGCGTTCAGGGCAATCACCGGGCCGCCATCGCTGGTACCGAAACGATGGCGGATCATCAGATTGGTGGCGGATATCATGCCGTTGGCGCGGCACAGAGCCTCGGGGACGGAATGGCTTTCCACCTCAAACCCCATGGCGGTCAGTAATTCAGCGGCGCGGGCGCCATGGGCGGCGCAGTCGCCGGGCGGGTTGTCGGAAGGCACTTTGACCAGCGCCGCCAGAAAGGCGATCTGTTCGTCATGATGGCTGTCCAGCCAGGTCTCGACAAGGTGCCTGTCAGTCATCCCGCGTCATCCTTCCATTTCGTCCAGCACGTTCAACATGATTGAAACCCCGGCGGCGATGTCTTCCTGGCTGGTCCGTTCCGCCGGGTTATGGCTGATGCCGCCGTCGCTGCGCAGAAAAATCATGCCCACATCGCATATTTCCGCCATTGCGGCGGCGTCGTGGCCGGCGCCGCTGGGCATGCGGCTGGGTTCGACGCCCGCCGCGGCCATGGCTCTTTCGATGATGGCGATCATACTCTCGGAACAGGGCGCGCTGACCGCCCGGTGCAGGACCGTCACCTGGACAATGCAGCGTCTTTTTTCCGCCGCCGCCCGGATGGCCCGGATTGCGGCGGCCACGGCGTCGCGGCGGGCGGCATCCTCCCGGGCGCGGATATCCACCGTGAAATTGACATCACCGGGTATGACATTGATGGCGCCGGGCGATGTACTCAAAATGCCCACGGTTCCGACCACGTCGTCGGCCTGGGCGCAGACGGTTTCGACCGCCAGAACACCTTCCGCCGCCACGGCGAGGGCATCCTTGCGCAGGGCCATGGGCACCGTTCCCGCATGTCCGGCTTCACCGGTAACGGTCACCGACAAACGGGTCTGGCCATTGATGGCGGTGACCGCGCCGGCGGGACGGTTCAGGGCCTCCAACACCGGGCCTTGTTCGATATGCAGCTCCAGGAATGCCCTGACCTCCCCGGCCCGGTGCGCGGCCTGTCCGATCCGCGCCGCATCCAGGCCGAAATCCAACAATGCCTGGCGATAGGTGATGCCGTTGGCGTCAGTCCGGTCGAACGTCGCGGGGTCAAGCGTGCCACAGACGGCCCGGCTGCCCAGATAGGTGGTGCCGAACCGCACGCCTTCTTCATCCGCGAAGCCAATGACCTTGATGGGATAGGCCATGCGCCGGCCGGCGTCCCGCAGTGCCTGAACGCAGGCAATGCCGCACAGCACGCCCAGCATGCCGTCGAATTTTCCGGCGTTGACCACCGTATCCAGATGCGAGCCGATGATCAGCGCCGGGCTGTTGTCATTGGCACCGCCGTAGCGGCCGACCATGTTCCCGGCCGCATCCTGGGCCGCGTTCATCCCGGCTCCACTCATCCATTCGCCGACCAGTTGGTTGGCGCGGCGGTGTTCCTCCGTGAGGTAACGGCGGGTCAGGGCGCCCGGCGTTTCGCTGATCGCCGCCAATTGATCAATCCGGCCCATGATCTCCCCGGCCAATACCTCAGGCGAATTCATGCAGCGCCTCGTGGGCTTGTTCGATCCGGGCCAAACGCGCCCGGCCCTTGGCCCCCATCTCCCGCAATACGGCCATGGCATGGAAATGCAACAGGGACATGACGCCCGCATAGCGGTCCAGGGCATCGGCGCTACGGATGGGACAACGAACGGTCCAGGTCGCGGGGCCGTCGGCACCGCTTTCCTGATCGGTGAAGTAGAGAATTTGGGCGCCGCGGCCCAGGGCCAGTTTCAACGTGGCCGGCACGGCGGCAACGCGGCGGCGGAAACCGAACACGATGACCATGTCGTCGGCGTTCAAGTCCGCCAGGGACTCGCCCAGGGTTTCGCCCGCGCGGGGCAAGAGGTGAACATCGTCGCGCACCTGGATCAACTGCCAGCGCAGATAGCCCGCCAGATACTGGCTGTTGCGCCAGCCGGCGACAAACACCCGCCGGGCCCGGCAAATGGCCGCGACGCAGGCGGCGAAGCCTTCAGGGTCAAGACCAGCGAGGGACTGGTTCAACAAATCCTCATCCTGTTGGTGGTGGCCCGCCGCCAGGGCGCTAAAATCCTGCCCCTCCTGATCTTGCGACAACAAGTACAGGGGCGAACCCGCCTGCCGGCCGGTCCGGGCCGCGCGACGCATGGCGGCGAAATTGTCATAGCCCAGACGATGGCACAACCGCGTCACGGCGGCCTTTGAGGCGCCGGCCAATTCGGCCAGTTCCGTGGCGGAATATGCGGCGATCTGGCCCGGGAAATCGACGAACAGGTCGCCGATCTTGCGTTCGCTTTCGGGCAAGGCGTCGTATTGCTCCCGAATGCGGATTTCCAACGCTGTTTGCGACAACTGTAATTTGGCCTTGCCCATGGCGGAATGCTAAATCAATGATGTTTGAAATTCAAATTTTAAATTTTTGACAGCTGAAATTTTTCTCTCAAAACCGGTCCACACATCTTTGCGCGAGCCGTTTGGGGGTCTAGAGTACTTGACTTGATGGGGGACCAGTGACGAATGGATGACAAGACAGCGATCCTGGCACGGCGCATTGACCAGGCCATGGGCCGGGAGCCCGCCGACCTGGTGATCAAGGGCGCCCGCTATTTGAACGTTATTGATGGGGCAATGGTTGCCGGCGATATCGCCGTGACGGGGGACACGATTGTCGGGGTCCAGGCCGATTACCACGGTGTGCGCGAGATGGATGGCCGGGGCAAGGTGGTCGTGCCGGGCTTCATCGACACCCATGTACACGTGGAAAGCACCTGCATCTCGCCCTGGGAATTCGACCGCGTGGTGTTGGAGAGGGGCACCACAACGGCGATCTGCGATCCGCACGAGATCTCTAACGTCCTGGGCACCAAGGGGCTGGACTATTTTCTGGCCGCCGCCGCCAACTTGGCAATGGATTTGCGGGTGCAGCTTTCCAGCTGCGTGCCGGCCAGCCATCTGGAAACATCCGGCGCCGTGATCACCGCGGCCGACCTGGCGCCTTACAAGGACCATCCGCGGGGCATTGGCCTGGCGGAGTTCATGAACTACCCCGGCGTGTTGAACAAGGAGCCCGCGGTGCTGGAAAAGCTCAGCACCTTTTTTGGGGCCCATATTGACGGCCACGTGCCCATGGTCTCGGGCCGGGACCTGAACGCCTACTGCGCCTGCGGTATTAAGAACTGTCACGAAAGTACCTCGCTCAAGGAAGCGGCCGAGAAACTTTCCAAGGGCATGCAGGTGCTGATCCGCGATGGTTCCCTGTGCAAGGACGTGGTGACCCAGTCGCCCCTGATCAACGATCTGACCTCGCCGTTCCTGGCCCTCTGCACCGATGACCGCAACCCCCTGGACATCGCCGAGGAAGGCCATTTGGACCATCTGATCCGCAGTGCAATCGGGGCGGGCGCACCCATGGGCGCGGTGTATCGCGCGGCCAGCTGGTCGGCGGCCCAGGGCTTTGGCTTGCGCGACCGGGGGCTGATCGCGCCGGGCTATCGCGCCGACATGGTGTTGCTGGATGATCTGGCCGATTGCGCCGTCGCCAGCGTGATCCGCGATGGCCGCCCAGTGGATGACGAGAGCTTTGGCGGCCATCGGCCCGATTTGTCCGTGGGGCGGCGGTCCATCAAGCTTGACCGGGTGGAGCCCTTGATCTTTGAAGTTCCCGGCATTGGCCCCTCCGGGCCTGTGATCGGCCTGGTCCCCGACGGGGTGATCACCACGCACCTGACCATGGATCTGCCTTTCGCCAACGGCCTGCGCCACCCGGACCCCGAAAACGACGTGCTGAAAGTCGTGGTTCTGAACCGTCATGGCGGCAACCGGAATATCGGGCGCGGCTTCATCAAGGGCTTTGGCTTCCGCGACGCCGCCATCGCCTCTTCCGTGGGCCATGATGCCCACAACGTCATCGTCGTGGGCGACAATGACCGCGACATGGCGGTCGCGGTCAACCGCCTGATCGAGATAGAGGGCGGCTTCGCCGTGGTGCGCGGCGGCCGGGTGATCGCCGATCTGCCGTTGCCGATAGCGGGTCTGATGAGTGACAAATCCGCGGCCGACGTGGTCATCGCCCTGCAACGGCTGCGCCTTGCCGCCAAGGATATCGGTTGTCCCCTGCCCGAGCCGTTCCTGCACATGGCCTTCCTGCCTCTATGCGTCATTCCACATCTGAAGATTACCGATCACGGCCTGGTCGACGTCGATAAATTCGAACTCATCGCCGCTTAGTGCATTTCAAGTTTGATCAGAGCCGCGTGGTGGGCGAACTGGTTTATCGGTTCACGGGCGCCGGCGGGCTCGCTTTACTCTACAGATGACCTTGGCGATGGTCAGCTCCCCGCGCAGGGTTTTGCCGCGGGCGGTGAAGCTGCGGTCGTCGATGGGCCGTGACGGCGCGCCGGGGCGGACCTGGGCTTCGGGGAATTGCGCCAGCAACTCCCGAATTGACGATGGCGCCGTGGTCATGACCCGGCCCCGGCGTTTTGACGAGGCCACCAGTACGCCCACCACGCGGCCCTGATCATCCAGCATGGGCCCGCCCGAAAGACCGCCCAGGGCGGGCAAGTCGGCGGGGCGGCGGGTCACCTCGGCCCAGGCCAGAATGGGTTCGTTGATGCGATAACGGCCGACGGATTTCAGGCGGGCCTGGCCCAGGACCCGGGCATGCACGTCGCCCGGCCGGCCTTGCGGATAACCCAGGGAAAAGCCGTTCTGGCCCCGACCCGGCATGGCCGTGGCCAAACGCAGGGGCGACCGTCCCGACCGGGTGCGCAGCAGGGCCAGGTCCGCGTTGGGATGCAGGTGAACCTCCTGCACCCGCCAGCCCTTGCGCGGCGCGGTTTGCAGCCAGATGGCATCGCAACCGTGGGCCACGTGCCGGGCCGTCAGCCACCAGCCGTCCTCGGTAATGGCAAAGGCGGTGCCGGTGCTAGACCCCTTGGCACCAACATCGATACTGATGGTCGGCCCACGGGGCGCGGTCTGGCTTGGTTGCCGCGAGGGTGTACGATGGAGGGGCTGGGCAATTTCAGGCCGGCGGATGCCGTCGCCCGCGCCCATCAGGCCGTTCGCCACGCCGTACAGGACGGCCAGCATGGCGATCAGATAGGTGAAGCGGTTCATGATCGGCCCTGGGCGCGGTTCAGCCGGATATGGCGGCGGCGTTGATGGCGGCCACGGACAGCTTGATTCCCGCCAACAGCACGGCGGGGGCCATTTCGCCGTCTTCGATCCGCGCCGACAGGTCCCGCAGCAGCAGATCGCCCAGACGGAACACCAAAATCTGCACCACCACAGCCAGCACGCCCCAGATCACGATTTCCCCCACGCTGACCGACGTGGCCATGCAAAAGGCCAAGGGGATGGCCAGGCTCAGAACGGCGGCCGACAGGGACACGGCGGCGGCCAGATTGCCGCTTTTGACCAGGGCGAAATCCTTGTGCGGCGTGGTGAAGACATAAAGCACCACGCCGCCCGCCAACATCGCCAGGGTGACGCAAAAATGCAGCAACAGGACCGGAAAGCCGGTGGCGAAACTTTGCAAGACAACGTCCATGACAGCCTAACCCCGCGTTTCGGGAATACGATCTTCCGGAATACGTTCCTCCGGAATGACGGCCACGGCGGAAATCTCGATCAGGAATTCCGGCTTCACCAAGGCGGCGACCTGTACCAAGGTGGATGCGGGATAGGGTTCGGAAAAGAATTCCTTGCGCACCTCGTGCACGGCCATCAACGGCGCCATCTCGGTGACATAGACGATGACCGAAACGATATCATCCATTTCGCCGCCGGCGCCGCGCAAAATCGATTGTAGGTTTTCCAAGGTCTGGCGCGCCTGGGCGACCATGTCGCCGGGCCCGACCAGGTTCCAATCCTCGTCCACGCCGACCTGGCCCGCCAGATGCAGGACCCGGCCCGGCGGCTGCCAGGCCGCGTTGGAAAAGGCGCCAAACGGCACCGCCACGCCCGGTGGATTAAATGCATCGGCCATTGGGGTCTCCCATTCAAATGAATCTTCCCGCCATCATAACCTGTATCTGGACGCGCGCGCGCCTTGATGCCAAATTAGGGCCATGAACAACGGACCTATTTCAAGTTATCCCTTCGCCCGCAAGGTGCCCGCCGGCGATACCCATGAACGCCATGTCTGTGACGATTGCGGCTGGATCAACTATGTCAATCCAAAGATCGTGGTCGGCGCGGTCTGCACCTGGGAGGACAAGATCCTACTGTGCAAGCGCGCGATCGAGCCGCGTCACGGTTATTGGACGTTGCCCGCCGGCTTCATGGAAGAAGGCGAAAGCACGGCCGAGGGCGCGATACGGGAAACCCTGGAGGAAGCCTGCGCGACGATCGAGGTGGATGCCCTGATCGGCATCTACAACATCCCCCGTATTTCTCAGGTGCACATGATGTACCGGGCCAGAATGCTCAGCTCCGAGATGGCCGCCGGCGAGGAAAGCCTCGAGGTCAAAATGGTCACCTGGGAGGAAATCCCCTGGGACGAGATCGCCTTCCCCTCCGGCGTCTGGGCCCTGCGGCATTACCACGAAACCAAGGACCTGACCGCCTTTCAGCCGTTCGATAACCCGGAGATGGACCGCCATCGCGCGCGGTAGACATCATGACGGAGCCGCAGCTTTATGATTTGAAGACCGATCTGCCCCTGGCCGCGGCCGAGCGGATGATAGACGGCGCCCTGGCCGCCGCCATTGCCGAAGGCTTCCTGCCCCTGACCGTGGTCGTGTTGGACGCGGGTGGCCATGTGGTGGCGCTGAAACGCCAGGACGGCTCTGGTATCCTGCGTGTCGATATCGCCACGGGCAAGGCCTGGGGGGCCCTGGGCATGGGCATTCCCAGCCGCACCATTCGCGACCGCCTTGGCGCCCGCCCGGCCTTTCAAGGCGCCCTGGCCGCCGCCTCGGGCGGCCGTTTCGTGCCCGTGCCGGGGGGTGTCCTGGTGCTGGATGGCGATGGCAAGGTGATTGGTGCCGTGGGCATCAGCGGCGATACATCGGAAAAAGACGAATATTGCGCCATTCAGGGCATCAACGCCGCCGGCCTGGATCCCGCTCCCGCCGAACCCGACCCGGCCTGGAAAGACTCGGGCCTTTAGGCCGCTTACCCAATTCTACCGTGCCTTGGTTTAATGCCTTGAAATTGCCCCATTGAACGGCCATCGTTTCATCCAGCATCAATAATGCCC
>JAPYUH010000078.1:7847-15712 GCA_029936195.1 Alphaproteobacteria bacterium
ATGGGCCCATGCGCGCCGTTCTGCTGACCATTGGTTTGTTGTTTCTGTGTTTGCCGGTGCAAGCGGAGGGGCCGGCCCGCCACGGCATGTCCATGTTTGGGGCGTTGAAATACCCCGCTGGGTTTAGCCATTTTGACTATGTCAACCCGAACGCGCCCAAGGGCGGTCTGGTGCGCATGGAGGCGCGGGGGACTTTCGATACCCTCAACGGATTCACCATCAAGGGCAATTCCGCCGCCGGCCTGGGCTTAATCTATGACAGCCTGATGACCTCTTCCCGGGACGAGGCCTTTGCCGAATACGGCCTGTTGGTGGAGAGCGCCACGGTGGCCGATGATCTTTCCGCCGTGACCTTCAATCTGCGCCCCGAGGCCCGCTGGCATGATGGCAAGCCCATCACCGCCGATGACGTCGCCTTCAGTCTGGAAATTCTGAAGACCAAGGGCGCGCCGTTCTACCGCTTCTACTACGCCAACGTGGCGCGGGCCGAGGTTCTCTCGCCGCACAAAATCAAGTTCGTCTTCAAGGGACGCAAGAACCGGGAATTGCCGCTGATCATGGGGCAGTTGACCATATTGCCCCGGCACTATTGGCGGGACCGGAAGTTCGAGGCGACAACCCTGGAGGCCCCCCTGGGCAGCGGCCCCTACCGCATTACCAAGGTCGATCCCGGGCGCAGCATTACCTATGAGCGGGTGGAGGATTATTGGGGCAGGGACCTTGGCGTCAACAAGGGGCGTTATAACTTCGCCACCATGCGATTTGAATATTACCGCGACGCCACCGTCGCCCTGGAGGCCTTCAAGGCCAATGCCTTCGATTTTCGCCAGGAAAACACCGCCAAGGTCTGGGCCACACAGTACAAGTTTCCCGCCATCGCCAAGGGCAAGGTAATCAAGGAAACCCTGGCCAACAACAGTCCAACGGGCATGCAGTCCTTTGCCTTCAATACCAGGCGGGCAAAATTCCAGGACCGCGCCGTGCGCCGGGCCCTGGCCCTGACATTTGATTTCGAATGGGCCAACAAGAACCTGTTTTTTGGCCAATACACCCGGACCAACAGCTATTTTTCCAATTCCGAGCTGGCCTCTTCCGGCCTGCCGGGCCCGGCCGAGTTGAAGCTGCTGCAACCATTGAAGGGCCAAATCCCGGCCGAAGTCTTTACCGAATCGTTCAAACCGCCCAAAACCGACGGCTCCGGCAAATCACGGCGGCAGTTGCGACAGGCCAAAAAACTGCTGCAATCAGCCGGCTGGTCGGTCAGGGAGGGCCGTCTGATGAAAGACGGCCGCGCCATGGAATTAGAGTTCCTTTTGGTCAACCAGGGCTTTACCCGGATCGTGGCGCCGATCCAGCGCGCCATGGAACGGCTGGGGGTCAAGGTGGATATCCGCGTCGTGGATACCTCGCAATACATCAACCGTCTGCGCGCCTTTGACTTCGACGTCATTGTGGGGGGGTGGGGGCAGTCTCTGTCGCCGGGTAACGAGCAGCGGGATTTCTGGGGCTCGGCGGCGGCCGGGCGCCCGGGCAGCCGCAACTATATCGGCATCAAGGACCCGGCCATCGACAAGCTGATCGACCATATCATCTTCGCCGGCAGCCGGGCGGAACTGGTGGCGGCATCAAGGGCCCTTGACCGGGTGCTGTTGTGGAACCATTTCGTCATTCCCAACTGGCATATCAACAGCTATCGCATCGCCTATTGGAACCGCTTCTCCCGCCCGCGGGTGAAGCCGAAATACGCCCTTGGCTTTTCCGATACCTGGTGGATCGATCCGGCCAAGGAAAAAGCCCTGAAGGCGACCCCGAGGGGACAGAACTAAGAGCGATCTGCTACTATCCGCCCATGATTCGCACCATAAATTGCACCATGGTTCGCACCATGATTCGCCTTGGCCTCATACTGGCATTCGCCATCGCCTCGCTTGGCATGGCCGTGGCCAAGCCGCAACACGGTTTCGCCGTTCTGGGCAGTTTGAAATACGGCCCCGATTTCAGGCATTTCGACTACGTCAATCCCGATGCCCCGAAAGCCGGCCGTCTGCGCCTGTGGTACAACGGCAACTTCGACAGTTTGAATCCGTTCATTCTGAAGGGGCGCTGGGCGGCGGGCAGTAATCCCTTCGGCGTCGATGGCCGGCTGCTGACCTTCGAAACCCTGATGACCGGATCGGGGGATGAAGAAGACAGCTTCTACGGCCTGATCGCCGGCGGCGTCGAGCGGCCCGACGACGGCCAATCCATCACCTTTACCTTGCGCCGGGCAGCGCGCTGGCACGACGGCAGCGAGATCACCGCCCACGACGTGGCGTTTTCCTTCGATATTCTGAAGGCCAAGGGCCACCCGGCATTCCGGGTTCTGTTCCGCGATATCACCGGCACGACGGTTCTTGGGCCCCGCAAGATCCGCTTTGATTTCGCCAGCGGCGCCCTGACCCGCGACCTGCCGGCCACCGCGGCAAGTATGCCTATCATCTCCAAGGCCTGGTATACGGCCAACGATTTTACCAAGACCACCATGACGCCCCCCCTCGGCAGCGGCCCCTACAAGGTGGACAAGGTGGATCCCGGCCGCTCCATCACCTATGTGCTGGCGGATAATTACTGGGGCAAGGGCCTGGCCGTCAATCGCGGCCGCCACAACTTCCAGCGCATCACCTGGGATTATTACCGGGACCGGGATATCGCCCTGCAGTCCCTGTTCGCGGGCAAGATCGATTTCCGCGAGGATTTCACCTCGCGCAACTGGGCCACCAAGTATGACGGCATCCCGGCGGTCAAGGATGGCCGGCTGATCCGCGAGGTTCTACCCGATCAAAACCCCTCCGGCTTCCAGGCGTTTTTCCTCAATACCCGCAGGCCCAAGTTCGCCGACCGCCGGGTACGCCGGGCCATCGGCCTGGTTTTTGATTTCGAATGGACCAACAAGAACCTGTTCTACAGTTTGTACCGGCGCACCTACAGCATCTTCCAGAATTCCGACATGGAGGCCACGGGCGCGCCGAAAGGCGCCGAACTGGCGCTGCTGGAACCCTGGCGCAAGGCGCTGCCGGGAGAGGTTTTCGGCCCCGTCTACCGGGCGCCAAAAACCAATGGTTCAGGCATCATCCGGTCTGAGTTGCGGGCCGCCAAGGCGCTTTTGAAAGCGGCCGGTTGGTCCGTCAAGAACGGCAAGCTGGTCAATGGCCAGGGCGCGCCGTTCGAGATAGAGTTCATCTCGTACAGCAAACTGTTCGAACGCATTGTCATGCCGTATGTGCGCAACCTGGAAAGGCTGGGCATTGCGGCTCGCTTCCGCCTGGTGGAACCGGCGCAGTACCAACGGCGCCTGCAGGAATTTGATTTCGACGTGACCACCTTCCGCAATTCATCCTCGCTGACGCCGGGGCTGGGCCTGCGCAACGCCTGGAATTCCAAGACCGCCGACATGACCGGCGGGCGCAACTACACCGGCCTGAAAAGCCCGGTCGTGGACGATCTGATCGAAAAAATCATCGCCGCCAAGACCAGGGACGAATTACGCCACGCCACCCACGCCCTGGACCGGGTCATCATGTGGACCCACAATCTGGTGCCGCAATGGTTCAAGGCCTCGCACACCATTGCCTATTGGGATTTGTTCGGACGTCCGGCGATCAAGCCGAAGTATGCCCGCGGCGTGCTCGATACCTGGTGGTGGGACGGGGCCAAGGCCGGCAAGCTGGGCCGAAAATAGATGCTCGCCTACATCATCCGCCGCCTGCTGCTGATGATCCCAACCCTGTTCGGCATCATGTTGCTGAACTTCATCGTGCTGCAATTCCTTCCCGGCGGCCCGGTGGAACAGGTCATTGCGCAGTTGATGGGCACGGCGGTGGAGGCCACGGCGCGGGTCTCGGGCGGCGGCAGTGCCGAGGTCAGCCAGCAGGGCCAAGGTGCCGGCCAGCGGGGCGCGGAGGCGGGGGTATCTTCCAAATACCGGGGCGCCCAGGGCCTGGACCCGGAATTGATCAAGGATCTGGAGCGGCAGTTCGGCCTGGACAAACCAGCCCATGAACGCTTTGCCCTGCTGGTCTGGAATTATGCCCGGTTTGATTTCGGCGAGAGTTTTTTCCGCGATCAATCGGTCATCGGCCTGGTCGTGGACAAAATGCCGGTCTCCATATCCCTGGGCATTTGGACCACCTTGCTGACCTATCTGATCTGCATCCCGCTTGGCATCGCGAAGGCGGTGCGCGACGGCAGCCGGTTCGATATCTGGACCTCCACCGCCATCATTGTCGGTTACGCCATTCCCGGTTTTCTGTTCGCCGTGCTGTTGATCGTGCTGTTCGCCGGCGGCTCGTTCTGGGATCTCTTTCCCCTGCGCGGCCTGACTTCGGAAGGTTGGGACGAGATGAGCTGGCCGGCCAGGATCGCCGACTATTTCTGGCATATGGTGCTGCCCATCACCGCCATGGCCATCGGCGGTTTCGCCACTCTGACCATGCTGACCAAGAATTCGTTCCTGGACGAAATCAACAAGCATTACGTGGTCACGGCGCGAGCCAAGGGCCTGGGCGAAACACGGGTGCTGTACGGCCATGTGTTCCGCAATGCGATGTTGATCGTGGTGGCGGGCTTCCCCTCCGCCTTTATCGGGGTGTTGTTTACGGGGTCGCTGCTGATCGAGGTAATCTTCTCCCTCGACGGCCTCGGCCTGCTGGGGTTCGAGGCCGCGTTGAACCGGGATTACCCGGTGGTCATGGGCACTCTGTATGTCTTCACCCTGATGGGCTTGGCACTGAACCTGATCGGCGATGTGATGTACATGCTGATCGACCCGCGCATCGATTTCGAAAGCCGCGAGGTCTAGTACCCTCTATCGGGATAGGATGATACGTATGACGGATTTGCAGGTCTCTTCGGCAAGGAATGTGGTTCGCCGTGATGCTGGCGCATCACAAGAGCCGCGTGACGCTGCCCGAGGGGCCTGCAAATCCGCCCCCCAATGCGATCTGCGGGTCACCCATTCGGGTCTTTCGGCGGCGTCGCCGTCGCTTGACGATGTCCCGCATCGCCTGCACAACGCCTCCTACCCGAAAGACCCGACTGGGCGATCAGACGTATCATCCTATTCCGATAGAGAGTACTAGGGCATGGCGGATACATTCCTTGGCCGGCCCATCACTCCACTGACCCGGCGCCGCCTGCGCAATTTTCGGGCGAACAAGCGCGGTTATTGGTCCCTGTGGATCTTCCTGGGCCTGTTTTTCCTGGCCCTGTTCGCCGAGTTCATCGCCAACGACAAGCCGCTGTTGATCGGCTTCAAGGGTGAGATCCATGCCCCCGTATTCTTCACCTACCCCGAAACCGCGTTCGGCGGCGAGTTCGAGACGGAGGCCGACTACCGCGATCCCTTCGTCACCGAACTGATTGTGGCAGCCAAGGGCTGGATCATCTGGCCGCCGATCCGCTACAGCTACCGCACCATCAACTATGACCTGCCCGTCCCGGCGCCCGCCCCGCCATCGGGCGAGAACTGGCTGGGCACGGATGATCAGGGCCGGGACGTGGTGGCGCGGCTGATCTACGGCTTTCGCATCTCGGTGCTGTTCGGCCTGGTGCTGACCGTCTTCTCCTCCATCATCGGCGTGACGGCGGGGGCAGTGCAGGGTTATTTCGGCGGCTGGACGGATTTGCTTTTCCAGCGCTTTATCGAGGTCTGGTCCGGCCTTCCGACTTTGTACCTGTTGATCATCCTGGCCAGTTTCGTGGAACCGAATTTCTGGTGGCTGCTGGGCATCATGTTGATTTTTTCGTGGATGAGCCTGGTCGGCGTGGTCCGCGCCGAATTTCTGCGCGCCCGTAATTTCGACTATGTGCGCGCCGCCCGCGCCTTGGGCCTGTCCGACGCCATGATCATGTACCGCCACGTCCTGCCCAACGCCATGGTCGCTTCCCTGACCTTTCTGCCGTTTATTCTGTCAGGTTCCATCACCACCCTGACGGCGCTGGATTTTCTCGGCTTTGGCCTGCCGCCCGGCTCCCCCTCGTTGGGCGAGATGCTGCAGCAGGGCAAGGCCAATTTGCAGGCGCCGTGGTTGGGTATCACTGCATTCGTCATGCTGTCGATCATGCTGACCTTGCTGATTTTTATCTTCGAGGCCGTGCGCGACGCCTTTGACCCGCGCAAGGGTGCGGCTGCCGGGCCCATCGTCGCCGAAGGTGCCGTGGCGGAGAAGACCGCATGACCGAGGCGATCCTGCAAATAAAAGACCTCTCCGTCGACTTCCGGGTCGAGGGCGGAAAGTCCCATGCGGTCAAGGGGGTCTCGTTCGAGATCAATCCCGGCGAGACCCTGGCCATCGTAGGGGAAAGTGGCTCGGGCAAATCGGTCACCGCGCTGTCCATTCTACAACTTTTGCCCTATTCCAGCGCCAGTCATCCGTCGGGCTCTATCCTGTATCGGGGCCAGGAACTGATGGGGGCGGACGAGGCGACGCTGCAGCATGCGCGCGGCAACAACATCTCCATGATATTCCAGGAGCCCATGACGGCCCTGAACCCCTTGCATGTGGTCGAACATCAGATCGGCGAGGTGCTTTCCCTGCACAAGAATTTGAACGCCGCCCAGGCCCGAACCCGCATTCTGGAATTGCTGCTTTTGGTCGGTATACCGGAGCCTGAAAAACGTCTGAACGCCTATCCCCATCAGCTTTCCGGCGGACAGCGGCAACGGGTGATGATAGCCATGGCGCTGGCCAACGAACCGGAAATCCTCATCGCCGACGAACCCACCACGGCCCTGGACGTGACTATTCAGGCGCAGATCCTGAATCTGCTAAAGGAGCTGCAGAGCCAGTTGGGCATGGCCCTGATCCTGATTACCCATGATCTGGCCGTGGTTCGCCACATGGCCGACCGGGTGCTGGTCATGACGGGGGGCGAGATCGTCGAGCAGGCGGCAACCCGCGATATTTTCGAGCGTCCGCAACATAGCTATACCAAACATCTCCTCGCTGCCGAACCAGGCGGCAAACCGGCCCACCCCCCCGACGATGCGGACGTGGTGATGACGGCGGAGGACCTGCGCGTCTGGTTCCCCATCAAGGCCGGCATCTTCCGCCGCACCGTGGATCATGTGCGCGCCGTGGACGAGATCAGTCTGGAAGTCCGCGAAGGCCACACCGTGGGCGTGGTAGGGGAAAGCGGCTCGGGCAAGACCACGTTGGGCCTGGCGTTGTTGCGCCTGATCTCCAGCCAGGGCGCGATCCAGTTCCAGGGCCAGGCCATCGACGGCCTGGGCGGCAAGGTGCTGCGCCCGTTGCGGCGGCAGATGCAGATCGTCTTCCAGGACCCGTTTTCCTCCCTCTCCCCGCGCATGTCCATTGCGCAGATAATCGAGGAGGGCCTGCTGGTGCATGGCGAGGGCGGCACCCAGGACGAGCGCCGGGCCCTGATCGCCCGCACCTTGGAGGAGGTCGGCCTGGAACCCAGCGCCATGGACCGTTTTCCGCACGAATTTTCCGGCGGCCAGCGCCAGCGCGTCGCCATCGCCCGGACCATGGTGCTGCAGCCCCGCTTCGTGGTGCTGGACGAGCCGACCTCGGCCCTGGATGTCTCGGTCCAGGCCCAGATTGTTGATTTGCTGCGGGATCTGCAACAGCGCCACCGTCTGGCCTATTTGTTCATTTCCCACGACCTTAAGGTGGTCCGCGCCCTGGCCGACGAAGTCATCGTCCTGCGCGACGGCAAGGTCATGGAACAGGGCAAGGCCGACCAGATTTTCGATGCCCCGCAAACCGACTATACCAAGGCCCTCATGGCTGCCGCCTTTGACCTGGAAGCCGCAACCGGGGATGGGGGCGGCGCGGTTTCGATTTGAGAGGGGAGCCGTCCTT
>JAPYUH010000079.1:0-5817 GCA_029936195.1 Alphaproteobacteria bacterium
GGCCGCTACCGGCCAGGCACAGGCGCAATATCTCATTGGCGTTAGGTATCAAGAAGGCGATGGCGTAGTACAAGATTTTTCAAAGGCCGCCATCTGGTACCGCAAGGCCGCAGAACAAAATTATCCCAATGCCTCTATAATCTTGGACATTATTACTACAATGGCAAGGGCGTGAACCGGGATTTCAAAGCTGCGAAGTATTGGTTTGAGAAAGCCGCCAGTGCTGGCAATGACAAAGCGCCCGGCAATCTTGGCGTCATGTACATGATTGGCGAAGGTGTCTCCCGCGATCTCGTGGAAGCATTCAAATGGGCCACGATTGGCATAGCGAATGGCGATCGGAGAGCCGCCGAGTTTCGGCGGGATATTGCTGGCCATCTCACGGACAATCAAATCTCTGCTGGAGGTGTGCGGGCTCGGCTCTGGTTTTACAGACACGCACGGAAATAGATTATTGAAGGTTGCGTAAAGGCCAGGTTCTGTTCCCTGATGGCGGCAATATCATGCACGGCAATCCAAATTTCCATACGCTATTCAGGAAACTGTGAGATTGCTCTAGGTGTCGGGATTGGGTTCTTTGATCGCCCTCTCCCGACCTACAGGCCCAGCACCCGCTTGGCCATGATGTTGCGTTGGATTTCGTTGGAGCCGCTGTAGATGGACGCCGCGCGAAGGTGCAGGTATTTGGCCACCGCCGCCACCCCCACCGCCGGTGCGATGGGTGCTACATTGCTGCCGGATTTTCGCGCCTCCGGCTGGTAGGGCGCGGCGTAATAGTTCAGGGCCTCCACCGTTAGTTCGGTGATCCGCTGATTGGTTTCCGAACCCATGACTTTCATGATGGAGGACGCGGTGCCCGGCCGGCCCTGGCGCACGATGTCGGCGATGATGCGGTGTTCGGTGTATTCGGCCGCCTGCTGCTGGATCGCCGCCGCCGCCACCTTGTGGGCGAACAGGGGATCGTCCAGGGTGTCCCCCGCCGCCACCTGGCGCAATGTCGAAAGGGAGGCGGCAACGGCGGCACCATGGGCACTGCCGCCGCGTTCGAATTCCAGCAGGTACTTGGCCACGGTCCAGCCGTCGTTCTCCGCGCCCAGGCGGCACGACTGCGGCACCCGTACATCATCGAAGAACACCTGGTTGAAGGTATGTTCGCCGGCGATGTTGATGATCGGCTTGAGGGCGACGCCCGGCGTGTCCATGGGGAACAGCAGAAAGCTAATGCCTTCCTGGCGTACCTCCGTGTCCGCCGTGCGCACCAGGCAGAAGATATGATTGGCGAGATGGGCCCCGGTGGTCCAGATCTTGGTGCCGTTGATGACATAATCGTCACCGTCCGCCACCGCCCGGGTCTGCAACGAGGCCAGGTCCGAGCCGGAGCCCGGCTCGGAATAGCCCTGGCACCAGATATCCTCGCCCGACAGGATGCGGGGCAGGTAATGGGCTTTCTGCGCCTCCGTGCCGAAGCCCATGATCACCGGGCCGACCATGGAAATACCCATGGCGAAATAGGACGGCGTACCGGCCTTGGCAGCTTCGGTGCTGTAGATATACTTCTGCATGGGCGTCCAGGCCGCGCCGCCATGCTCCTTCGGCCAGGACGGCGCCACCCAGCCCTTTTTCGACAGCACGTGAAACCAGCGGAAGCTGACGTCGAAATCATCGAACGAGCCGCCGCTCAGGTGGTTCGCCTCGCGCATTTCATCCGTGAGGTTTTCCGCCAGAAATGCGCGGACTTCATCCTGGAAGGTCAGGTCCTCGGGCAGCAGGTCCAGGTCCATGGCGATTACAGCCCCAAGACCAATTTGGAGATGATATTGCGCTGCACCTCCGAGGAACCGGCATAAATGGTCGCGGCGCGGTAGTTGAGGTATTTCGGCATTACCGGCACGGAGGACGCCGGGCCGATGGGTTCGATATTGTTGCCGGGCACCCGGGCTTCCGGCTGGTAGGCGGCGGCGTAATATTGCGTCGCCTCCACCGCCAGTTCGGAAATGGCCTGGTTGGTCTCCGAGCCGACCAATTTCATCATTGATGAGGCCGGTCCCGGCCGTCCCCGCTGGGCGATATCGGACATGATGCGGTGTTCGGTGGCTTGCGCCGCCCGCTGTTTCACTTCCAGGGCGGCCAGCTTGGCGGCAAAGGCGGGCTGGTCGATCAGACGCCCGCCGCTCGCGCGCTCGGCCTCGGCAATCGCGTGCAGTTTCTCCAGGGCGGCGGCCAAGGTGGTGGCGTAGGCGGCGCCGCCGCGTTCAAATTCAAGGAGGTATTTGGCCACGGTCCAGCCGTCGTTTTCCGCCCCCACCCGATTGGCGATGGGCACGCGCACATCGTCGAAAAAGACCTGGTTGACCTCGTGATCGCCGGCCATGGTGATGATCGGCTCGATGGTGATGCCCGGGGTATCCATGTCGATCAGGATGAAGGAAATGCCTTCCTGCTTCTTGCCCTCGGTTGAGGTGCGGACCAGGCAGAACATACGGTCGGCGTACTGCGCGCCGGTGGTCCAGATCTTGGTGCCGTTGACCACGTAATGGTCGCCGTCAACAATGGCGCGGGTCTGCAACGAGGCCAGGTCGGAGCCCGAGCCGGGCTCGGAATAGCCCTGACACCAGGTATCTTCGCCGGAACAAATGCGGGGCAGGTAAAAGTTTTTCTGTTCGTCCGTGCCGAATTTCATGATCACCGGGCCGACCATGCGCAGACCCATGGAGAACAGGCGCGGGGCGCCCGAGGCGCCGGCCTCTGAATCGTAGATATACTTCTGCATCGGGCTCCAGGCGGTGCCGCCATGCTCTTCCGGCCAAGAGGGCGCGATCCAGCCCTGTTCGTAGAGCGCCTGGTGCCAGCGCCGGCCGATGGACATCTCGGCAAAGACACCGGAAGTCAAACTGGATGCCTCGCGCATGTCCGGCGACAACTTGTCGTCAAAAAAGGCGCGGACTTCGTCGCGAAAGGCGGTTTCGTCCGCCGACACGTTCACATCCATAAGGTCGTTCTCCCAAATACGCTTGCTCTCTGTATTACATGCCCAGAACCAGCTTTGCCATGATATTCCGCTGTACTTCGTTGCTCCCGCCGGCGATGGAGCGGGCCCGGAGGTCCAGGTAGGAGCCCATGACCACCAGTTCATCAGCCCGCCCGATGGGCGCCAAATTGCTGCCCCAGGCCCGCGCCTCCGGCTGATGGGGGGCGGCATGGACGCCGATCACCTCGACACTGCATTCGGTGATGGCTTGCAGGGCATCGCCGGCGGTGAGTTTCAGCAGGGACGATGCCGAGCCCATGCGGCCGGTGTGCTGTAGTTCGGCGATGACCCGCTGTTCGGTGATCTCCACCGCCCGGATCTCCACCTCCAACGCCGCCAGACGCCGCCCAAATATTTCCCGCGCCAATCCCCGTGCTTCGGCCAGCTCCCGCAAGCCGGCGAAGGCGCCGCGCAGCCGCGCCCCCCAGGCGCGGCCGCCGCGTTCGAATTCCAGCAGATTCTTGGCCACGCTCCAGCCGTCATTCTCGGCACCGACCAGGTTAGAGCGGGGCACGCGCACGTCATCCAGGGATACCTGATTGATATCGTGATTGCCGGACATGGAAATAATCGGCTCCACCGTGATGCCGGGACTGTCCATTTCCAGCAGCACGAAGGAGATGCCCGCCTGCGGCTTGCCCTCTGCCGCGGTGCGGACCAGGCAGAACATGCGGTTGGCGTATTGGGCATAGGTGGTCCAGATCTTGGTGCCGTTGATGATGTAGTCATCGCCGTCGGCGACGGCGCGGGTCTGCAACGAGGAGAGGTCCGAACCCGAACCCGGTTCCGAATAGCCCTGGCACCAGCGATCTTCCGCCGCCAGGATGCGCGGCAGGTAGAAGGCTTTTTGTTCCGCGCTGCCGTGGCCCATGATGACCGGGCCGACCATGTCCAGCCCCATGGGCGCCAGCAGGGCGCATGAGCCAGATGGCAGGCGGTGGCGAATAGATGCCGCTGGGTGGCGGTCCAGCCGGGTCCGCCATGTTCCACCGGCCAACTGGGCGCGGCCCAGCCCCTGGCATGGAGGATTTTCTGCCAGGCCTGATTGGCGTCGTGGGGGCTGCAGATGCCCATGGTCCGCCGTCCGGCCTGACGCAACTCGGCGCTCAGATGGTCGGCCAGAAAATCCTCGACCTCTTCCAGGAAGATCCGATCCCCTGCCTGGGTCTCCAAATGCATGTTTATTCCTCTATCAAATCGCCGGCATTTTACCTATACAATCCGGCAACGGGTCGCTGCAAGAAACTGCGAAACTCCGGCCTTGAGTTTGCGCAGGATTGCCGCACGTTTTGACTTCGCGGGCAAGAAGGCGTGAAATGGCGGCAACCCAATTCCATGCACGTTGGCAGAGGCACCAGGAAAGGAAACGAACCTATGACCGATCGCGGCAATTCGGCGGAAAGCCGGGACATCGCACATTATTTGCACCCCTATACCAATCTGGCGACGCACGAGGTCACCGGCCCGCATATCGTCACCAAGGGCCGGGGCGTCTATATCACCGACGAAAGCGGCAAGGAATATATCGAGGGGCTGGCCGGACTGTGGTGCGCCTCGTTCGGGTTTAGCGAACAGGAACTGGTCGACGCGGCGACGGAACAATTGCAGACCCTGCCTTACTATCAAGGCTTTGGCGGCAAGTCCGTGCATCCGGCCATTGATCTGGCCGAGTTGTTGAAGGAAATCGCGCCGGTCGAATTTTCCAAGGTATTTTTCGCCAACTCCGGTTCGGAAGCCAACGACTCGGCGGTCAAGATGGTGTGGTATTTCAACAACGCCCGGGGCACGCCAAAGAAGAAGAAATTCATCTCGCGCCTGCGCGGCTATCACGGCGTCACCGTCGCTTCGGGCAGCCTGACCGGCCTGCCCTATGCCCAGGCGGATTTTGACCTGCCCCTGGATTTCGTCCGCCACACCATGACGCCCGATTACTATCGCGGCGCCGAAGACGGTGAGTCGGAAGAAGACTTCGCCTCCCGCTGCGCCCAGGCGTTGGAAGACATGATCCTTGAAGAAGGACCCGAGACCGTTGCCGCCTTCATCGCCGAGCCGGTCATGGGCGCGGGCGGGGTAATCCTGCCGCCGAAAACCTATTTCGAAAAGATCCAGGCGGTTCTGAAAAAATACGATGTGCTGATGATCGCCGACGAGGTGATCTGTGGTTTCGGCCGCACGGGCAATATGTGGGGCAGCCAGACCTATAACATCAAGCCCGACATCCTGACCTGCGCCAAGGCGCTGTCGTCGGCTTATCTGCCCATCTCCGCCGTCATGATCAGCGAGGAGATTTATCAGGGCCTGCGCGGCAATTCAGAAAAACTGGGTCTGTTCGGCCACGGCTATACCTACTCGGCCCATCCGGCCTGCGCGGCGGTGGCCTTGCGGGCGCAAAAGCTGATGAAAGAACGGAATATCATGGGCCACGTCAGGGCCATGGCGCCGCATTTCCAAAGCCGGATTGCGCAATTGGCCGATCACGCCATGGTCGGCGACGCCCGCGGCGTGGGACTTGTTGGCGCCGTGGAGATCGTCGCCGACAAGGCGACCAAGCGGTCCTACGACCCGGCCGCCAAGATTGGCGCCCTGATCCAGAACGCAGCCCAGGAACACGGCCTGATCACTCGCGCCATGCCCGGCGACATTCTCGGCTTTTGCCCGCCCCTGATCATCAACAAGGAGGAGATCGACGCGTTGTTCGATCGCTTCACACGGGCCCTGGACGAAACCGAAATGCAGTTGAAGCAGAAAGGTGCGTCCGCCGCGCAATAGAGCGTATTTTCAAAAAGTTT
>JAPYUH010000079.1:5917-15670 GCA_029936195.1 Alphaproteobacteria bacterium
CAGTCATGGCGGCGATGGCCACGGAGCCAAGAATTATTTTTACTTTTGCAGTTGGGTTCGACATAGGGAAAAGCCTCCAAGGCAGGGTTTTTGTACATGTGCTTATTTAGGTGTGTATGGGCAATTTGGCCCCTCGTCCCGGACAAGGCCAATCACATGCGATCACGAGCCCTTGAGCGAATTTTGAACGATGTTAGAAAACCACTCTAAAGCCCCAGGCCACCGTCCGCGTGAATGGTTTGGCCGGTGATATACGCCGCCGCCGGGGATAGCAGAAATTCGATCAGGGCGGCGATTTCGTCCGGTTCACCCAGGCGGCCCAACAGAATACGGTCATGGGCCCCGCGGAGATTTCCCGAACCCAGGGCCGCATGGGCGCCGGGGTCCTTCTTGATATAGCCGGGCGACACGCAATTGACCGTTACCCCATGGGGCGCGAGATCCACCGCCAAGGCCCGAGCCAGGGCTTCCAACGCCGCCTTGGCCGCCGCACTTGCCGGCATGGAGACATCTCCCAACTGAAACCGATGTGCCACGAAGGAGGATACCGCGACCACCCGGCCCTTGCCGGCTGCCTGCAGAAATGGCCGCGCGGCTCGGCACAGGCGGTTAAAGGCCGCCGGCATGGCCGCATGAGATTGCGCCAGGGTCGCGTCATCCAGTTCGGCCAGCGGTGTTTTGTTGGCGAAACCGGCATTGGCCACAAGGCTGTCGAGACCACCCGTCGCCGCGATGGCCTGGATAAGATCGCCGGCCACCGCCGCCTCGGCCAGATCGCCGTAGTAAACATGGCTGGCGCCACCTTTTTGTGCCACGGCTTCCGCCACCGCTTCGACCCCGGCCCGGTTGGCCCTTGTGTGCATGAACAAGGTCACGCCGGGGGCGGCCAGACGGCGGCAAAGGGCGGCGCCGATGCCGCTGGCCGCACCGGTAACCAGAATTCGTCTTTGCGGTGTTTCCAAAGAATTGTTCACGTCCGTTATTCCCTTTTCACGGTTTCCACGGTCCAATTTGGCCGGTGATGGCCGTCACGCACTGTTTACGAATTTAAGTGTAACATTGCGGCCCCTATTGAAAAGCGCCATATCTCGGTGACGGTGCCGGAACTGTCAGAGTATTCGTATGAATAATGTCAATGAAGACAAAAGCTTAAACATTGTCATGACCGAACCGCAAATCTGGGGCCGGCGGGTCATGTTCGCCGTTCTTTCGCTAGTGGTCGCCATTCCCCTGGACAATATGCGCCGCCTGATGACCGAGGGGCTGCCCATCGGCCTGGAACGGGGCGAGATCAATTACGCCTATGTGATCGGCATGTTTTTTTTGGTCTTGTTGATCCTGGTCTGCTATTTCGCCTATACGGGCCGGTCCCGGGCGCGGGTCATGCTGGGCGTTGTCTATTTGCTGACCACCTCGGTGACCATGGTGGTGCCCATGACACTGATGTTCATGGGCACGGTTCTACCCCCCTCGTGGCCCTTTGCCATCGGCCTGGCGTCGGTCTATGGCCTGGCCGGCTGGGTCTTGCTGGTTTCCACCAATATCAAGGCGTTTCAGCTTTACCAGCAACAGGTTCGAGCCACATCCATGTAGCCGGCGGTTGCCATCGCGTTTCCGCGCTGCAATCCGGTGCGCTTCCCCCGTCCGGGCTGATGGCGGCAACGCATTTCAATATTGATCCCCGGCATCCCAGGCCGCACAATCCCCAACTGATTCCTTTTCATGTTGAGATGACCGCATGGTGGAGATACCACGCACCGCAATGATCCTGGCCGCCGGTCTAGGCCGGCGCATGGGCGCGCTGACCGCATCCCGGCCGAAACCTTTGCTGTGGGTGGCCGGGCGCGCCATCATCGACCGGGTGCTGGACCGGGTGCGGGATGCCGGCATCGACCGGGTGGTTGTCAATCTGCACTACGAAGGCGAAACATTGCGCCGCCATCTGGAAGCCCGCGGAGATCTGGATATTCAGTATTCCGATGAAAGCGACGGCTTGCTGGAAACCGGTGGCGGCGTGGCGCGGGCTCTGACTCTGTTGGGCGATGGACCGTTTTTTGTGATTAATGGCGATGTTCTTTGGTTTGACGACAGGGGCAATTCCCTGGCCGCGATGGCGGCCCGGTTCGAGCCCGGGATCATGGATGCGCTGTTGTTGCTGCAACCGACGGTGGGCGCCATCGGATACCGGGGCGTGGGTGATTTCACCATGCTGGATGACGGCCAGTTGCGCCGCCGGGGGGAGGGTCGGGTGGCGCCCTTCATCCATTCGGGTATTCAAATCCTGACACCGGAACTGTTCACCGATTGTCCGCCGGGGGCGTTCTCGCTCAACCGCATCTATGATCGGGCCGGCCGGGGAAACCGCCTGTTCGGCCTGCGTCATGAAGGCGGCTGGATGGAACTGAACCGGCCCGAGGGACTGGCGGCGGCCGAGCGGGCCTTGCGAGGTTAGTCCCATGACCGACGGTCCCAACGTCTTCACCATTGACCCTGGCATGGGGTTTGCCGATCAATTGGTGGCGGGTTTGTTGACACGATACGGCGCTGATCCCCTTGATCTGGGGCGCCTGACCCTGTTGGTGCCAACACGGCGGGGCATTCGGGCGGCGCGCGACGGCTTTTTGCGCCAGACAGCCGGCCGCGCCATGCTGTTGCCCCGCATGCATGCGATCGGCGACGTGGACGAGGATGAATTGTTGCTCGACCCGCCGCAATATTCCGCCGCCGGCGACGATCTGCTGGCTCTGCCGCCGGCCATCACGGCCCTGCGCCGGCAATTGTTGCTGCTGCATCTGATCGCCCGCGACCGGGACATCGATCCGGCCCAATCCGCCCCCCTGGCCCGCGAACTGGCCGGCCTTCTGGACCGCCTGCAGACCGAGGATGTCCCCCTCTCCGCCCTGGAAGACCTGGTCCCCGATGACCTGGCGGCCCATTGGCAGGAAACCCTGGAATTCCTCAATCTGCTGGCCGACCCTTGGCAGGCGCTGCTGGCGGCGGAAGGCTGCATGGACCCCGGCCAGCGCCGCAACGCCGTGCTGCGGGCCCAGGCGGATCGCTGGCGGCAAACGCCGCCCGCGGATCCCATCGTAATCGCCGGTTCCACCGGCTCCATCCCCGCCACCGAGGCCTTGATTGCCCTGGTTGCACATCTGGACAATGGCGCAGTGGTGCTGCCGGGTCTGGACCGGCACGCCGACGGGGCAACCTGGACCGCGGTGGATCAAAGCCACGCTCAATTCGGCCTGCGCCAATTGCTGGCGACGATTGGCGTGGACCGGGCCCAGGTTCGGCCCTGGACGGAGGCCGCCGGCGAACGGCCGCGTCATGCACTGCTGCGGGAGGCCCTGCGCCCGACGGAAACCACGGATCAATGGCGCCACCTGCCAACCATGAGCGGCGCGGCGGCGGCGGGCCTGGTGCGGATCGATTGCGCCGACCCGATCGAGGAAGCCGGCGTCATCGCCCTGGCCATGCGTCAGGCCTTGGAAACACCGGGACGCACCGCCGCCCTGATCACCCCCGACCGGGGCCTGGCGCGGCGGGTGGGGGCGGAATTGAGCCGTTGGGATGTCGCGGTGGACGATTCCGCCGGCTTGCCCCTGGCCGCCACGCCCCCTGGATCGTTGCTGCGTCTCACCGCCGAAATGCTGGGCGGCGGGCTGGATCCGGTCGCATTTCTGGCCGCCCTGAAACACCCACTGGCCCTGGGCGGGCGGCCCCATGGCGTCCTGCGCGGGGCGGCACGGGATCTGGACCGCCTGGCCCTGCGCGGCCCCCGGCCCGCGCCCGGCATCGCCGGGCTGGCGGCCGCCCTTGCCGCAAACCGCGAGGACTCGCTCCCGGCCCGCGCGTTGTTGGATGATTTGTCCGATCATGGCGGGGCGGCCCTGGCGCTGTGCCAACAACCAGCGGCCTCCCTGGCGGAATTGCTGAAGGCCCACATCGAATTCGCCGAATGGCTGGCCCGGGATGAGCGGGGCCAGTGTCAGCTATGGGCGGGCGAGGCGGGCGAGGCCGCCATGCGCTTCATCGCCGATCTGCTGGCCGCCGCCGGTCTGCCGAACATGGCGGGGCCGGGCTACCCGGCCCTGCTGAACAGCCTGATGGTTGGCCAGGCGGTGCGTCCGGCCTATGGCCTGCATCCGCGCCTGCACATTTGGGGACCGTTGGAAGCGCGCATGCAAAGCGCCGATCTGGTCTTGCTGGGCGGCTTGAACGAAGGCACTTGGCCGGGCCAGGCGGATGCTGACGCCTGGTTGAGCCGGCCCATGGCGGCCCGCCTTGGCCTGCCCAGCCCGGAACGGCGGATCGGCCAGGCGGCCCACGATTTTTTCCAGGCCGCCTGCGGTAGCGAGGTCGTGCTGACCCGCGCCGCCAAGGTAGAGGGCACACCCACGGTGCCGTCGCGCTGGCTGCTGCGTCTGGAACAGGTTCTGCTGGCCGCCGGGCTGCATTTGGATTTGGGGCGGGCGCGGGACTTGCGCGGCTGGCAGGGCCGCTTGGATGACGCCGGGCCGCCGCGCCCCGTAGCGGCACCTGAATACAAGCCACCGGTAGCGGCCCGGCCGCGAAAATTGTCGGTGACCCAAGTGGAAACCTGGATCCGCGACCCCTATGCGGTCTATGCCCGGCATATTCTGAAACTGCGCGCCCTGGACCCCATCGCCGCCGATCCCGGTGCCGCCGACTACGGCAATGCGGTGCATCGCGCCTTGGAAAAATTCGCCGACGCCCACCCGGACGATCTCCCCGCTGACGGCCTGTCTGAATTACTCGAGATGGGCCGCGCCGCCTTTGGCGAGATGCTGGATCGTCCCGGCGTCCGCGCCTTCTGGTGGCCGCGCTTTCAACGCATCGCCGAATGGTTCCTGGCCCAGGAGGCCATGCGCCGGCCCGGCATCCGGCCCCTGGTCACGGAAGCCAAGGGCGAATTGAAACTGCCCGGCCCGGCTGGGGATTTCACCCTGACCGCCATCGCCGACCGCATCGACCGGCTGGCCGACGGCAGCCTGTGCATCATTGACTACAAGACCGGCGTGGTTCCCAACGAGGGCGAACTGCAGCGCGGGGAAGCGCCGCAATTGCCCCTGGAGGCCGCCATTGCCCTGGCGGGCGGCTTTGCCATGGCCGACGGCTTAACCCTTGTGCCGGGGGGGGAGGCCGCGCAATTGAGCTATTGGCGGGTCTCGGGCGGGCGGGAGCCGGGCCAGATCCGCAACATCAAAACCCCCGGCGGTGATCTGGCGCGCGAGGCGCAAGCCGGCCTGATCGAACTGATTGCCAAGTTTGATGACCCAGATACCGCCTATCTGGCCCGGCCCCGCCCGGCCATCGCGCCGCGCTTCTCCGACTACGACCACCTGGCGCGGATCAAGGAATGGACCGCCGGCGGGCCGGGGGATTTCTAGGCCATGCGCGCCACGGAACATCAACGCCTGGCCGCCGATCCCGCGCTCTCCGCCTGGGTCACCGCCTCCGCCGGGACCGGCAAGACCCATGTCCTGACTGACCGGGTGCTGCGTCTGTTGCTGATGGACTGCCCGCCGGAACGCATTCTGTGCCTGACCTTCACCAAGGCGGCGGCGGCCGAGATGGCCAACCGCCTGCATGACCGCCTGGGCCAATGGGCCGTTGCCAGCGATGAAGGCTTGCGTCAGGACCTGGTGGATCTGACCGGCCTTGATTATCACGACCAGACCCTTGACCTGGCCCGGCGCCTGTTCGCCCGGGTGCTGGATGCGCCGGGCGGCCTGAAGGTGCAGACCATCCATTCCTTTTGCGAGGCTCTGCTGCGGCGCTTCCCCCTGGAGGCCCGCATCGCGCCGCATTTCCAGGTCATGGACGAACGCCAGGCGGCGGACGTGTTGGGGGCGGCCCTGCAAACGGTCTTGGAACAGGATGCCGAAACGCCCGAACCCCTGGTGGCCGCCCTCATGGCCCTGGTGGATCCCGAGACCTTCGGCGGCCTGATGACCGCCCTGTCCGCCGACCGGGGGCGTCTGCAACGGCTGCTGGACCGGCCCGGCGGCCTGGACGGCCCGGATGGTCTGCTGGCCCAGGTGCGCCGGACCCTGGGACTGGCGGACGATGAAGACGAAGACAGTATTCTGCGCATGGCCTGCGCCGAGGAAAGCTTCCCCGGTGCCGCGCTGTACGAGCTGGCGGAGGCCATGCGGGCGGGCGGTAAGATCGAATGCCGCCATGGCCAGGCCATTGCCGATTGGCTTGAGGTGCCCGATAAAAGGCCGGCGCAATTCGATGCCTATCTGGCTGGCTATTTCACCGAGGGCGGCCGGGGCAATCCTTATGCCAAGCCCCTGACCAAGCAGACCATGGCGGACCATCCCGGCGGCCTGGCGCTGATCGAGGCCGAGACGGCCCGCCTGGGCGCTGTCCGCCAACGACGCAACGCCGCCCGTGTCGGTGCCGCGACGGGGATGCTGTTGGCCCTGGGCGCCCGGCTGATCGCGGCCTATGGGGCGGAGAAACAACGCCTCGCCCTGCTCGATTACGATGACCTTGTGCTGCGCGCCGGGGCGCTGCTGTCGGGCGGTACATCGACCCAGTGGGTGATGTACAAGCTGGACGGCGGGCTGGAGCATATTCTGATCGACGAGGCCCAGGACACCAATCCCGAACAATGGCAGGTGGTGGCCACCCTGGCGGATGAATTCTTCACCGGCGAGGGGGCTTTTGAAGACGGCGACGACAGCCTGCTGGCGTCGGGCCGGACCCTGTTTGCGGTGGGCGATGTTAAACAGTCCATTTATAGCTTCCAGCGGGCCGACCCGGCCGCCTTTCAGGCCATGCGCCGGCATTTCGCGGCCCGCGTGGGGGCAGCCAAACGGCGCTGGCAGCCGGTGGAGCTGGCGCTGTCCTTCCGCTCCACCCCAGCGGTGTTGCGCGCCGTCGATGCCATCTTTGCCGCGCCCGATGCCCGCGACGGCTTGTTGTTCGATGCCGGCGACGATGATGTGCGCCACATCCCCAACCGCGCCACCGATGGCGGCCTGGTGGAAATCTGGCCAACGGAACAGCCCCAAGAGGTGGAGCAACAGCCGCCCTGGGCCCCGCCCATCAAACAGCAATACCAGCATACCCCGGTGGCCCGCCTGGCCGGACGGATCGCGGACCGGATCGAACAATGGCTCAGCGGCGGCGAGATGCTGGAGGCCAAGGGCCGGGCGGTGGGCCCGGGCGACATCCTGATCCTGGTGCAGCGCCGGGCCGGCTTTGTCGAGGCCATGGTGCGGGCCCTGAAACGCAAGGGCATCGCCGTGGCGGGCGTCGACCGCATGGTCCTGATGGAACAATTGGCGGTGATGGACTTGGTTGCCCTGGGGCATTTCCTGTTGCTGCCCGAAGATGATCTGAACCTGGCCATCGTCTTGAAAGGCCCCCTGGTGGGCTGGGACGATGGGCAGCTGTTCGATCTGGCCCATGGCCGGTCCGGCACGCTTTGGGCGGCATTGCGGCGGCGGCCCGACAGCGCCGCCCGCCAATTTCTCGCGGACTTGCTGGGCCGGGTGGATTTCGCCCCGCCATTCGAGCTGTATGCCGAATTGTTGGGCGCGGGTGGCGGGCGGCGGGCGATATTGTCCCGCCTGGGCCCGGATGCCAACGATCCCATCAACGAATTCCTTGATCTTGCCCTGTCTTACGAGCGGGACCACCCGCCAAGCCTACAGGGCTTCCTGCATTGGCTGGAGCGCGGCAAGACGGAGGTTAAGCGCGACCTGGACCAGGGCCGGAACGAGGTACGGGTGATGACCGTGCATGGCGCCAAGGGGTTGGAGGCGCCCATAGTCTTTCTGGCCGATACGGTGCGGGTGCCCGAACGCACGCCGGCCCTGTTGTGGCCCGAAACGGGAAGCGACGATTCCGCGCGCCCCACCGTGCCAAATTTGACACCGCGGTCGACACCCCAAAAGACTCCCCTGTGGGCGCCGATCCGCGCCATGGAGGAGGAGATCATGGCCCAGGCCCGCGGATTGGCGGAGGCAGAGCGGGACCGGGAATACCGGCGTTTGTTTTATGTTGCCCTGACAAGGGCGGCGGACCGCCTGTATATCTGCGGTTTCGAGGGCAAGGCCGGGCGCAAGGATCATTGCTGGTACGACATGGCCTGGCGGGCCCTGGCCGCCATGCCGGAAATTGAAGAACCGGCCGAACTGCCGGGCGGTTTGCGCCTGCGCAACGAACAGGGCGCCGCCCCGCCGCCCACCGCCGCCGCCACGGAACTGGAGGCCGCGCCCTTGCCGTCCTGGGCCCGGCAAAGCGCCCCGGTGGAGCCGGTGCCGCCCCGGCCCCTGGTGCCGTCCAGGCCAGGGGTGCCCGAGGCCGGGCCGGCCAGCCCCCTGGCCGATGACGGTCAGGCCCGCTTCCGGCGCGGCAACCACATCCACCGCCTGTTGCAGACCCTGCCCGATCTGCCGGCGCACCAGCGCCGGGATGCCGCCGCCCGCTATCTGGCGCTGCCGGCCCATGTTCTGGAGCCTGCTCAGCAGGCGGAGATCCTGGCGGAAACCCTGGCCGTACTCAAACACCCGGATTTTGCGATCCTGTTCGGCCCAGGCTCCCGCTCCGAAGTGCCCTTGACGGGGCTGATCGCTGGCCGGGTGATCAGTGGCGTGGTTGACCGTCTGGCGGTCACTGATTCGGAAGTTCTGATTGTGGACTATAAGTCAAATCGTCCGCCGCCCCGCCGCCCAGGCGACGTGGATGGGGCTTATTTGCGCCAATTGGCCAGTTATCGCGCCGCCTTGAGGGACATTTACCCCGAAAAAACAGTGCGTTGCGCCCTGTTATGGACCGATGGGCCGCGTTTGATGGCGATCGGGGATGATCAATTGAACGCACATGCGCCTTGACGGAACCCCTCCCGCTACCTACCTTTTTAGGCTGAGGTGTTGTATCGGCGCGGTTCAGGAGCAACCGCGTTGAAACCGCCATAAAAAATGCCTGCTGATAGCACGTTGCCTAAAAGCCGATAAGAAGATTGGAAACTGTCATGACCACAAAACCCGTATCCGACGATTCGTTCGATAACGACGTCCTCAAGGCCGAGGGTCCCGTGGTGGTTGATTTCTGGGCCGAATGGTGCGGACCCTGCAAGCAGATCGCCCCCGCTCTGGAAGACATCGCGGCGGAAATGGGCGACCGGGTGACCATTGCCAAGGTCAATATCGACGATAACCCATCCATTCCCGCCAAATACGGCGTTCGCGGCATTCCCACCCTGATGCTGTTCAAGGATGGCGAGGTCGCCTCCATGAAGGTTGGCGCCCTGCCCAAGGGGAAAATCCAGGAGTGGATCGAGGAATCGATCTAACGCCAACAAAGATCCGGTTCGACGGGACGCGCCGGGCCAACCGGACGGCCAAAGCCGTGCGGTCGTGATGCCGGAACAGATCAATATCGTGAATACATGCCGCTGGGGTCGCACGGTTTAGAGCTGTTCGCGTGCACGACGGATCGTCGGTGCCGGTCTGGACAATGGAATATTGCTAGTAAAGCGACATTAATATCATATTGATATATTGCGTATCATTATTGTTACCCAATATCCTTACCATGACAGTTGGCGGCACCGGACAAGCAAACACTTTCCGGGCAATACAAAGAAAGAAAACGCGCTCTCGCACGCGCGGCAAGAGGACAAAATGTTTGAAATCAGACGCCCCGAACCCAAAGCAGCCCTGACCTGGATCGCCGTATGGTTCATTGCCCTGATTGGCCTGGCCCTGGTGC
>JAPYUH010000080.1:0-7178 GCA_029936195.1 Alphaproteobacteria bacterium
GTGGTGGAGCGGGGGAAGTCGTCGAAATCGATAAAATGCACCGCCTTGGGCAGTTTGTAGCTGGCCAGCTTGCCCTTGCAGGCGCCGATCACGTCGTCCGCCGTCAGGGCCTCGTCCGTGCGGGCGGCGAAGACCACGGGCACTTCGCCCCAGCGCGCGTCGGGCCAGCGCACCACGGCGGCGTCCGAGATGCGGGGATGGGCCAGGATATGCTGTTCGATTTCGGCCGGGTAGATGTTCTCGCCCCCGGATTTGATCATGTATTTAACCCGGTCGACGAAATCCAACGTACCATCGGGATTGCGCCGGAAGACGTCCCCCATGTGAAACCAGCCGCCGCGAAAGGCCTCTTCGTTGGCCGCCTCGTTGTTCCAATAGCCGCTGAACAATGACGGTCCGCGAATGGCCAGTTCGCCCGGCTCGCCGTCGGGCACCTCGTTGTCGTCGGCGTCGACCAGGCGGATTTCGCACAGATCGTTTTGCTGTTTCGACAACGAGGTGGGGGCAACGCCAATGCCGACGTAATTGCCGGTGGCGGGCGGCATGCCGGTTTCCGTTGATCCAAAGGTGTTCAGATACGGGGCATGCAACAAGGTGGTGATCTCAGCCAGTTGTTGTCGCGGCACCAGATCCGCCATGGCGCCGATCATGCCGATGAATTTCGGCCGCACCTTGCGTTGCTTCAGGACCTCGATGAAATCCATGATCATGCCGGGGATCACGGTCAGATAATGTACCATCTCGGTCTCGACAATATCGGCCAGCAATTGCGGTTGATAGCCGTCCACCACCACCACCTTGCCGCCGCGCAGCAGGGTGGCGAAGGTGAAATCGTTGGACCCCATGTGAAACAGCGGCGTCCAGGCCACGAAGGTATCCTTCGCGGGCGCCCCCGTCTCGGCACCGTAGATGCCGGTGCGCGCGATCATGGCGCGGTGGCTGACCAGGGCGCCCTTTGGCAAACCGGTGGTGCCGGAGGTGAAGATGATGATCAGGCCGTCCTCGCCACCCATCGCCGTTTCCGGCTCCCCGGCGGGGGACGCGGCCAGGGCGGCCTCGTAGTCGGGCCCGATGGTCAGATTATAGAGATTATCCATCAGCCCCGGCTGGGTAATCAGCATTTTTGGCTTGGTCAGCTCAACACAGTGATGCAGCTCGAACGGCGAGAGGCGCCAGTTCAAGGCCACCGTGATGGCGCCGATTTTGGCCGCGGCCATGGTAACTTCCACGTATTCCAGGCAATTATGGGCCAGCAAGCCAACCCGGTCGCCCGTGTCGACACCCTGACCCCGCATGACATGTGCCAGGCGGTTAACGCGTTCGTTCAACTGGCTGTATGTTCGGCTTTGATCATCGCCCTGCAAGGCAATGGCATCGGGGTTCAGCCCAGCCTGACTGGCGAACATCCGCCCCACGTTACCGCCGCCGGCCTGCCGGATTAGTTCGTTCATCGGGTCAATCCTCAACCTCGCCTTCGACCAAGGCCAGCACCCGCGCCGGGCTGCCCGAACCCTGGCGGATTTTCAACGGCGGCGTGATCAGCACCGCGCCCTGGGGCGGCAGGGCGTCCAGATTGGTCAGGGCCGGCAGACCAAAGCGGTTGTTGCCGTGCATGTGGTAATGGCATGGGTAGGGCACGTTGAAATGTCCCGCCTGGCCGGCGTCCGTGCCCACCGCCTCGCAGCCGAAGCCGATCACGTCGCGCTCTTCAATCAGCCAGGGGATCAGATCCTCGTGCGGTCCCGGCGTATGGGCACCTTCCTGGTCCATGTTCATATAGGCCACCCCATCGCGCTTCAACGACCAGTCCGTGCGCATCAACAGCCAGGAGCGGGCGGGAATTTGGCCGTGTTCGGCCTCCCAGGCCTCGATCATGTCCTGGGTCAGCAGGAAATCGGCATCCGCCTCCGCCTGGGCCGAACAATCGATGACGCAGGCATGGGCGAGGAATTTCTCCACCGGAATGGTATCGGTGGCGTTCTCGGGCAGATCCTTGCCCGAGACCCAATGGATCGGGGCATCGAAATGGGTGCCCGTATGCTCGCCGCAGGACAGATTGTTCCAATAGCAAAACGGCCCCCGGTGATCGTATTTGGAGATTTCCTCCATGCGAAACGGCCAGGATTGACCGAATTCGGGCGGCATGACGATGGTGGGCACGTCGGGCTGCAAGGTCATGGTCAGATCCACCACCCGGATACCGCCGCCCGTAATGCCGCCCATGAGCAGGCTTAGCAGACCGCCCTCAGCCATGTGCGGCACCTCGTCTACAGCTTGATTTCACGCTCGATCTCCTTTGGGTTCTCGGCCAGACGTTCGGCGATCTCTTCCGCCACGGCGCCGATGGCCAGGTCCTCGTGGCCTTGTTGCAAGGCTCTGATCACCCGCGCCGCGACCGTATCGGGCCCCAGTTTCGGCGGCGGCACCATCTGGTGCCATTCGTCATCCAGGGGCCCCACATAGGCGTTGACCACGCGAATGCCGCCCGGCGCCATTTCCGCGCGCAGGCACTGGGCCAGACTGCGGGCGGCCGCCTGGCTGGCGGAATAGGTGCCGAAGGCGGGGTTGTTGACCTGCGCATAGGCGGACAGAACGTTGACCCAGGCGCAGGCGCCATGGGCCCCGTCGGCGCCCCGCCCGCGCATGGCGGCCCCGAAGGTGCCGGCCAGGCGCAGAAGGCCGAAATAATGGATATCCATCTCCTCGCGGCTGACGTTCATGTCCATGCGGTCCACCGCGCCGCCGGGCCGCAGGTGATAGCTGTTGTTGACCAGTATTTCCACCTTGCCGCCCAGGACCGATGCCAGTTCCCCGACACTGTCCGTGTCGGTAACATCAAGGGGAAAGGTGGTGACGCCGTCCAGGGCCTTGATGGCCTCGAACGCCGGCGCGGCCTTCCACGGCTCCGCCTGGCCGACGAATATCTCCCGCGAGCCGGCGGCCTTGAACGATCGCGCCAAGGCCAGGCCCAGCGCCGTCTTGCCGTTGACGATCAGGACCCGGCGGCCCTTGGGATCCATGCTCAACTCCCGTAATTGCATATCATCCTCCTGGTTCGGGCCGGGCGTCTCGGGCCGGGCATTCATCACCGCATGGCCGCTGCGATCCAGGTTCAGGGATAAATTGACCCGGTCGCCCTGGCGGCAGTCCTCGGCCAGATGCGCCACCACCGAAGGGCCCGCGTCCATCCCCACCACGCCCAGGCGCCAGGGCACCCGGTCCCGGAAGAACAGGTCGTTGGCGTGATGCAGCTTGGTTTCCGCCAACAATGTGCCGCTCGTGTCCACGTCCCGCCAGGGCAGATCGTCGCCCAGGCATTGGCCGCAGATCTGCCGGGGCGGATACTGCACCTGGCCGCAATCGGCACAGCATTGCAGGGCAAACCGGCCCACCGCGGCCATGGCCGTCAAACCCTGGGCCTCGCGGGAGCGGTTGCCGGGCGGCTGGGTCGGCGCCCTGGTGCGGGCGACCGGGTCTTTCTTTCTTGGCGGGGGCAGGGGCGTGGTCATCGCGTGCTCCGTCCCAGAATGGCGGCCGAGGTGCACAGGCCCCGGTCATAGTTGATCATGCCGAAACAGGATGCCAGGCCGACGTGGGCGCCGTCCACCGCCTTGCCCAGACATTGATCGGTCAATTGCCGGATGCTTTCCACCAGGCCCAGGGAGCCCCCCGCCGCGCCCGCCTGGCCGACCGAAAGCTGCCCGCCGGAAGTGTTGAAGGGGAAATCGCCCGCCGTGGTCAAATCATGCTCGCGGACAAACGCCGCCGCCTCGCCCTTGGGGCAAAAACCCAGGTCTTCGATCTGCATGAAACAGATCACCGGATAGTCGTCATAGGCCTGGACGAAATCGATGTCTTGCGGCCCGACGCCGGCGTGATCATAGAAGCCGTCCACGTCCATGGCCCAACCGGCGCGGATCTGGATGGGGTCGTCGGGATAGGCGTTGTGCCGCTCGATGGTGGAGAGGATCGTGGCATGGGGCAGACCCAACGATTTCGCCCGGTCGTCCGACATCACCAAAAAGGCCTCGGCGCCGGCGCACGGCATGACGCAATCGAACAGGCGCAACGGATCGGCGATGGGCCGGGCGTTGAGATAGTCATCCAGGCTCAGGGGCCGTTTCATCATGGCGTGGGGGGTGGACAGCGCATTGTCCCGCTGGGCCACGCACAGTTTGCCGAAGTCTTCGCGCGCCGCGCCGAATTCCCGCATGTAATGGTCGGTCAGAAAGGCAAAGGAGGCGTTCGGGCCGCCCGAGCCGTAGGGATAGACCGCATCATTGGCGAATTGCGAGAACGAGGCGATGGTATTGCGAAAACTGTCCACGTGATTGGTATCGCCGGCGATGCAGGCAACGATATCCGCATCCCCGCATTGCACGGCGCGGGCCGCCCGGCGCAACGCCACCGCGCCCGAGGCCCCGCCCATGGGAATATGATCCAGCCACCTCGGCGAGACGCCCAGATGCTGGGTCAAACCCACGGCGCTGTCCGGGGCCAGGGTGAAGGAGGATATGCAAAAGCCGTCAACATCAGCCTTGGCAACGCCGGCGCCGGCGATCAGGTCCGCCAGGGCGCGGCCACAAAACCAGTGAGCGCTGCGCAGGGAATAACGGCTGTAGGGCACCGTCACCGGCACACAGACCGCGATACCGTCATAGCCCATCCTTGACATGGTCGTCCTACAGCCCCTTTGGGTGGGTCAGGAATTCCTCGATCACCTCGGGTGGCGGCTGCACGTAGTCCGAGGTGCGGGAGACATGCAGGCCGGTCAGGCGGCGCAGTTTCACCGCCATCTCGGCCATCTTGGTAACGATGGGAATGCCGTTGATGATGGGCGCGCCGTCAACGTTATGATTATGCTCCTTGGCGAACAACAGCATGGGGATGCCGCCGCCCGGGATCAGCACATCACAGCCCCGCGCCACCAGGGGCTTGGCTTGTTCCGCAAACAGGCGCTTCACTTCCTCGAAATTCGCGTCCGAGTCAAAGCCGGCCAAGATCTGCCCCGGCTCGAAAGTCATGGCATGCACGCCCGTGACCCGCTCCCGCAATCCGTACTTGCCGATCTGATGATGGAACCACGGGATAAATCGTGGATTGATGGTGACGATGCCGCTCTGCTGACCCAATTGGCAGCTATACAGCATGGTCGCCTCGCCCAGGGCGACGACGGGGATATCCACCGCCGAGCGGGCCTCGTACAGGCCCGCGTCCTGAAAATGGCCGACGATGAAGGCATCGAAGCCGTCCCGCTCTGCCCTAATGGCGTGCGCGATCATCTCCCTGGCGCAGCGGTATTCCATCAAAGGGTGGGCATAGCTGTCGAACGGCGTGATGCCGATGACCTCAACCTCCGTACCCTCGTCCACGATGTCCGCCAAGTGGGCGCGCAGATGGTCCCAGTACGTCGCCCCGTTCTCATAGTCCACATAGCTTTGATAACAAATGCGGATCGGCGCCATTGCGTCCTCCTAAAAATGGTTGCATATCCAGGCTAGCATATTTTCTCCGCCTGCCAGTCATTCCCCAGTCCTTTTGAGGATTTTTCGTGCGCGTTCCTAATTTGCTGCCCATGATGGCGGCGCTCTACGGCCTTGGCCTGGCCAATATCTTTATCCGCTCGTCCATGGGCGTTCTGGCCCCGGAATTGGCCGCCGATCTGGCTCTCTCGCCGGCCATGCTGGGGGCCATCGCCTCGGCTTTTTTTCTCGGCTACGCGGTAATGCAGATCCCCACGGGGTTGCTGCTGGACCGGTTCGGGCCCCGGCTGATCGTCATCGGGCTGTTCCTGTTGACGGTGATCGGCACCTTGCTGTTCGCCCTGGCGCCGTCGGGGCCGCTGTTATTGCTGGCGCGGGTGCTGATGGGGATGGGCTGCGCTGGTGTTTTCGCCGGGGCCTTTTTGATCATCGCGCGGTTCTATCCCCCCGCCCGCTTCACCCCCATCGGCGCCACCCTGAACAGTTTCGCCATGCTGGGGACGTTCCTGGCCACCATACCCCTGGCCTATCTAGTCACCGCCATCGGCTGGCGGGACAGTTTTCTGTGGATCGGCATCGCCATGGCCCTGGTCGCCCTGTTGGCGGTGCTGACCCTTCGCGACCAGCCGAAGGGTGTTAACGCCGCCACGACGCGGGAACGCCAGGAGAGTTTGCGCGATGTCCTGGCCGGATCGTGGGCGGTGATGCGGACGCCGGGTATTTTGAGCATCACCTCGGGCGGCCTGGCGCTGTCGGCGGGCAACACCATATTGGGCATCTGGGGCGGGCCTTATCTGTACGATGTCCATGGCCTGTCGGAGACCGAACGGGGCGGCGTGCTGATCTTCATGGCCATGGCCGGGGTGGCGGGACATTTCCTCTATGGCCAGGCGGCGCGCATCTTCAATACCTTGAAAGGCCTGGTCCTGGGCGGCACGGTCTGCATCGCCGCCATTCTGGGCACCCTGGCCCTGCTGCCCGCGCCCAGCCTAGTCACGGTCACCGCTTTGTTGGCCCTGTTGGGCCTGGTCTGCGGTTTTCCCACCATCCTGCTGGCCCACGGCAGGGCCCTGGTGCCCGACCATCTGATCGGCCGCGGCCTGACCACGGTCAACACCGGCATCATGGTCGCCATCGCCGCCATGCAAATGGCCGTCGGCGCCCTGATCGGCACCGTCGCGGTCAAGGCCACCGGCCAGGCCAGCCCAGAGGGCTACCGCGCCGCCTTCGGCTTCATCGCCGTCATGGCCATGGTGACTTTTGTAATTTATTCCCGAACCAAGGACCACAAGCCGCGCTGATTCAAGAGAACCGCGCGCGCAGGGCCAGGAAGGGTTTTTCGACGATCAGGTGCATGACAAAGCCGCCCGCAACGGCGGCGATCAGGCAGGCGGCGAAGATGGCGCCGTCGTTCAAGCCCACATAGTCGGTCAGGTTTTCGTTGATCCAGTGGTTGGTCATCTTGTGCACCAGATAGATCGCATAGGACATGGTGGCGAGCCAGGCCATGGGCTTGAACTGGAAACGATGCAGCAGGCTGCCGGGGCTGAGCGCGGCGACTACCGCCAGGCCGTAACCTAGCGAGATCAGGGGGAAGCCGGCCAATGTGGTGGCCAGGGTGGAGAATTGCGGCGAGATTATATAGCCGCCAAACAGCTGATAGGCACCGAACAGAACCGCCAATCCGGCGACAAG
>JAPYUH010000080.1:7278-15645 GCA_029936195.1 Alphaproteobacteria bacterium
TATAGCCGCCAAACAGCTGATAGGCACCGAACAGAACCGCCAATCCGGCGACAAGGACCATGTTTCCATGACGGGTGACGCGGTCTCTGATAGTTGGCTGATAACGGAATAGCGCGGCGATGGCGACGCCCATGACCAGGCCGTCCAAACGCACGTGGGTGGGATAGTAGAGATACTTCAACGCCGCGCCCAGTCGGCGGCGGCCGAATTGCGGTTCCACGAATTCGACCCAGTTGAGGTAACGAAACGCCACGCCCAGGGCCACCAGGCGACCAGCTGATAAAGGCCGCGGCGCTGCCATCGGTTATTGAACACCAGGAACAGGATCGCCGGCAGGATCAGATAAAAATGCTCCTCCACGCTTAGCGACCAGGCGTGTGAGAAGGTATTGGCGCGCAGGTCCTGGGGGAGGTTCTGGGTAAAAGTCAGGAACTTCCACAAGGGCTGCAGGCCGCGCCCTTCCTGGACCTCACTGAACAGGAAGTAGATCGCCAGGGCCACGAGATAGGCCGGTAAAATCCGAAAGGCCCGGTTCAGGTAAAATCGTTTGAAACGCACCTGGCCGTGGTTGTCGATATCTTCGAACAGCTTGGTGCCGATCAGATAGCCGCTGAGCACGAAAAACAGATCCACGCCGGACCAGCCGAACGCGGCGACGGTATTCACGCCGAAGGGGATCAGCGCCTCGGGGATGCCGTAATAGGCGCGGTAGTGAAACACCAGGACAAGCAGGATCGCCAGCGCCCTGAGATGATCCAATCCGTGCGGACGCTCGCGACTTTGATCCAACATTAGCGCCGAAATTAATGCAATGACCGCCATGGCTCAACGTCCTTACTCCGGTTAGACTGAAAAAAATTGTCGGAGGATTGTTCATGGGTTGTCGGGTTGGCGTGGATATTGGCGGCACGTTCACGGATTTCTGTGTCTTTGACGAGGACAGCGGCGCCCTGCATAGCCTCAAGGTGCTCTCCACCCCCGGCAATCCCGGCGCCGAGGTGCTGGCCGGACTGCGCGAACTAGAACAACGCCACGGCATCAAGGCAGACCAGATCACCTATTTCACCCATGGCACCACGGTGGGCGTCAACACGGTGATCCAGCGCAAGGGCATCAATCTGTGCCTGTTCACCACCGAACATTTTGAGGATGTGCTGGAAGTCGCGCGCCTGAAAATGCCCGATCCTTACGATCTGTTCTCCCGCCGGCCGGAACCATTGGTGGGCCGCGAGAAGGTCTTTGCCATCCCCGGCCGCATGTTGTTCGACGGCAGCGAGGACGCCCCCCTCGACGAAGACGCCGTCCGTGCCGCCGTCGACGCTGTGCGCGCGGTGGGCGGCGAGGGCATCGTCGTTTCCCTGCTGCATGCCTACCGCAACCCGGCCCATGAACGCCGTGTGGTGGAGATCGTCAACCGGGCGGCGCCTGGTCTGTTCATTGTCGCCTCGCATCAGGTCTGGCCCATCATCCGGGAATATGAACGAACGGTGACGGCGGTGGTGGCGGGCTATGTCCAGCCTCGGGTCGCCCATTATCTAGGCTCGCTGCAAGCCGCGTTGGTGGAGGCGGGCGTCGGGTCCGAACCCATGATCACCAAATCCAACGGCGGCGTCATGACGGCGGAGGCAGGCAAGACACAATGCGCCCAGATGCTGCTGTCGGGCACTGCCTCGGGCGTGATCGGGGCCTGCCAGGTGGCCCGCATGGCGGATGTGCGGGATGCCTTGAGCCTGGATATCGGCGGCACCTCCGCCGATGTCGCCGTGGTCCGCCGGGGCCAGCCGCAATACGGCGTGGGCGAGATGATTGGCGATTTCCCGATCCATATTCCCACCGTTTCCGTCACTTCCATCGGTGAGGGCGGCGGCTCCATCGCCTGGGTCGATGCCCATGGCGTCCTGAAGGTGGGGCCGGAAAGTGCCGGCTCCAACCCCGGCCCCGCCTGCTACGGCCAGGGCGGGACACGCCCGACCATCACGGACGCCTTCGTTGTCTGCGGCTTCCTGGGCGCCCCGGACTCTGCCGGATTGGGCTATGGCCAGATGGAGATGCGCAACGAAATGGCTCGGGACGCCGTCGCCACCATTGCAGACCCGCTGGACATGAGCATCGAAGGGGCGGCGGAGGCGATGATCAAGGTCGGCGTCTCGGGCATGTATCTGGAAGTGTCCAAGCTGGTGGCCCGTTACGGCATTGATCCGCGCGAGATGTCCCTGGTGGCCTTTGGCGGCGCCGGTCCCATGCTGGCCTGTCACGTGGCCCGCGAATTGAACATGCGCCGCATCGTCATACCGCCCACGCCGGGGGTGTTGAGCGCCTTTGGCGGCCTGATCGCCGATATCAAGAACGACTTTATCCAAACCGTCTATCTGGACCTTGAAGATGCCAACATGCCCACGATCCGCGACGGCTTCGATAAATTGCGCGCCGAGGCCCTGCAATGGCTGCGTCATGAGCAGGCCTTCACCGGCGCGGCCACTTTGCTGTATTCCGCCGACATGCGCTACCGCGGCCAGTCGTTCGAAATTGATACACTGTTGGGGGAACAGGACATCGGGGCTGGAAATATCGCCGCCCTGGCCGCCGCCTTCCATGGCGAACATGAACGCCTGTACGAACATGCCGATGTTGATGCCCCCATACAGATGATCAACCTGCGCCTGGTCATCGTCGGCCAGCCGCCGAAACCAGAACTGCCGCCCCTGGCCGAGGCCGAGGCTGAACTGGCGCCGGTGCAAGAGGTGCGGATTTACGCCGATGGCGCGTGGCACCGGGCGGCCATCTACCGCCGCCAGGACATGCGCGCCGGGCATCGGTTCAAAGGCCCCGCCGTGGTCGCCCAGGATGACTGCACCACCTGCATGCTGGCCGGATTCGAGGCATCGGTCGATGCCAGCGGCAATCTTGTTCTGGAAGCGGAGGGATAGGAACATGGCTATCGACAGCGTCACATTAGAAATATTGAAGAACCATTGCCGGGCCGCCGCCGAGAGCATGGCGTTTACCCTCTACCGCACGGCGCATTCCACTTTCGTCAAGGAGACCGAGGATTTCACCACCGGCCTGACCACGCCCGACGGCGAGACCTTCGCCACGCCCACGGACCTGGGCGCCACCTGGTTCGTGGGCCTGAATTACAAGAACGTCATCGAACTGATCGACCATTACGACGAGGGCGATATCTGCCTGACCAACGATCCCTATTCGGGTTACGTATGCACCCATTCCCCGGACATGCATATCTGGAAACCGGTGTTCCACCAGGGCGAAATCGTCTGTTTCGTGGTCGGCCACATCCACAACACGGACGTGGGCGGCGCCGTGCCGGCCAGCCTGTCCCGGACCCTCTCGGAGGTGCATCAGGAGGGCATCCGCATCCCCCCGGCCAAGATCATGGAACGGGGCGTGATGAACGAAGATGTTATGTCCATCATGTTGGCCAATGTGCGCATGCCGGAACAGAACTGGGGCGATCTAAAGGCCCAGATCGCGGCCATGAACACGGGCGAGCGGCGGGTGCACGAGATGATCGCCAAGTTCGGCGTCGAAACATTCAGGGAGGGCACCGCGGCCCTGTTGGATTACGCCGAACAACAGGCCCGCGCCATCGTCCGCGCGCTGCCCGACGGGCGGTTCTTTTTCGCCGATTACATGGACGAGGACGTGGCGAATGGCTATCCCTGCCGCATCGCCCTCGACGTCACGATCGAGGGCGACGGCCTGGTGTTCGATTTCACCGGCAGCGACCCGCAGATCGAAGGCTCGGTCAATATCCCCACCGGGGGCGAGGTGCGCCATGCCCTGATCATGGTGGGCCTGGTCTATGTGCTGTATTCCCTGGACACATCCTTGTTTCTGAATTCCGGCGTTTCCCGGGTTTGCCGCTGCATCTTGCCCTCGGGCACCATCGTCAACCCGGAATTTCCCGCCGCCGTGGGCCTGCGCACGCTCTCGGTGCAGCGCCTCCAGGAGATCATTTTTGGCGCTTTTGTCCAGGCGGCGCCGGACCGTCTGCCCGCCAGCCCGGCCAGCGGCGGCCCGATCATGAACGTCAACGCCATCGACAACAAAACAGGCCGCCGGGTGGTGGCCTCCATTGATCCCATCACCGGCGGGGCGGGCGGCGACCCCTTTGCCGATGGCACCGAAGGCTCGGGTGCGAATTCGTCCTTCATGAAAAACACGCCTGTCGAGATTAACGAGGCCGAGGTGCCGATCCGAATTTTGCGCTATGGCCTGTTACCCGACAGCGGCGGCCCCGGCCTGCATCGGGGCGGCCTGGCCACGGTGCTGGAATTCCGCGCCGAGGCGCCCAACACCCGGGTCACCGCCCGCAACCGGGACCGCACGCGGTTTACCTCCTGGGGCGTGCGCGGCGGGCGGGCCGGCACGCCGTCGATCTTTCTGCTCAATCCCGGCGCCGAGGGCGAAGTCAACCTGGGCAACACGGATATTCTGACCATCGGGCCGGGCGACGAGATGCGGGTCGCCTCGGGCGGTGCGGGCGGCTGGGGCAACCCGTTCGAGCGAAAGCCCGATGCCGTGCTGCTGGACGTGCAACGGGGATTTGTTTCCCAGGCGTCGGCCAAGCGTGATTACGGCGTCGTCATCACGAACGGCGCCATTGATCAGGCCGCAACGGCCGAGGCGCGCGCCAGGGGATCGGGCGAGGCCTCCAACGCATTCTATGATTATGGCGCGGGCCGGGAAGAATTTGAACTTCTGTGGACGAGGGGCAATTACGCCGCCCTGACCGAACTGCTGCAAGCCCTGCCGGTGCACTGGCGCTTCTTTGTCAAGCACCGGGTGTTCGAGACGGTCGAGGCATTGGACGAAACCGAATTGCGTGGCGATGGCTCCGAGATCCGCGCCGTCTTCGCCGACGTCCTGAAGAACTATCCGCAACTTCGCCTGCCCGCATAAGGAACCGTGACCATGAAACCGACAACCCAGCTGCGCCAGCTTCTCGCCGCCGACGGCCCGCTTCTGGTCCCCGGCGCCTACGACGGGGCCTCGGCCCGGGTTGTGCAAGCATTGGGGCATGGGGCGGTTTATCTGACCGGCTTTGGCATGGAGGCTTCGCTCCTCGGCATGCCCGACATAGGTCTGGCCAGCCAGGCGGAAATCGTCACCCACGCCGGCAACATTTCCGCCGCCGTACAGGTGCCGGTGATCTCGGACGCGGACACCGGCTATGGCGGGTTGACCAATGTTCATCGCACCGTGCAGGCGTTCGAGCGGGCCGGTATCGCCGGCATCCATATTGAGGATCAATCCTTGCCCAAACGCTGCGGCGGCATGGCGGGGCGGCAGGTTGTCAGCCGGGAGGAGATGGTGGACCGCCTGAACGCCGCACTTGCGGCCCGGCTGGACCCGGATTTCGTCATCATTGCGCGCTCCGATGCCAAGATCGACGAGGGTCTCGATGGGGTCATCGCCCGTCTGAACGCCTATTTTGCCGCCGGCGCGGACATGGCGATGATTGCCGAGCGGTTCGAAGTTTCCGAACTGACCCGCCTGTGCGCCGAACTGGACGGCCCCCTGGCCATGGTCGGCGGCGTTCCCGAATGGCCGGAAAGCATGCTGTCCCGGGACGAACTGGCGGATATCGGCGTCAAACTGGTGCTCTACGCCTGTACCGGCCTGGGCGCGGCCTTGCAGGCACAGATGGCGGTCTACGGCGATCTGCTCAAAAACGGCCGCCTGGGTCCGGCCAGCGAAGCGACCTGTATGTCGCTCGAGGATCTAAGCGAATTGATGGGCCTGTCTGCCTGGAACGCCATCGAGACGGCTGCTCAACGGGATTGATGGGCCGCGAGGGCCACTCTAATCTTTCAAGGTCGCGACGGCAACCCGGCGCTGATGCGCCGCCGCCCATTGTCTTTGGCGGCGCGGTGCGCTCTCGCGCACAATCGTCAGCGAAGAAAGCTAGACATGACTCGATGAATATCGAAAAAGGTCTAGCCCTCGACCGGCACGAACTTGCACCTCTCCCCGTTGCCGACAATGCGTCCGGCGGTGGGGCTGGGGAAATGGGCCGTCAGGATCAGGGTGTCCGTGTCGGCCTTGTCGTGGACGAATTTTTCCCGGCTGGCCCGGGACATCTCGCCATTCCAGCAGAACCGGCTGTTCCATTCCGGATGAGCCACCTGTACCGCGTGGTGCATCAGATCGCCGCTGAACACGGCACGCTGCCCAGCCGCGGACAAATTCATGCAGACATGGCCGGGGGAATGGCCCGGCGTCGGCTCCAGCCACATTTGGTCATCCAGGGCATGGTCGCCGTCCACCAAAATCGCCTGCCCCGCCGCCATCACCGGCAGCACGCTGTCCTCGAAACAGCCATCGTTGGAGCCCAGGCCCTGAATACCGTCCTCCTCGCCCGCCGCCCAATGTGCATACTCGGTTTTTTCGAACAGATATTTGGCGTTTGGAAAGGTCGGCACCCAGCGGCCATCCAGCAGCCGGGTGTTCCAGCCCACGTGATCCACATGCAGATGGGTGCACATGACAAAGTCCACGTCCTCCGGCGCCACGCCCAGGGCGCCAAGATCATCCAGCCAGGGAGTTGACAGGCCGCTCCACGGCGGCGTCGAGGGGCGCTCCTTGTCATTGCCGATACAGGTGTCCACCAGAATGGTATGGCGGGGCGTGCGGATAACATAGGCATGCACGCTTTGGATCATGCGGCCGCTGTCGGCATGCAGAAAATGCGGCAGCAGCCAATCGTGCTGGGCCGCAATAGCCGCGTCCTCCGCCTCGGGCAGGAAGAAGCCGGGGTGAAAGCCGGGGCCCTCGGCCTCGACCAGGCGGTCGACGGTGACGTCGCCGAAATGCAGGGTTTTCATGGCATGGCTACTCTCGTGCTATCCGGGCCTGTTACCTGGCCGTGTTACCTGGCCGTGTTATTGGGTGATATGGGCATATATCTCGGGGCTGGTGAAATCCCATTCGCCGCCCGCGGGCCGAATGCTCAGATCCAGGCAGGCAGTGAATTTGCGGTTGAAATACAGCGCCGTGACCGGATACCAGCCGGTCTTCGGCGCGGTCACCCTGACCACCCCCTTGGTCTGGCATTTATGCCGGCCGTCATGTTCGTAGACCTGGACACCGCCCAGGGTAACGCGCAGGCCGTCATTGGATTGGAATTCCAACTCGTGGGTCCCCGCCTCGAACTTCATGAAGCCCTTGATGAAGGCGATCACGAATTCGGACGCTTCAGCGGTGAAGGTCTTTTCTCCCAACACCGTATCGCCATAGACAAAGCCTACCAGGGGTAGGCCTGGTTTGGTGTAGGTGACCCAGCTTTCGGCCTCGCCAAGAATTCTTACCTCGCCATAGGCATAATCCACCGCCAAACCCGGCTGCAGCGTCGCCGATGCGGGCTGTGGTTCGGCCGGGCGAAGGGTGACGGCGCCGGTGGGCCGTGCCTGCGTGGCAAGAAATATCACCACCATGACAGCGGCGATACGGACAATGGTCCAATTTTTGCGCATTAGTTCCCCCCAGGAACAGCAGACGAATTCCCAGCGGAGATGGTGACAAAAAACGCGCTTCAAAGCAATGCCCGTACCTATTCCGCTTGCGCCCACCCGCCGTTTCCCATATATCGCCCTATCGATACATCACGGCCCCGGTCGGGATGTCGTGGGCGCGTAGCTCAGATGGTTAGAGTGCCGTCTTGACATGGCGGAGGTCCCTGGTTCGATTCCAGGCGCGCCCACCATAAATTTCAAAATATTTCAATGGGTTATGGGCTCATTGGTCTCAGCAAAAACCCTAAGAATTCAATCTGGCACAGTGTTGGAGGAATTCCTATGGCGACCCCACGTAAACGCAATGGCAAATGGCAGGTTCAAATAAGGCGACCACACCAGCCATCAATCAACAGATCGTTCATTCACAAATCCCGTGCCCAACAGTGGGCTAGGAAAGTCGAGGCTGAAATAGATGTTAAAGGGCTTCTGCCTGACACCAGTTTGTTGAAGCAGCATACGCTGCTGGATTTGATCAACCGTTATCTTGATCAAATCACACCGAAGAAGAGAGGCCATGTGAACGAGCAAATACGGCTCAAACAGATCGCAAGACACCAGATCGCCTCGTATCAGCTCATCAACCTGAAGCCGGTTCATATCAATTCATACGTTGAAGAGAGGATGAGATTGGTTAGCCCAGGTACGGCTGCTCGTGACCTGGGTGTGCTGCATCATTTGGTGGAAACGGCAAGATTGCAATGGGGCATTCCTTTCGGTGAAGACCTTTTTAAGGGCGTACAAAAACCTAAGGAGCCACCATCACGGGACAGGCGACTAGACCTGCACGAGGAAGAAATACTGCTTCAAGGCTGCGCCCTATCACGTGTCA
>JAPYUH010000081.1 GCA_029936195.1 Alphaproteobacteria bacterium
CAAGAATACGTTCGCCAACCAGATAGCTCTCCGCCGCCGGGGCCGGGCCAATGGCTACGGCTTCGTCGGCAAGGGCCACATGCAAGGCATCGGCGTCGGCCTCGGAATAGACGGCTACGGTGGCAATGCCCATGGCCTTGGCCGTACGGATGACGCGGCAGGCGATCTCGCCACGATTGGCAATCAGAATTTTAGAAAACATATGTCGCCTACTTTCCCATTAGAGCGGAATATTGCCGTGCTTCTTCCACGGGTTTTCCAGGCTTTTGTTTTTCAGCATGGTCAGGGCCCGGGCCAGCCGCCGGCGGGTATTGTGGGGCATGATGACGTCGTCAATATAGCCCCGCTTGCCGGCGATGAACGGATTGGCAAAGGTATCGGCGTATTCCTGGGTCAGGGCCTCGATCTTTTCCGGGTTGTCCAACTCGGACCGGAAGATGATCTCCACCGCGCCCTTGGCCCCCATGACGGCAATCTCGGCGCCGGGCCAGGCAAAATTGACATCGCCGCGCAGATGCTTCGAGGCCATGACGTCGTAAGCTCCACCATAGGCCTTGCGGGTAATCACCGTCACTTTTGGCACCGTGGCCTCGGCATAGGCATAGAGCAGTTTGGCGCCATGCATGATGATGCCGCCATTTTCCTGCGCGGTGCCGGGCAGGAAGCCCGGTACATCGACAAAGGTTACGATGGGGATATTGAAACAGTCGCAAAAGCGCACGAAACGCGCCGCCTTTCGGGCGCTGTCAATATCCAGAACGCCGGCCAGGACCATGGGCTGGTTTGCCACAAAACCGACGGTGGAACCATCAATGCGGCCAAACCCAATGACGATATTGCCGGCGAAGTCGGGCTGGATCTCGTAAAAGTCGCCCTCATCCACCACTTTCGCCAGCAGTTCCTTGATATCATAGGGCTTGTTGGGGTTGGCGGGCACCAGGGTGTCGAGGGATGGCTCGACCCGGTCGACGGGATCGTCTGTGGGCCGGCTTGGGACTTCTTCCTGGTTCGACAGCGGCAGAAAATCAAACAGGCGGCGAACTTCAGCCAGGGCCTCCACATCGTTCTCGAAGGCCAGGTCCGCAACGCCGGATTTCCGGCTGTGGGTCGAGGCACCGCCCAGCTCCTCGTGCGTGACTTCTTCCTGGGTCACGGTTTTCACCACGTCCGGGCCGGTGACGTACATATAGGAGCTGTCCTTGACCATGCAGATGAAATCCGTCATGGCCGGGGAATAGACCGCCCCACCGGCGCACGGCCCCATGATCATGGAGATTTGCGGCACCACGCCGGATGCCATGACGTTGCGTTGAAAAACCTCCGCATAGCCGCCCAGTGCGGCCACGCCCTCTTGAATGCGGGCACCACCCGAATCATTCAGGCCAATCACCGGCGCCCCCACCTTCATGGCCTGATCCATGATCTTGCAAATCTTTTCCGCGTGGGCCTCCGACAGGGAGCCGCCGAACACCGTAAAATCCTGGCTGAAGACAAAAACCAAGCGGCCGTTGATCGTGCCCCATCCGGTGACCACGCCATCGCCGGGTATACGTTGATCGGCCATGCCGAAATCTTCCGCGCGGTGTTCGACGAACATGTCGTATTCTTCGAACGAGTTGGGATCCAGCAATAATTCAAGCCGCTCCCGCGCGGTCAGTTTGCCCTTGCCGTGTTGTGTTTGAATTCGTTTCTCACCGCCGCCCAGGCGCGCCGCGGCGCGTTTTTCCTCGAGCTGGCGCAGGATATCCTGCATGTCGCTGCCGCCTCCCCAACGGGATGTCATTTTACCAGTTGGCTTGATAGCACGATACCGCATCGGGTTTCATCGCATCGTGGCGAAGAAAATCACTTTTCGCCTAATTATCGGGTATTTCGCGCACCCGACGGGTTAAGTATGCCGCGCCTCCACAATTACCCGCTTTCTGATTGCTTCATCCGCAGAAGGTCAAGAAACCGGGCGGCGTGGCCAAAATCCCGCCGCAAGTGCTCGCCATGCTGGATCGCCTCGGCATCCTTGCCCCATTTTTCTGCCTGAAAATCATAGTCCAGCCGGATCGCGGTCCAGGCCGCGGACACCTCCAACGCACCGCCACTGACCGCCAGGCCCAAGACCAGAGAACCGGCAATCGTGACCAGATCGTTCAAGGCGGCCAGCTCCATGACGTCGTGGTGATCCACCGCCCGGTGCAGGGCGGACAAGGCCGCGTCAGGTTGGGCTACATGGGTGATACCATGGGTGGTCAGCAGGACCGCGCCGTGCCGCGAGGCGGCCCAATCAAGCCATGGCGACCAAAGGCTGTCTTGGCGCCGCGCCAGTTCGCCGGGCGCTTCGACGCGATAGCACAGCAGATCCGTGCCGCCAAATCCGGCCAGATTATCCACCACCGCATCCCGCTGCGGGGCGATCATGTCGATGGCGGTGTTGGCCAGGCGCAATATCGGCATGCTTTCAGGTTGAATATCTTCGCCCTGTTGTTGCCATTCCGCCGCCACGGCCGCCGCCACGGCTTCCCCCGGCACGGCGAAGACCGACTTTTTCGGCGTGCGGATCTGTTTGCCGTCCAGTTCAACGGAAAACCCGGCCCCGCCGGCGACCACCTCGGCCTGCTTATAGAATCGCTTCATTCCAAACCCAGAAGTTTACCCGGCAATTGCAACTCGCCCATGCCCGCACGCAACAATGGCGGCAACAGGCCGACGCCCAGCCGATAATATTTCAATCCGCGGGCCATTGCGCGCCCACATACGCCGCGAGCTCGCAAAAGTCCGGCACTACCACACGGGCACCAGCGGCCTGCAAATCGGCCACCGGATGATAGCCCCAGGCAACGCCGATGGGCCGCGCCCCTGCATTCACCGCCATGGCCATGTCATAGCTGGTGTCACCAATCATCATGGTATCCACCGCCTCGACCCCAGTATCAGCCATGGCCTGGTGCAACATGGCCGGATGGGGCTTGCCCGGATGGCCGTCGCCGGTCTGCCGCGTGACAAAGATATCCGTCAGGTCGTGATCCGCCAGTACGGCGTCAAGGCCCTGGCGCGATTTCCCCGTGGCCACGCCCAGCAAAAATCCGGCATCGTTCAATTCGCGAAGCACCTTGCCGGCATGGGGAAACAAGGGATCGGGCGCCCCTTCGGCTTGCCTTTGGGCCACGAACTGGTGACGGTAGCCGGCGACCAGACGTTCGATCTCCCCGCCACCGATGCCCGGCAACAAGCGGGCAAAGGTTTCCTCCAACGACAATCCGATCAACCCCCGTATGGCGGCGGGGTCGGGGGCTGGCAGGCCGAGGGTTTCAAAGGCGGCCGTCATCTTGGCGACGATGCCGTGCTGGCTGTCCACAATGGTGCCGTCGCAATCAAACACAATCAGGCGCAGGGACGTAGCGGACACCTATCGCCGCCAATCAGCTGTTATCAGGTCCCGCGACCACGGCGGAATCCGAGATGGAGCGTGGGTCACGCAAGGCCCAACGGTCCTGCTCCACCATGGCGATGAATTCCGCCACGGCCTGGTTGAAGGCCGCCGGCTCTTCCAGATTGGCGGCATGCCCGGTGCGGGGCAGCATGACCAAACCGGACGAACGGATGCTCCGTTTCAGGTACAGGTTGGCCTCCAGGCAGGGTTCTTCCTCGTCGCCGATGACCAGCAGGGTCGGGACTTCCAAGGCCTTCAACTCGTCTTCCAGATCGTAAAGGGACGGCCGTCTTGCCTGCACACCGGCCATGGTACGCCCGGTACCTTCCGCCGAATGGCTCAGGAAGCGCTCCTGAAAATCGGCGAAGCCGCGTGGGTCTTTGTTTTGGAACTGCACCCGCGTGGGGCCCAGGGAATAGGGTGTGCCCACCTCGATCATGCCCTTTTCCAGGAAGGAAGCGGCCAGTTCCGCAACTTCCGTGTTGAAAGTTTGACGGCCGTCCTGCTTGGCGCCATAGCCGCACCCCAGCACCACCAGACTGCGCGCCATGTGCCCATATCGCAGGCCGAAATGCAAAGTGGCAAAGGCACCCATGGAGCAGCCGATGATATGAGCCTTATCGATTCCAAGACCACGCATCACGGCGGCGATATCGTCGGTCGCCAGATCCTGGGAATAAAGCTCGGGATCGCTGGGCACGTCCGAGGGCAGGTATCCCCGTGCGTTATAGGCAATGCAGCGGTAGCGGCGGGAGAAATAGCGCATTTGCAGCTCCCAACCACGCAGATCATCGGCGAATTCATGCACGAATATGATTGCGTCACCGCTGCCGGCTTCCTCGTAATACAATTTCGCGCCTTCGGCCTGAATATGTGGCATTCGATGTGGTCCTTCCTATAATTCGTCTTCGGCCTGCAACTCGGCCATCAGTTCCGCCGCAGCCTCCGGGTTGAATCCCAGGGTCTGCATGGTAGTACGGAATTGCTCTGGTATCGGCGCCTCTACGGACAGAATACCGCCGTCTGGGTGGGGCAGGGAGATCGACTTGGCATGCAGGTGCAGGCCTTTTCCCAGGTCCATGCCCGGCAAGGTGCCGTCAATACCACCATACTTGCCGTCGCCCAGGATCGGCGTGCCGATGGCGGCGCAATGGGCCCGCAACTGATGGGTTCGCCCCGTGCGCGGCCACAAAGCCAGCCAGGCCGCCTGATCGCCAATTTTTTCCACCACCGCGAAATCAGTCAGCGCAAATTTGCCATTGCCCCGGTCGACCCGCACCCGTTCGCCGTCCAGGCCCGGTAGCTTGGCCAGGGGCAAGTTGATCTGACCCCGGTCATGTGACGGTGCCCCGGCGGTGATGGCCCAATAAATCTTGTCGGTCGACCGGTCGCGAAAGGCGCCGGTCAGGGCCGCCGCGGCGCGGGCATGCCGGGCCAGAACCAGCACACCGGAGGTATCCCGGTCCAGGCGATGCACCAGGCGGGGGCGCTCGGAGGCGTCAAACCGCAGCGCATCCAGCATGCCGTCCACATGGCGCGTGGTGCCGCTGCCGCCCTGTACCGCCAACCCCGCGGGCTTATCCAGCACGATCACCGCTTGATCCTGATGCAGGATGCGTTGGCGCAGTTCCTTGGCGTCATGGGAAGACACTTTATTGCCGGCGGCTTTCGGCCGGGCCTTTACTTTCGGGGCGTCCAGGGGCGGCACGCGGACCATCTGGCCCGGGGCGAGGCGGTGTCCGGCCTTGACCCTGGCGCCGTCAACCCGGACCTGGCCCTTGCGCAGCATCTTCTCCAGCCGGCCATGGCTGAGGGCTGGAAAGTGGCGGCGGAACCAGCGGTCCAGCCGCACCTCGCCGTCGTCGCCATCCACTTCAATCATTTGTACCGTGCTCATGCCAGCACCTGTCGAAACAGCCATAAACCGGCAAACAATCCACCAATCGATAGCAACACACTGCCGGCTATATAGAAAAACGCCAAACCCATGGCGCCACGCTCCAACAACTCAATCGCGTCCAGGGAAAAGGCCGAAAATGTGGTGAAGCCGCCCAACAGGCCGACAAACAGAAAACCCCGCACTTCGGGCACGTGGGACCAGCGCTGGGCCAGATACTCAATTAGAAGCCCCATGACGAAGGAGCCAACAATATTTACAGCCATGGTACCCAGGGGAAATCCAGCGCCGGTCCAGCGCATGACCTGACCCAAGACCAGATAGCGCCCGGCCGCGCCCAGGGCGCCCCCAGCGGCGACGGCGAATAGCATATTCATCTCTCCGGCCCTTCCTGGGTCTTGCGGCGGAGTTTATCCCAGTACGCCATGCGTTTGGCCACATCCCGCTCGAAACCGCGCTCCACCGGTTGATAAAAACTCTCCCGGGGCATGTCTTCGGGAAAATAGTTCTGACCGGAAAAACCCTCCTCCGTGCCGTGGTCATAGACGTATCCGTCGCCATAGCCCAGGTCCTTCATCAACCCGGTCGGCGCGTTGAGGATATGTTTCGGCGGCATCAGCGAGCCGGTATCCCTGGCCGCGCGTTTGGCCCGGCTCATGGCCTCGTAGGCGGCATTGGATTTGGGCGCCGTGGCCAGATAGATCACCGCCTGGGCAATGGCCAGCTCCCCTTCGGGGCTGCCAAGAAAATCATAAGCCTCCTTGGCGGCGTTGGCCTGCACCAGGGCCGCCGGATCCGCCAGGCCAATATCCTCCACCGCAAAACGCACCAGGCGGCGGGCAATATAATGTGGCTGCTCCCCCGCCCCCAGCATCCGCGCCAGCCAATACAAAGAGGCATCCACGTCCGACCCGCGCAGGGACTTGTGCAAGGCGCTGATCAGATTGTAATGGCCTTCCTGGGCCTTGTCATAGACCGGGGCCCGGCGCTGCAAGGTCTGGCTCAAGGCGGCCACGTCCAGGGGCGCGACAACATCGAGAGCCAGCAATTCCTCGGCCAGGTTCAGGGCAAAGCGGCCGTCGCCATCGGCCATGGCGCGCAGGGTTAACCGAGCATCCGCGTCCAGGGGCAGATTGCGCCCGCCGGCGGCCTCGGCCCGGCACAGCAATTCTTCCAATGCGTCATCGTCCAATCGGTTCAGCACCAGAACCTGACAACGGGACAGCAGCGCGGCGTTCAGTTCAAACGATGGGTTTTCCGTGGTGGCGCCGATCAGGACGATGGTGCCGTCCTCTACATAAGGCAGGAAGCCATCCTGTTGTGCGCGGTTGAAGCGATGAATTTCGTCCACGAACAGCAAGGTCCCCTGGCCGCTGAGCCGGCGCTGGCTGGCGGCGGCGAAGGCCTTGCGCAGATCCGCCACGCCCGAAAACACCGCCGACAGCTGTTCGAAATGCAGCCCCACATGCGCCGCCAACAGCCGCGCAATGGTGGTCTTGCCGCTGCCGGGCGGTCCCCACAACACCAGCGAGGCCAGGCGGCCGGACGCCAGCATGCGGCGAATGGCGCCGTCCTTGGCCAGCAGATGATCCTGGCCGATTACCTGGTCCAATTCGTCCGGTCGCAGCCGTTCCGCCAGGGGCCGCAAGGGGCCCTGATCCATGCCCGCGCTTTCGAACAGGTTGCTCATAAGCCAAACCGGATGGTGCGTACCTTGGCTCCGCGCTTCATGGTGATTTGCCATTCCTTCACCGACTTTTTCATGACCTCCACCAAATCCTCAACCAACTCGATGCGGGCCCTGTTCACTTGCAGAATCTTATCACCGGGCCGCAAATAGCGCCGGGCCGGGGTCCGCCGGTCGACGTTGATAATAATGACGCCGCCGCTCAGACTGTCGAGACCCAGTTCCTCGGCCAAGGCAGGGGAGAGGTTGGCGATGGTCGCGCCGGACAGGGGCTGGCGGCCCTGCATTGTCGTCAATTGGCGCGGTGGTATCTCGGGCGCCGCAAGGAGTTTGAGGCTAACCTTGCGCGTCTTTCCGCCGCGCAGAATTGTGAATGGCGCCTGTTGGCCAATCATGCGTGTACCCAGGCGGAAATTCAAGGCCTTGGGAGAGGCGATATTATGACCATCCACCGCCAATACCACATCGCCCACCACCATGCCGGCGCGGTCGGCCGGGCCGTCGGGAAAGATCGAGCGGACCATGACGCCCAGGGGCCGTTTCATGCCCATTGACGTGGCGATATCGGCCGTCACGGCCTGGGTCGCGGCACCCAACCAGGGTCGTTTAACATGCCCATGTCCGGCCTTGGCCGAAGCCAGGACGGTGCGGACCATGGATGACGGCACGGCAAATCCGATCCCGTGGGAGCCGCCGGTCTTGGAATAAATTGCCGAATTGATACCGACCAGGCGGCCATCCATGGTGATCAGCGCGCCACCCGAGTTGCCCGGATTAATGGCGGCATCGGTCTGAATAAAGAACTGAAAATCCGAGACCCCGATACCAGTCCTGGCCAGGGCCGAGACAATGCCGGAGGTAACCGTCTGGCCCACATTGAACGGATTACCGATGGCCAGCACCAGATCGCCAACTTCCAGGCTATCGGAATCCCGCAGTTTCAGGAACGGCAGGTTTTCGCCTTCAGTCTCGATTTTCAGAACCGCCAGGTCCGTGCGCTCATCGTCCAAGATCAAAGTGGCCTCGAACTCCCGCCGGTCGGACAGGGCCACGGTGATCTCGTCGGCGCCGGCGATAACATGGTGGTTGGTGACGATCATGCCGCCGGCTGTCAGCAGCACCCCGGAGCCAAGGGAATTTTGTTGCCTGCGGCGCTTGCGGTCCCGGCCGCCGAACCTGTCGCCAAAGAAACGCCGGAAGAACGGATCGTCGAACAGGGGTGAGCGCGAGACCTGCTCCACCACCCGCCGGGTATAGATATTGACCACGGCCGGCGCCGCCTGTTTGACCAGGGGGGCGAAAGACAGCTGTATCTGCGCCTTGCTGCTTGGCACTTGTTTTGCAAGCCCGTCCGCGGGCGCCGCCATCACGGCCCACGACAGGAACAGAATAAGTGAAATCAGTGACACTAGGTCAAGCCTCTTCACGTTTGATACGCTCCTTCAACCATCCCTAAATGAACTGGGGCAGCCCAAAGGCTGCCCCGGTGTAATGCTGCTGTGCCGCCTGGCAAGCCTTCATCCTCAGGCAGCTTCTTCCTCGTCATCGTCGCTCATGTCAGGGCCTGAATCCAGGCCCTTGGCGTCAACGTCGCGATCAACAAATTCGATATAGGCCATGGGTGCGCAATCGCCATAACGGAAATTGGCCCGGATGATCCGGATATATCCGCCCTCGCGATCCTTGTAGCGTTCCCCCAGCACATCGAACAGCTTGGCCACCATGGCCCGGTCCGGAATGCGCGCGTAGGCCAGCCGGCGGGCATGCAGGTCGCCCCGCTTGCCCAGGGTGATCAGTTTTTCCACGATGGGGCGCAGTTCCTTGGCCTTGGGCAAGGTGGTCTGGATCTGCTCGTGCTTGATCAAGGCCGACGCCATATTGGCGAACATAGCCTTGCGGTGGGAACTGTCCCGGTTCAGTTTGCGTCCACTTTTGCGGTGCCGCATGTCGCTACTCCTTCATCCAACCCAGAATTGATGAGGTTAGAAATCTGTTTCCATCTGTTTCGCCAGATCGTCGATATTCTCGGGCGGCCACTCGGCCACTTCCATACCCAAATGCAGGCCCATCTGGGTCAGCACTTCCTTGATCTCGTTCAAGGATTTGCGGCCGAAGTTCGGCGTGCGCAGCATCTCGGACTCCGATTTCTGCACCAAATCGCCGATGTAGATAATGTTGTCATTTTTCAGGCAATTGGCCGAACGCACCGACAATTCCAGCTCGTCCACCTTGCGCAGAAGATTGCGGTTGATGCGGGGCTGTTCGGGTTCCGCATGCACGGGCTCTTCGCGCGGCTCTTCGAAATTGATGAACAGCTGCAACTGGTCCTGCAGAATGCGGGCGGCATAGGCGATAGCGTCTTCCGGCGTCACCGTACCGTCGGTTTCCACATCCAATGTCAGTTTATCATAATCCAGGACCTGGCCTTCGCGGGAGTTTTCCACCCGGTAGGAAACCTGGCGCACGGGGGAGAACACACTATCCACCGGGATCAGGCCAATGGGGCTGTCTTCGCCGCGGTTATGTTCCGCCGCCAGATAGCCCTTGCCGCTGTCCACGGTAAACTCCATGGACAATTTGGCGCCCTGATCCAGATGACAGATCACCAGATCCGCGTTCACCACCTCGATATCCGGGCCCATGTCCAAGGCCGATGCCGTCACGGGGCCGGGACCTTCCGCCTTCAGGGTCATCCGCCGCGGACCTTCACTGTGCAGACGCACGGCCAGGGCCTTGATGTTCAGGACAATGTCCGTCACATCCTCGCGCACACCGGGAATGGAGGAGAATTCGTGCAAAACCCCGTCGATCTGCAGGGACGTTACCGCCGCCCCATGCAGGGATGACAAAAGGATACGCCGCAGCGCATTGCCCAGGGTCAGACCAAAGCCGCGTTCAAGCGGTTCCGCCACCAACGTTGCCTTGCGATCCGGATCAACATCCGAATCAATGCTCAACTTGTTGGGTTTAATTAGTTCTTGCCAGTTCTTCTGGATCACGTCGTATCCTCGCGCTCGCCAACCGCCGCACCGGAATAATCCCGGTATTCAAAAGTCTCCATCCAGCCGGTGCCAATGTGGTCCCGGCCGGCTGGGTCAGACCCGCCGCCGTTTGGGTGGCCGACAACCGTTGTGCGGTATCGGCGTTACGTCCTTGATGAAAGTAATGGTGAATCCCACCGCCTGCAGGGCCCTGAGCGCGGATTCCCGCCCCGAACCAGGACCTTTTACAAACACTTCAAGGGATTTCATGCCATGTTCCTGCGCCTTTTGGCCGGCATCTTCCGCCGCCATCTGAGCCGCATACGGCGTCGATTTGCGGGAGCCCTTGAACCCCTGCGCGCCGGCGGACGACCAGGCAATGACATTGCCCTGCACGTCCGAAATGGAAATCATGGTGTTGTTGAATGTCGCATTGACATGCGCCACGCCCGAGATAATATTTTTCTTCTCGCGACGGCGGACGCGTGTACGATCTTTTGCCATTGCTGCCTACGCCTTCTTTTTGCCGGCGATGGGCCGTGCCGGGCCTTTGCGCGTACGCGCGTTGGTATGGGTGCGTTGACCGCGAAGGGGCAGGCCCTTGCGGTGACGGATGCCGCGATAACAGCCCAGATCCATCAGACGCTTGATATTCATGGCCACCTCGCGGCGCAAATCGCCCTCGACCATATGGTCTTGGTCGATCACCTCGCGAATTCGAATGACCTCCTGATCGGTCAGCTCGGCCACCCGGCGTTCCCGGGGGAGGCCAACCTTTTCACAGATTTCCGTAGCCTTGGTCCTGCCAATGCCATGGATATATGTCAGCGAGATTTCAACCCGTTTGTTGGTTGGAATATTAATGCCAGCTATGCGCGCCACCCAGTTTCTCCTCGTCTCGATCCCGTATTGGGCCGTCTAAAATTGCTCAACTCGTCCAGTCTGGTCGCCCAGCCCGGCCACGGGAGCCACCACAAAAGCGGCGTTCACAATGCATGTGGAACACCGCGATCTAATGCTTTTTTGCCGCCAAGTCAATGCCTTAACCCAGCGCCAGAACGTCATTCAATTGCCGGGTCACTTCATCGATATCGGCCATCCCGTCAACCGTCTTCAAACTGCCCTTGTCCCGATAAAAGGGTAGCAAGGGCGCTGTCTGTTCATGATAGGCCGCCAGCCGTGTCGTCACCGCCTCGGCGTTGTCGTCCGAGCGGTGGCTGAACTCCGTGCGACCGCAATTATCGCAGATGCCCGCCACTTTCGGCTTCAAATTCTCGTCGTGATAGCCGGCACCGCAATTGGCACAGGTATACCGGCCCGTGATACGGCCGATCAGCAAGGCGTCATCCACCTTCATTTCGATAACCGCATCCAGCTTCAGGGACTTCTGCGCCAGCATAACCTCCAGCGCCTCGGCCTGGGCCAGGGTGCGGGGGAAACCGTCCAGAATGAAGCCGTTTCCGCAATCAGCCTCGGTCACCCGGTCGGAAATCATGCCAATCAGGATATCGTCCGAGACCAGATCGCCCGCTTCCATCACCGCCTTGGCACGTTTGCCAATGTCCGTCCCCGCCGCCACCGCCGCCCGCAGCATTTCGCCGGTGGATAGTTGCACGATGTCATGGGCATCAACAAGACGCTGGGCCTGGGTACCCTTGCCCGCACCGGGGGCCCCGAGAAGAATAAATCTCATCGCCAAATCCTCATCGGTTTCGGCCACGCAATTTGGATTTCTTGATCAGGCCCTCGTATTGATGGGCCAGCAGGTGGGATTGGATCTGGCTGACCGTATCCATGGTCACGCTGACCACGATCAGCAACGAGGTGCCGCCGAAATAGAACGGCACCGCATATTGCGACATCAAGATCTCGGGCAGCAGGCAAACCAGGGCCAGATAGCCCGCGCCGACCACGGTCAGACGGGTCAGCACATAATCGAGATATTCCGCCGTGCGCTTGCCGGGCCGGATGCCGGGAATGAAACCGCCGTATTTCTTCAGGTTATCCGCCGTATCGGCCGGATTGAAGACAATGGCCGTATAGAAGAAGCAGAAGAAGACAATGCCGCCAATATACATCGCCATGTACAACGGCTGCCCGCGCCCCAACAGAGAGGTCACCGTGGTCAGCCATTCCGGTCCGCCCTGGGCGGAGAAGGAGGCGACGGTGACGGGCAGGAGCAACAGGGACGAGGCAAAGATCGGCGGGATGACGCCGGCGGTGTTCAGCTTCAACGGCATGTGGGTGCTTTCGCCGCCGAACATCTTTTGGCCGACCTGGCGTTTGGGATATTGCACCACGATGCGCCGCTGGGCCCGTTCGATAAAGACGATGAAGGTAATGGTGCCGATAACCAAGACGATCAGAAACAGGATAAACAGGGTGTTCAAGGCGCCGGTCCGGCCCAATTCCAGGGTAGAGGCGATGGCGGATGGCAATTGCGCCACGATGCCAGCAAAGATGATGAGGGAAATACCATTGCCAACACCACGCGCGGTGATCTGCTCACCCAGCCACATGAGAAAAATCGTGCCGCCGACCAAGGTGATGACCGTGCTGGCCTTGAAGAACATACCCCCCGCCAGAACCACGCCCTGGCCGCCCGAGGCCGTCATGCCTTCCAGTCCGGCGGCAATGCCATAGGCTTGCAGCGCGGTCAGGACCACGGTGCCGTAGCGGGTATATTGATTGATCTTTTTCCGGCCCTGCTCGCCCTCTTTCTTCAACTGTTCCAAATGAGGTGACACGGTGGTCAGCAGTTGAATGATGATGGAGGCCGAGATATAGGGCATGATGTTCAGGGCGAAGATGGTCATGCGCCCCAGTGCGCCGCCCGAAAACACATCGAACATGCCGAGGATGCCGCCCCGTTGCTGTTCGAAAATATCCGCCAATGCGGCGGGGTCGATGCCGGGAATGGGGATATAGGTGCCGATACGATAGACGATCAAGGCGCCCAGGGTGAACCACAGGCGTTTCTTCAACTCCGTCGCCTTGGAAAAGGCGCCGAAGTTTATGTTAGCCGCCAGTTGTTCAGCCGCTGATGCCATGTTGTTCGTCCCTATGGCGGCGCTGCATCCAACTGCAATCCCGCCGGTTCAACTTAATCGCCGCTAAGTTTCGGCCCCGCCATCGGCCGACGCTTTGTCGGCCGCAACCTCTTTGGCCACGGTCACGGTTACCTTGCCGCCCGCCGCTTCCACGGCCGCGATTGCGGCGGCCGAGGCGCCGGCAACGGTAATCTCCACCTTGGCCTTCAATTTGCCCTTGGCCAGCAGGCGCACGCCATCGCGCGCCTTGCGCACCACGCCCGAAGCCACCAATTCCTCGATACCAATGGCCTTGGCCCCATCCAGCTTGCCCGCGTCAATGGCGGTCTGCAGCCGGCCCAGGTTGACCACTTGATAATGCTTGGCGAATATATTGTTGAAGCCGCGTTTGGGCAAACGACGGTAGAGCGGCATCTGGCCGCCTTCGAAACCCTTGATGGCCACGCCGGAACGTGACTTCTGTCCCTTGTTGCCGCGCCCAGCGGTTTTACCCTTGCCGGAACCTGGGCCGCGGCCCAAGCGCTTGGATTTGTGCCGGGCGCCGGGATTGTCGCGTAATTCGTTCAGTTTCATGACTTACGCCTCTTCTTCAGATTCGACGCGGACCAGGTGATGGACCCGGTCGATCATGCCGCGCACGGAAGGGGTATCCTCCAACTCGCGGGATTTGTGCATCTTGTTCAGGCCGAGGCCGACCAAAGTCGCCCGTTGCCATTTCGGCCGCCCGATCGGCGAACCGATCTGGGTTACGGTCAGTGTTTTTTTTGCTTTCGCCATGGTTCGTTTTCCAAATTGGCCCTAATTGCGGCCCATTTTGGCCATATCCTTTGGCCACATATAGGTATCGTTCTTGCTTTTGACAGCTATCTCTTTGACAACTATGCGTCAGCGGTTTCCGTTTCCTGCTCCACCGCCTCTGCGTCGACGGCACGGCCACGACTGCGGCGACCAATGATATCGGCTACTTTTTTGCCCCGCTTGGCCGCCACGGTACGTGGAGAAACCTGGTTTTTCAGGGCTTCGAACGTGGCCCGCACCATATTGTATGGGTTCGACGAACCTTGCGACTTGGTCACCACGTCCTGCACGCCAACGCATTCAAAAACAGCGCGCATTGGGCCGCCGGCGATGATGCCGGTGCCGGGCGGTGCCGCACGCAGCAAAACCTTGCCGGCACCGTGTCGGCCGTGAATATCATGGTGCAGGGTCCGGCCCTCGCGCAGCGGCACGCGGATCATGCCTTTCTTGGCGGTTTCCGTCGCCTTGCGAATGGCCTCGGGCACCTCGCGGGCCTTGCCGTGCCCAAAACCCACCCGGCCCTTTTGATCGCCAACCACGACCAGGGCGGCAAAACCGAACCGGCGGCCACCCTTAACGACCTTGGCGACCCGGTTGATATGGACCAATTTGTCGACAAATTCAGAATCGTCCCGATCCCCGAAATTATTACGTGCCATTGCGACCCTGCCTTTCTAAAAGCTTAGGCCGGCTTCACGCGCGGCTTCCGCCAGCGCCTTCACCCGTCCGTGAAATCTGTAACCGCCCCGATCAAACACCACGATGTCCACACCGGCACTTTTTGCCCGCTCGGCAATCAAGGTGCCCACCTTGGCGGCGGCTTCCTTGTCCGCGCCGGTCTTTAGGGAACCACGCAGGTCTTTTTCCAAGCTGGACGCGGCCGCCAGGGTTGTTCCGGCGGCATCGTCAATTAGCTGGGCATAAATATGCTGCGAGGACCGAAAGACCGAAAGCCGCGGCCGGCCCGAATTCCGCTTTGCCAGGGCAGTTCGATTGCGCCGCTGGCGGCGTTTGAATAGTTCTCTTGAATTTGCCATCTTCGCCTACTTCTTCTTGCCTTCCTTGCGGAAGATATATTCGCCCACGTAGCGCACGCCCTTGCCCTTGTATGGCTCGGGCGGCCGGTAGGAGCGGATCACGGCGGCAACCTGGCCAACCTTTTGCTTGTCGATGCCCTTGACCTTGATGGCCGTGGGGCGCTCGCATTCGATTTCAATACCATCTGGTATCTGGAAATCGATATCGTGGCTATGGCCCAGCTGCAGCTTCAGAATTTTACCCTGAAGCGCGGCGCGATAGCCGACGCCTTGAATTTCTAGCTCCTTGGTGAACCCTTCCGAGACACCGGTCACCAAATTCTGCGCCAGACTGCGCTGCAGGCCCCACATGGATCGCGCCACCTTGCTCTGATCCTTGGCCGTGACGATGATCTGGTTGTCTTCGTGCGACATCTCAACCTGATCGACCACGGTCATGGACAATTCACCCAACTTACCCTTGGCCGTCAACGCTTGAGCGGCCAGGGTTATGGTGACGCCGTCAGGCACCACCACCGGTTTGTTTCCAATACGGGACATCAAAAATTCCCTTCAAATCACCTAACTAAAATACCTGACAGATGACTTCGCCGCCCACGTTGGCTTCCCGCGCCTCGGCGTCGGACAGCACACCCTGGGGCGTTGTCAAAATTGAAATGCCAAGGCCGTTGGCCACGCGCGGCAGCTGCTTGACCGAGGAATAAACCCGCCGGCCCGGCG
>JAPYUH010000082.1 GCA_029936195.1 Alphaproteobacteria bacterium
GGCTGCCCGCCGCGCCATCGGGCCGGCTTATTCGTCGCCCTCGGCGGCGTATTTCTCCACGGCTTTATCCAGGGACGCCATGAATTCCCGGCCAATTTCACCCCCGTCGCCAGCAACCCGGCCCGAAATGACAGCCTTCATGCCATCGACGTGGGCCTTGATCAGTTCCACGAGATTGTCGCTGCAATTTTCCGACTTGTGGGTGCATTTGAAAAGGCTGTCACCGAAGTTGGTAATCAGGGGATAGCCAAAGGTGCTACCCTGGCCCTTCATGTCATGGGCGATGTCGTGAATGACGGCGATTTTCTCATGGCGAATTTCGGGCGTATCGACGCAACGGCGGTAGTTTTCCAGTAATTCCTCAATCAGGCTTTCCACCCAATCGGGATAATCCTCGGCCATCTTGTGGAATTCGGCCTCCGCCGCCTGGATCGCCTCGATGGGAATGCCGCCCTTGTCACCGGGGCCCGCGGCACCGCCCGAGGCTTTCTCCTTGAGGGCATTGCGGATGATGTAGAAACGGACGCCGGGTACTTTCTCGGCCTTGCCCTGGGATTTACTCTGTGCCGCGGGGCTAGACATGGACCACCTCTACATTTTGTTCATCAATCTTGCGGCGGTCCTTGTCGGGCGGGACTTCACGCGCCTTGCGCCGGCGGTCGGGACCGAAATATTTCGCGGTATGAACAAACTTGCGCGGCCGGTTGACCACCTGCAATAACCGCTGCACTAGGTTGACCACCGAAAATGGCTTGGCCAACATTTCCGTCGCGCCCATAGAGCGGGCCTCACGCACCTTTTCGCGGTCGGGATAGCCGGTGACCATAACAAAGGGGATAAAGCGGTTTGGGCTCTCCTTGTGCCGCCGTACCCAGCGCAACAGCATCATGCCGTCCACCAGGCTCATCTGCCAGTTGGAGAAGACAATATCCACGTTTTGCATGCCCGCCTTCATGGGATCGGACTGCACCAGTTGCAGGAACTCGATACCCTGGCTGCCGTCATCCACGGTTTTCACATTGCCGACGCCAAGGGCCCGCAACGAGGAGGACATCAGGGTACGCAGGTAGGAACTGTCTTCAACCACAAGACAGGAAAACAGTCCAAAATCATAATCGGACATAAGTGCCCTCCGCTCAATATGCCAACGGAGAGTGCCGGAAAATGGTTAACGGGGGGTTATCTCTCAAAACTTCGTCGTAGACGATGCCCCATGGTAATGCCAAAGCGCGACGGCTTGGGCCTCCGTGTAGTAGCCAAGACGCAGATCACGCGCGATCAGGGCGGGGTCGCGCCGGCCGGCATCCCCGTAACCCCCGCCCCCCGGCGTGGAGACGTGGATAAGATCGCCCTCCCCCACCTCGATCCCCTGGTCCTTGGACAAATGGGGCGGGGTGTAACGCTCGCCGTCGCGGTCAACCCGGACCACATTGACGGCGCCGTCTTCTCCGCCCAGCACCCCTTGCGGTCCGTAACGGCCATGATCCATGACGAACGATGCCCGGCCCCAGCCCTGGCGCAACTGAATAGTGTAACTGACGCCGAAGCCGCCCCTGTACTGGCCCGCGCCCCCCGAACCCTCGCGCAAGGCGAACTCCTTGAACAATATGGGATAGCGCTGTTCCAGCACTTCAATGGGCTGCATGGTGGAGATACCGATGGTGGAACAACCGTTGGTGAGGCCATCCATGGCCTGGCTGCCGCCATAGCCGCCGCCCGTGAACAGGTACATCACGTAAGGTTTGTCGTTGCGCTGGTCGATGCCGCCCAGGGCGAAATTTCCCGACGTCCCCGCCGGTGCCGCGAACAGGCGGTCGGGCAAGGCGGTGACCAGGGCGGCGAACACCGCTTCCGCTATGCGCTGGCTGACCTCCGCCGCGCAGCCGGAGACCGGTCGCGGATATTCGGCATAAAGGAAGGTGTCCACCGGGTCGGTGATGTGCAAGGGTTCGAAGGTGCCGGCGTTGATGGGCACTTCGGGAAATATATGTTTCATGGCCAGATAAACGGATGACCGCGTGGTGGCGATGACGGAATTCATCGGTCCCTTGCAGGGCGGCGAGGACTTGGACAAATCGAAATACAGATCGCCGTCGCGCTTTTCGATACTCAGGTCAATCTTCAACGGTTCGTCCACGACGCCATCGGAATCCACCCAGGAAATGCCGTTGTAAACGCCGTCCGGGATATGGGCGATGGCGGCGCGCATTTGCCGGGCCGCCCGTGTCCGCATTTCATCGATGGCGGCTTCCACCACATCCTCACCGTAGCGGTCCAACAGGGCGGTCAGGCGCAGCTCCCCGACCCGTAGGGCGGCCGCCTGGGCCATGATATCGCCCACGGTCTCCGAGGCGACGCGGATGTTGGAGAGGATGATGGCCTGGATTTCTTCGTCCAGAACGCCTGCCTTGTATAATTTCACGGGGGGCAGGCGCAGGCCTTCCTGTTCAACCTCCGTCGCCGTGGCCGAAAACCCGCCCGGCACGGCGCCGCCCGTATCCCGCCAATGACCGGTGTTGGACAGCCAGCAGAAAATCTCGCCTCGGTAATAGAACGGCATGGCCATGCGCACGTCCATCAGATGGGTACCGCCCAGATAAGGGTCGTTGACGATATAAATATCACCAGGGTGCAGATCCTTGGCCTGGGCGATCACCGTGCGGGTGGAAAACTGCATGGTGCCGACAAAGATCGGCAGGCCCAACTCGCCCTGCGCGATCAAGGCGCCGTCGTCCCGATGATAAATGCCGTCGGAGCGGTCCATGGCCTCGGCAATGACGGGGCTGAAGGCGGCCCTCTGGAAGGCCAGGTCCATTTCGTTGCAGACCTGGTTCAGGCCGTTCTGCAGCACCGCCAGGGTGACATGATCCAATTTGGCTTTGTTGGAGGTTGTCATTGATCCTATCCCCGAAAGGCCGGCGGCACGTGGATGAGAAGATTGCCGGCGGCATCGACTTCAACCTCCATGTCGGGCTCAACCACGATGGTGGTGTCCAGTTGCTCCAGTATGGCCGGTCCGCTGAACCGGGCGCCAAGGGGCAGAGCATCCCGCGACATGATCGGCGTATCGGCCCAGCCGCCCGGAAACCAGACCCGGCGGCGGCTCCGCGCCGCGCAAGCGATATCATCCGCCCGTAGCCGGGGGTCCATCAGGGCAGCCAGGGCCACCTCCCCCCGCCGGCCAATGACCGCCGTGTGCAAGGTGACCAGGACGGCGCCGAACTCAGGCAGGCGCAAGGAGAAACGATTGAAGTAGGCCTCTTCAAATGCCGCCTGGATGTCCGCCCGCGTGATCGTGGCGCCTTCCAGCGGGATGCGCAGCATATGGCTTTGCCCCTGGTATTGCATCTCGGCCGCATGCACCAGAATTTCCGCCTCCACCGACACGCCCTCTCCTTGTATGATGGCTCGGCCCTCGGTGATCTGCCGGGCCATGATGTCGTGGACCATATTCATGTCCACCTCCGCCAGGGGTTGATTGACGGTGTTGACGTAATCATGGCGCACGTCGGCAACGACGCAGCCGATGGCGTTGGTAATGCCGGGCCGGGCCGGGATCAAAACGGTGGGAATGGCCAGTTCGGCGGCCAGGGCCGTGGCATGCAGCGGCCCCGCGCCGCCGAAGGCAAACAAGGCGAAATCCCGTGGGTCATGACCACGGGCCAAACTGACCATGCGGACGGCGCCGGCCATGCGGTCGTTGCCAATCCGCAGAATGGCCGCGGCCGTGGCCTCCGCGTCCAAATTTAGCGCTCCGCCGACGCTTTCAACCAGGCATTGGCGCACATGCTCCATCGCAACCGGATTGTCCACCGACAACAATGCATCGGGGTTCAGGCGGCCAAGGACAAAATTGGCATCGGTGATGGTTGGCTCAATCCCGCCGCGGCCATAGCATATGGGGCCTGGTTCGGCGCCCGCGGAACGGGCCCCAACCTGCAGCATGCCGGCATCGTTGACGAAGGCGATGGAGCCGCCCCCCGCCCCGATGGTGTGCACATCCACCATGGGCACATGGATCGGCATGCCGTATTCAAGTTGCAGTTCCGACGAGGTGGCGGGAATGCCGCCCCGGATCAGACCCACGTCGGACGAAGTGCCGCCCATGTCGTATGTAATGATATTTTCAAAGCCGCTGCGCGCGCCGGTATAGGCCGCCGCCATGACGCCCGAGGCGGGCCCCGACATCACCGTGTTGATGGCGCTTTCCGCCACGATGGCCGAGGACACGGTGCCGCCGTTGCCCTGCATGACAAGCAGGTCACGGTCATAACCGGCGGCGGTCAATTCGTCCCGCAGATGGGCCAGATAGCGGGCCATGACCGGCTGGACGGCGGCGTTCACGGCGGCCGCCACGCCCCGTTCGTACTCCCGGAATTCCGCCAGGATGGCGCTGCCATGGGTGATGTGTTGGTTGGGCCAGACGGTGGCCGCGATCTCGGCGGCACGCACCTCGTGACTGTCATTGGCGTAGGAATGGAGGAAATGGATGACCAGGCTTTCACAGCCCTGTTCGGCCAGATATCGAGCGGCATCACGCACGCCCTCCTCGTCCAGGGCGGTGACCACGTGGCCCTCGGCGTCCATGCGCTCATCCACCTCCAAACGGAGTTCACGGCTGATCAGGGGTTCGAAACCGCCGATCAAGCCATAAGGGTTTGGTCTGGTCCGCCGCCCCAATTCCAATACATCACGAAAGCCCTTGGTGGTGATCAGGCCGCAGCGGGCGAATTTCCTTTCCAACAAGGCATTGGTCGTGGTGGTCGTACCGTGGATCAGCAAGGACAATTCCGCGCAATCGGCGCCGGATTGTGCGATCGCGGACATGACGCCCAGGGCCTGATTATCCGGCGTCGTGGGTACTTTGGCGATGGAGACCCGGCCGGCGGCCTCGTCCAACAAAATCAGATCCGTGAAGGTCCCCCCCACATCGCAACCTATAACCTTGCTCACGGCCTTTGTCCCTCATGCAGCAGGGCAGCCCCGCCTAGTTGTCCCACGCTAGCGGCCTGATCTCCCAAGGCCAACAAGGCGCCCACGATAACACCTTGCGCCACCAGCCCGCGCGCCCGATCAACACCGGCCAGCAGCGCGGCCCGGCGCGCCTCTTCCCCAAGGTCCGCCGCATTGACCGCGACGGTGACCGGCAGTTCGCCCAGATCGCTGTCGGGATCAAGACTGTTGGCGGGCACCCGTTCGATCCCCCGATGATTGATATCGACCCGATTGGCGATCATGGTGGCGGCGGCGTCCGCCTGGGCCGCACATCCCGCCAGCACCGTGACCGCATCGGCGATGCCGCGTGAATGGCTGCGTCCCCGCCAACCGGACGTGGCAATGCCGCGTACGGCGAGGTCATGATGCAAGGATACATGCCCCGACAATCCACCCCCAAATCCAACAGCCGCAAGGTCGGTGACCACGCCCGCATCCAGGCTGGCGCCGGGGGATAAATACAGGGCGATATCGCCGCCATTGTTGACATAGCCCTTTTCCAGGCATCGCCCCTTGATGGCGGCAGCCAGCATATGGTCGGCGACGGCGCCCGCGACGGCGGCCATGGGGGTGATAAATTCATCGCGGTGGGGCCATGCGGCCCGCACCATGGCCTGGGCAATGGTGCCCCGCAACATGGGATAAGCCACGCCCAGGGGCCGGCGCAGTAAGGGCAGTTCCGCGACCAAACCATCCAATAGGCCGTCGAACGCGGCAACGGCCTGGGCCTGGGCCTGTTCAACTTCGTCCCGGTCCCCGAACATTTCAATGATCAGTTCAATGGGACCATGTTGCAGATACAGCCGGCCATCGGCGCCTCGTTTGTTGCGGGGGCCGCTCACGCGGCCCCGCCAGGCTTCAGTGGCATCAGGGGCCAGGGATTTTCGCCCCGCCAGGGCACGCTTTTGGCAGCGCCCGTGGCCAGAACATCGTCCAGCTGGCGCACCGCGTCCATATGGCCGCCCATTTCGCGGTAGTCGTTTAGCGGCAAAGTGAACTCAATCGGCGCCACCAGAGCCGGGGTTGGCACATACCCGAAAGAGCCCGCGGGCATGCGGGTGACGTCCACCATCAGGGTAATACCGCCGCCCGGCCAGATGAAGACCGGGGCGCCGCCGCAGCTGACCGTGGTGATATTTTCGCGCACGGAGCGGGTCAGGCGCACGGGGTTTTCCGTCACACCGGCCCGCAACGAGCCACCCGCCCCCGCCATGAACAACACGCTGCAGAGCGCCGGCTCGCAATTCTCGGCAATGCGGTCCACGACGATTTGCAATGCGGGCGGCATGGCCGCGGGTTGTGGTTTCAGGTCTTGATCGAGGACAAAATAGGCGGCGTCCTCGCCCGTGGTGCTGACCATCAACAGGCGCAGGCCCGGCCAGGCGTTCTTTTTTTCAACCCGGTCAATAATGCTCAGGGGATCATGAATATCCGTGCCGCCCCAGCCATCGCCATGCCCGGCCACTTGAAAATACCGCCCCGGGGTCGACCGCCGCCCGCGCACCCGCAGACCGGCCGTGGGCATGTCGAGAAACTTGCCGGCCTGATGTTCACTCAAGACACCGGTGATATGATCATCCACCACGATCACTTCGTCGGCCAGGCCGTGCCATTGGGGAGCGAACATGCCGATGGTTGCGGAGCCGCAACCGACCCGCATGCGAAACTCCTGTTCGTCATCGACGATGGGCGGCTGGCCGGCCTGCACAACCACCTTGGCGCCGTTTTCCACCGACAGTTCCACCGCCCCGCCCTGGCACAGATCGAGCATCATTTGGCAGGTCACGGTGCCTTCTTTCTTGCTGCCCCCCGTCAGATGCCGAACGCCGCCCAGGGCCAGCATCTGGCTGCCGTATTCCGCCGTGCTGACATGGCCGACCTGTTCGCCAAGGCAGCGTACCGCCTGCTGCTCCTCGCCCAGGAAGCGGTCGGTATCGATCTTCACCTTAATGCCGCAGTAGCTGAAAATGCCTTCGGAAACCACGGTGATCATGTCAACCCCGCCGGGCTTGGAGGCAACGATGAAGGGCGCCGGTTTGTAATCGGGATACGTCGTTGTGGCGCCGACGCCGGTCACGAAGCTTTCCGCGCCCGCCACCAGGCTGCCGTCCCACGCATCGTCGTTACCAAGGAAAGGCACCATGGCGCCATCCTGATCCAATGTTCTCTGCGCTATTAACAACGGGTCGAGACGGACCAATTCGCCTCCCCGGTTGGCATAGCGGTCGCAGGCCCCGGCCCGGCCCTCGCGGATGCGGCAAAGCACGGGGCAAGCATCGCAACGCACCAGATCGCTCGTCCCATCGGTCGCCACCTCGTTCATTGTGCGGCCTCCCGCGCAAGAATTCCGGCCCGCAGGCGGTCCGGCGTGGCCGGCACCCTATGCATGCCGACACCGGTGGCTGATTTGATCGCCGCCAGAATGGCCGGCGCCGTGGGTACCAGACCCGGCTCTCCCACGCCCTTGGCGCCTTGGGGGCCGTTGGGGTCGGGATCTTCCACCAAGATCACCTCGATCTCGGGCATATCGCCCACGGTGGGGATTAGATAATCATGCAGGTTATCAGTCTTGCCCGGCAAGTATTCCTCCATCAGGGCAAGGCCCAATCCCTGGGCGATGCCGCCGTGGATCTGCCCCTCCACCAGGGTTGGATTGATTGCCTTGCCCACGTCGTGAGCGGCAATGATTTTGATCACTTTCGTGGTGCCCAGTTCCATGTCGACCTCGACCAGAGCCATTTGCGCGGCAAAGGCATAGGTTCCGTAAGGTTCACCCTGGCCGTTGGCGTCCAACGCCGTTGCCGGTGGATCAAAGACGCCGTTGCCAACCAGGACGGCGCCATTCCCATCGGCTTCCAGGCGGGACAGGGTGACTTCGGTCTCGCCCACCACAAGGGTGCCGGCGGTGAGGGTGATGGCGGCGTTTTCCTCGGCGTTCGCCAAACGCAGGATTTGCCGGCGCAGGTCCAGGCCCGCCAGCTCGGTCGCCCGCCCGGTGACATAAGTCTGCCGCGAGGCCGAGGTTTTGCCCGCGTCGGGCGTCAGGTCCGTATCCCCCGTCACCTGTTCGATTTGATCGACGCCGATACCCAGGGCATCGGCACAGATCTGCCGCATGATGGTATAGCTGCCCTGGCCGATATCCACCGCGCCATTGTACAGGGTGACCCGGCCCGCCGCCGACAGCGTGACGCGGATTTGCGACGGATTGGATAGGCCCGTATTGCCGCAGCCGTACCACATGCACCCCAGACCCACGCCCAGGCGGCGGATCGGGCCGCCAGCATTGTGCCGGCGGACTTGATTTTGTGCCGCTTGCCAATGGGGACGCAAGGCATCCAGACATTGATCCAAGCCCGCGCTGGCCGCCAGCAATTGTCCGGTTGCGGTGCGATTGCCGGCGCGGAGGGCGTTCAGGTGGCGAAATTCAAGGGCGTCCATGCCAACCCTGGCGGCCAGATCATCCATCAGGGCTTCATGGGCCAGGGCCACCTGGGGTACGCCGAAGCCGCGAAAGGCGCCGCACGACGGCCCGTTGGAAAATATCGCCCGGGCATCGATGGCGACATTCGGCCAATAATAAGGTCCGCCGCCATGAACGGGCACGCGCCCCGCCACCGTGGGGCCCCAGGAGGCATAGGCGCCGGTATCGAAATCCGCCGTCATCACGGCAGCGCACAGGCGGCCGTCGACGTCGCAGCCGAAGCGCGCCGAAATGCGGGCGGGATGGCGTTTGGTGGTCACCATCATGCTCTCGGGGCGATGAAAGACGCAGGCCACGGGCCGGTCCAGCAGCCAGGCCGCCAGGGCCAGCATGGGCTGTACGGACTGATCCAGCTTGCCCCCGAAACCGCCGCCGCAGACCGTGGGCACGATGTGTACGTATTCCGATGCCAGGTCCATGATCAATGCCACTTCGTCACGATCCATATAGGGCGTTTGCGTCGTGACATGGATTTCCAGGCGATCGCCCCGGCGTTGGGCATAACCGGCTTCAGGCTCGATATAGGCATGCTCCACATAAGACGTCCGCCAATCGCCGGAGGCTGCATGGGCACAATTTGACGGATCGCCCTCTCCCCGGCGCAAGGCCGCCGCGATCAGAATATTATCGGGTTTGTCCTCATGAATTTGTCGGGCGCCGGTCTCCAACGCGGCATCCAGGCCGACAATGGGCGCCAAAACCGCATAGGTAATGGGAACTTCATCATCCGGGATGGCATCCAGGGCCGCCCGCTCGCCCACCAGCGCCAGCACAGCCTCGCCGCGAAAGCGTACCTGATCCAAGGCGAAGACCGGTTGGTCTTTCAAATCGGGATAGATGCCGTAACATTTGTTGCCCGGAATATCCGCCGCCGTCAGCACCTTGACCAGGCCGGGGTGACGCTCATGCAGCGGCGCGAGATCACCAATCGAGATTTTTGCCGCCATATGGGGCGAACGCACGGCGCGCAGCCACAAGGCATCGCCGGGGATACCGTCGGCGCCGAAAATTGCGCTACCGTCAACCTTGGCGACACCATCGGTGCGCGGTAGTCTGGCCCCCACGGCCCCGCCGATGGGTGTCTCCCATGGATCGGGGTCGCGGCCCGCATCCATCACCGCATCGACGATATTCTGATAGCCGGTGCAGCGGCACAGGACACCACCCAGTCCATCGCGCACCTGCTGGCGGGTCGGATGTGCGTGGGCGGCGGCGATTTCGGTCGCCGCCGAAAGCATGCCGGGGATGCAGGCGCCGCACTGCACCGCGCCATGGCGCAAAAAGGCCTCTTGCACCCGGCTGAGGAAACCGTTGGCCGCCAGGCCATCGGCGCTGACCACCATGGCGCCGTCCATGCGGGCCGTCGGCACCAGACAGGCGCACACCTGGCGGCCGTCCAGCAAAACCGTGCAGGCACCGCAATCGCCAGCATCGCAGCCAACCTTAACGCTGGTATAGCCGAATTCGTCCCGCAGGGTTTCCGACAGACGGGCCATGGGCCGCAAGCGTGCCTCCCGGCGGGCGCCGTTGAGATGGAAGCTCATTTCCACCCGATCGTCGCTCACGCCGCCAGTTCCGCCAGTAATCTTTTGGTCAGGGTCTCGCAGGCATCCAGACGATAGGCCGCCGTGCCGCGATGGTCGTCCAAGGGTCTCAGTTGGGCAAAATGCCGCGGCGCCACAATGCCCGCCGACAATTGTTGGTCCAGCGGCTTGCCCAGCAAATCAGCTTCCAGCGCAGGCAAGCGCTGGGCCACTTCCGAACAGGCGCCGATGGATAGATTGATTTGCCGCACCAAGCCGCTTTCATCCAACACCACCAACCCCGCCACCATGACGATGGAGATGACCAGATAGCTGCGCGCGCCCAGTTTGATAAAGCCCGACCGCCCGCCCTCCAGCGCCCTTGGCACCTTGATCGCCGTCAATAATTGCCCGGTCTCCAACGCCGTGCGCCGGTTACCTTGAATAAATTCACCAAGGGGGCGTTCGCGGACGCCGGATTTAGCTTCCAGGACGACGCGGGCATCCAGGCTCAGCAGTGGCGGCACTGCGTCGGCGGCCGGTGAGGCATTGCAGAGGTTGCCGGCAACAGTGGCGGTATTTTGGATTTGCGCGCCGCCAACCTGAACGGCGGCCGCCTTCAGGCCATCGAAACAGGCCGGCAGGTCCGCCTCGATCACGTCGCGCCAGGTGGCCATGGCGCCGATCCGCCAATGGTCATCGTCATGGGTAATTTTCGAAAGCGCCTCGATGGCGCTGATATCCAAGATATCATGCGGATCATGGCGGCCAACCTGGGCCGGATAATAATCCGTCGCCCCTGCAATCACCGTCAGGTTGCCGTCAGCCAGGGCCGAAAGTGCGTGCGATAGTTCGGTGGGTCGCAGATAGCTTGCCATGGTCCAAGCCTACTCTTTGGCCTAGGCTCCGTCCAGAACCTCAAGCATGGCGGCAACGGTGATTTCCTTTTCCCGTGGAGCGCCGTCCCGGGCGTTGGCTTTTTCGTGGGCGTCGAGGACCTGCCAGTCGTCATAGTTGACGATGCGCGTGCCCTTGGCCGCCAAGGCCGCCTCCAGCGCCGTACGCCCCGGCTTAGAACCGACCGGGATATCTTCCAAAATCTGTTTCGCCGCTTCCTGGCCATCGGGCCGGTTGGTGCCGATGACGCCGGTGGGCCCGCGCTTGATCCAGCCGACCACGTACAGCCCGTCTCCGGCGCGTCCTTCGTCACTGATCGCGACCCCCCAGTCATCGTTGAAGGGCAGACCTTCCAGGCCGGAAGAGCGGTAGCCAACGGCGGGGAGCACCAAACTAGTTTCAATTTCGAAGAATTCACTGGTGCCCACGGCCCGTCCGTCAACCACTTCGGTGCGTTCCAGACGGACGCCCTCGACCTTGTCGCCGCCCAGAATCTCCCGGGGTGCGGCATAGAACTGAAAATGCACCCGCTTTTCCAGCTCATCGCCCTGCCGGGGCACGAATTCCCGCAAGGTGGCCAGGTTGCGTTCCCGCAGACGGCGGTCCCGGTCGGACATATCATCTTCTTCGGGAACGGCATCGGGAATGACCGTGCCGTCGATCTGCGGCACGCAATTTTCCAGCTTGCCCATCTCGCGCAATTCCACATTTGTGAACTTGGCTTCCACCGGACCGCGTCGGCCCAGCATGTAGACATCCGTTACGGCGGAATTCTGTAGGGCATCGAGAGACATGTTGGTGATGTCAGAGGGGGATAGCTCCGCCCGTGTTTTAACCAGCAGACGGGCGATATCGATGGCCACATTGCCGTTGCCGACGACGCAGACGTTGGCGGAATTCAGGTCCGGGTCCAAGTCGATGAATTCCGGATGGCCGTTGTACCAGCCGACAAACGCCGCGGAACCGATGACACCCTGTTTGTCCTCGCCGGGAATACCCAGCTTGTTGTCTTCGGGAGAGCCGATGGCCAAGACCACGGCATCATACATCTCCCGCAAGTCAGCCAGCGTGATATCGCCGCCGATATCAACGTTGCCGTAAAAGCGGAATTCGTCCCGCCGGGCGGTCTTGTCAAAATTACGCGAAACATTCTTGGTGGTCTGGTGATCGGGCGCGACGCCATAACGGATCAAACCGTGTGGCGCCGGTAGACGCTCGATCATATCTATTTCGACGTCGGCGTCGGCTTTGCCAAGTGCCTCCGCCGTATAAAAACCGCTTGGGCCCGAGCCCACGATAGCCACGCGAATGGGCATGGACAACCTCTCCCCCGTCTTACTAAGACCTTATTGTTGATTAACTCCCAACGGTCCAGGTTGCTCCGCCGCGCAGCAAGGCGTTCATGTCCGCCACGCCATTGGCGGCATGGGCCGCATTAACCTGTTCATGCACAGCGGCGTCATAGGCCTGCGCCGGTTCGCAATAGAGTACGCCCACCGCAACCGGGAATTCAGGGTTGCGCATGGCGGCCAACAGCCCGGCCATAACCCGGTCGGTCTCGTCGTGGATCAACAAATCAGCTTCGGTGATACCGTCGACGCCAAGCTGGACAACCTCCAATGCCAAGGCGCCGGGCTTCATGCGGATGCCCTTGTCGCTTTCCTTGCCAAAGATCATCGGATCGCCGTGTTCCAACAGCAATTCGCCTTCGGCGGCCGTGGCCTTTTCCGCGAACGAGGCAAAGACGCCATCATTATAGACGATGCAATTGGTGTAAATTTCGATGAACGATGCACCCTGATGGGCGTGCGCCCGCTGCAATACGCCCGGCATATGCTTCTGCTGGGTATCCACGGCCCGGGCCACGAATGTGGCGTTGGCGCCCAGGGCAAACAGACAGGGTGACAGTGGACGGTCGATCGATCCCATGGGCGTCGAGGGCGAGCGGTAACCCTGGGGCGAGGTCGGTGAATACTGCCCCTTGGTCAGGCCGTAAATCTCATTGTTGAACAGCATCACCTGCATGTTCACATTCCGGCGAAGGACGTGCAGCATGTGGTTGCCGCCAATGGACAGGCCGTCGCCATCGCCGGTCACCAGCCAGACATCCAGTTTCGGGTTGGCCAGCTTTACCCCGGTGGCAAAAGCCGGTGCCCGGCCATGGATGGTGTGAAATCCATATGTGGACATATAATAGGGGAAGCGCGACGAGCAGCCGATGCCGGAGATGAAAACGACATCCTCAGGCGGCGTGCCGATATCCGCGAGGGCCTTTTGCACCCCTTTCAGAATCGCATAGTCACCGCAACCGGGGCACCAGCGAATTTCCTGATCAGAGGCAAAATCCTTGGCTTTTAGAGGTGTGGCTGGCGCGTTCATTTCGCATCTCCACTTTGAGCGGAAGGTTGTTGAGCGGAAGGTTGTCCATCAAGACGTGATGTTATGGCGTCTTCAATTTCACCAATCTTAAATGGCTGGCCGTTGACTTTGTTCAAGGGCTGCGCCGGCACCAGGTATTCAGCCCGCAACACCGTGACCAATTGGCCGTTGTTCATTTCCGGCACCACGATCTGCTCGAACCCGCCCAGCAGTTCGCCCAGATTTTGCGGCAGCGGCCAGATATGGCGCAAATGAATGTGGCTGACGTCATAACCCTCGTCGCGCATGTTGCCCACGGCGCGGCTGATCGGCCCATAGGTGGAGCCCCAGCCGACCACGGCCAGCTTGCCGCCGTCATTGCCCTGTTCCACGCCCTGCGGGGGAATGTCCTTGGCAATGCCGTCGATTTTGGCGGCGCGCAGGTCGGTCATGCGCTGATGATTGTCGGCGTCATAGGAAATGTTGCCGGTGCGGTCCGCCCGCTCAATTCCGCCGATGCGATGTTCCAGGCCGGGCGTGCCCGGCGTGGCCCATGGCCGCGCCAGGGTTTCCTCATTCCGCACATAGGGCAGATAGCCCTCTTCACCGACCTGATCGGTCCCGGCGAATGTCACGGGGAACGGCTCGTAACTATCAAAATCGGGGATCAGCCAAGGCTCGGACGCGTTGCCCATGTAGCCATCGCTCAACAACATCACCGGGGTCATGTATTTGGTCGCCAGGCGCACTGCCTCGATGCCGATGTCAAAACAATTCGCGGATGAACTTGCAGCCAGGACAACCAGGGGTGAATCGGCGTTGCGTCCGTAAACCGACTGATACAGATCCGATTGCTCGGTCTTGGTCGGCAGACCCGTCGAGGGACCGGCCCGCTGTGAGTTGACCACGATCAAGGGCAACTCCACGCCGATGGCCAGGCCAATGGCCTCCCCTTTCAGGGCAATACCCGGGCCCGACGAAGATGTCACGCCCAGGGAACCGGTAAACGAGGCGCCAATGGCGGCACAGACGGCGGCGATTTCATCTTCCGCCTGAAAGGTGACTATATCGAATTCCTTCATCCCGGCCAGAATATGCAGCAGGGTCGAGGCAGGCGTAATCGGATACGAGGCCAGGACCATGCGCAGGTTGGCCAGCTTGGCCCCCGCCGCCAGGCCCCAGGCCAGCGCTTCCGCGCCAGTCACGGTGCGATAAAGACCCGGCGTGATTTCCGCCTGGCGCACCGTATAGCCGCGCATGCCGCCGGGCATTTCCGTGGATTCGCCATAAATATGGCCGGCGTTCAGGGCCGATATGTTCGCCTCGGCAATGTCCGGGCGCTTGGCGAATTTACCGCGCAGCCAATCCACCGTCGGCTTCCGGTCCCGGTCATACAGCCAATAGATCAGGCCCAGGGTCCACATATTTTTGGAGCGCAGGGCTTCCTTGTTGGACAATTCGTGTGCCTTGACGGCTTCCATGGTCAGTTTGGAGATATCGATTTCCACGAGGTGGAAGCCGTCCAGGCTGTCGTCTTCCAATGGGTTGGCGTCAAATCCGGCCTTTTTCAGGTTCCGGGCATTGAAGGTGCCGGTATCGACGATCACCGTGCCGCCCAGCTTGACATCAACCAGATTGACCTTCAAAGCGGCCGGGTTCATGGCCACCAGGACGTCGGGCGCATCGCCGGCGGTGGCAATTTTGCGGGCGCCGAAGTTGATCTGGAAGGCGGAGACGCCAAACGTCGTGCCGATGGGGGCACGGATCTCCGCCGGGAAATCCGGGAAGGTCGCCAGGTCGTTGCCGGCCAGGGCGGTGGCCAGGGTGAACTGGCTGCCGGTCAGCTGCATCCCGTCGCCGCTATCGCCGGCGAAACGCACGACCACGGATTCCACTTCTTCACGTGGCGATCCGGTCGGTTCTAACTCTATTGCTGTGCTTGTTGACATGATCTCAAACGCTAAATTTCATTAGTTTCATCAATTTCACTGCTGTGGAGTTCCGCATATTGCGCAACCCCTGGCCTTTACCGACGTCGCCGCCGGCCCTGGGTTGCAGTCAAATTTGCTTCATGAATGCTTATGTTTTCGAAACGGTATGGACCTCTTGACGCCCTGGACTATTCGCATCCCCTGCGTGGGAGCAATGTAACCAGTTCGTTCGCCCTTGCCAATAACCAGAAACGGCGAAAAATACAAGCTTTCGCGAGCGCAATAATGCGCCCGCCCGCCACGGTCGC
>JAPYUH010000083.1:0-10735 GCA_029936195.1 Alphaproteobacteria bacterium
CCGCCCGCGCCCGGCGGATTGGCGGCCGCATGATCGCCGGCCTGGAGGCGCTGGCGGACCATCCCCTTGTGGGCGATGTGCGCGGCGTCGGCATTCTGGCCGGCATGGAGCTGATGCGTGACAAGGCCACCCGCACGCCGTTCGAAGGCGGCATCGCGGGCGCCGCCATGGACCGGATCGGGCGGGAAAACGGCCTGATCCTGCGCGTCATCGGCGACCGCCTGGCCTTTGCCCCGCCCTTGATCATGACCGAGGGGGAGGTCGACCGGATGCTGGACGGTCTAAGCCGCACCCTGGATCAGGCCCATGCGGAACTGACGGGTGCGGAACTGACGGGCCCGTAGCCGCATGGGATGGGCGCGGCGATGATCCGGGTTGCATTCGATATTGGCGGCACCTTCACCGATTTCGTGCTGCACAACGATGGAAATGGCGAGGGCGCCAGCCGTACCCACGTCCTGAAGATACCCTCAACCCCGGACGACCCCGGCGTGGCCGTCATGGCGGGTCTTCAACAACTATTGGCGCGGGCCGGCATCGGCGGCGATGCCATTGACGGCGTCCTGCATGCCACCACCGTGGCCACCAATGCGGTGCTGGAACGCAAGGGCGCGGCGACCGGCCTGATCACCACCAAGGGTTTTCGTGATGTCCTGATCATCGGCCGCCAAAAGCGATACGAAACCTACGATTTGTATATGGCCAAGCCGGAACCTCTGGTACCGCGCCGGCATATTGTCGAGGTCACGGAGCGCATGGATCATGATGGCGCGGTGGTCACGCCCTTGGACGTGGGGTCGATTGACCAAGCGATTGATACTCTGCGCGCGGCGGGGGCGGAGACCATTGCCGTGTCCCTGCTGCATGCCTATGCCAATCCAGCTCATGAACAAGCCATCCGGGCCCGCATCAAGGCGCGGTTCCCCGCATTGCCGGTGTCCCTGTCGTCGGAAATTTCGCCGAAATTCAGGGAGTACGAGCGCACCAACACCGCCGTCGCCAACGCCTACGTGAAGCCCATCGTGGAACGCTACATGGACCGCCTGGAGGGGGCATTGAAACAACGGGGCTTTACCCGGACGTTGATGGTCATGCAGTCCAGCGGCGGCCTGGTCACGCCCGCCATCGCCAAAAATTTTCCCATCCGCATCATCGAAAGCGGCCCGGCGGCGGGCGTTCTCATGGGCGGTATCGTGGGCACGGCGGAAGGGTGGGAACACGTCATCACCTTCGACATGGGCGGCACCACCGCCAAGCTGGGCGCCGTGGATGGGGGCAGCCCCGCCATCATGCCCACTTTCGAAATCGGCCATGTGCGCTACAAGAAAGGCAGCGGCCTGCCCATTAATGTCCCGGCCGTTGAATTGCTGGAAATCGGCGCCGGCGGGGGCAGCATCGCCCGGGCCGACCGGGGCATGATCGCCGTCGGCCCGGAAAGCGCGGGGGCGGAGCCGGGACCCGTTTGCTATGACCAGGGCGGGGAGCACCCGACCATCACCGATGCCAATCTGATCCTTGGCTATATCGATCCCGATTGGTTCAACGGCGGCGCCATGACCCTGAACCGGGAGGCCGCCGCCCGGGCCATCATGGAACATATCGGTGAACCCCTGGGCCTGGGGCTGGGCGAAGCGGCCTGGGGCATTCACCTGGTCGCCACCATGAATATGGAGAACGCCTTGCGGGTGGTCTCGGTAGAGCGGGGCCGCGATCCCCGCCGCCATGCCATGGTAGCCTTTGGCGGCGCGGGGCCGCTGCATGCCGCCCGCCTGGCCCGCGCCATCGGCATTCCCCGGGTGATCGTGCCCCAGGGTGCGGGGGTGGGTTCGGCCATCGGACTGCTGCAGGCGGCACCGCGCATTGACGTCTCGATTACCAGGGTCATGCTGCTGGATGACAATGTGGGCGGCGCCATTGCCGAGATCTATGGCGAACTGGAAACGCGGGCCAGGGCGGAACTGGACCAAATGGCCACCGGGTCCGCCCCCCTTTGGTCGCGCCAAGGCTATATGCGATATGCCGGCCAGGGTTTCGAGGTGCAGGTGGAAATGCCCAACGGGCCCATCGGCGCGAACTTTGGCGCCGCCGCCAAGGCTGCCTTCAACCAGGCCTATTTGCAAAAACACAAATTCCTCGACCCCGAGGCCCGGATCGAAGCCGTGGATTGGTCCCTTGCCGCAACCTTGCCCCAGGCCCAAGGCGACGCGGATATGAGATTGCCACAAACAGCGGGACGCGCACCCCATGGACGGGCGGTCTGGTTTCCCGAAATGGGCGGTTATACGGACACCAGGATCATCGAGAGGCAAATCTTGGGAGAGGGCGAAACCATTCATGGCCCCGCCATTGTTGAAGACCCCGACAGTACCGCCGTGATCCTGCCCGGCGATGTGGGGCGGCTCAGCGGCAACGGTCATTTGATTATCGATATAGCGGAGGAGACGGCGCCATGAGCGAGCAGACCAGCAAGCGGGCCGTGGATCCCATTTCCCTGACGGTGATCTGGAACACCCTGATGTCCATCGCCGAAGAGCTGGGCACGACCCTGCGCAGCACCGCCTTTTCCGAAGGCGTGCGGGAGGGGGATGATTTTTCCACCGCGCTGTTTGACCGCACGGGCCGGCTGATCGCCCAGGGCAATTTCAGTCCCGGGCATCTGGGTTCCATGCCGGCCTGCGTGCGGCATGTCATGGCGCAATTTCCGGCCGACACCTTGCGGCCGGGCGACAGCATTCTATTGAACGACAGCTTCATGTGTTCGGGGCACTTCCCCGATTGTTTTCAGGTCATGCCCGTGTTCGAGGCCGGACGGCTGATCGGATACGTTGCCTGTTCCGCCCATCAGGTGGACATGGGTGGTGCCGCGCCGGGTTCGCAGAAAGTTCACGGCGTGACGGAGGCCTTTCAGGAAGGGCTGCGCATCCTGCCCGTGCGGTTTGTCCGCGGCGGCGATATTGACGAGGATATCCTGCGCCTGGTGCTGGGCAACGTGCGCGTGCCCGACAAGGTGCGCGGCGACCTTCTGGCCCAGCACACCGCAAATCTGAGTGCCGCCAGCCGCCTGCAACAATTGTTCCGCGAGCATGGGTTGGAAACTCTGGATCGGGCCTACGAGATCATTCTCGACCGCTCCGAAATTGCCATGCGGGAGGCCCTGGCGGCGGTGCCGGCGGGGACCTATAGTTTCGAGGATTGCATGGATGATTACGGCCCCGACACCGGGGCCATTCGTATTGCCGTGGATATCACCTTTGACGGCCACGGCGCGGTGGAGCTTGATTTCTCCCGCTCCTCCGATGCGGTACCGGCCGCGATCAATTCCTACATCAACTACACAACCGCCTACGCCATCTTTGCCATTAAGGTCTTTTGCGATGCCCACCAGCCCCAGACCGCAGGCAACATGCGGCCCATCACGGTCACGGCGCGGGAAGGTTCGTTCTTCAACCCCAAATTCCCCGCACCTTCCGGCGGGCGGGCGGTGTTGCAGGTGCGCATCTTCGATGCCATCAACGGCGCCATGGCCCAGGCCCTGCCGCAGCGGACCATGGGGGCCTTTTCCCACTGGTCGAATCCGAATATCGGTGGCGTCGATGACCGCACGGGCCAGCCATTCGTGATGTACGACCTCTCCCTCGCCGGCTATGGCGGCCGCCAGGGCGCCGATGGGGTGGAAGCGTTGAGCCCGGTGATGAATTGTTCCAACATCCCCGTGGAGGTGCACGAAACCCACAATCCCATCCGCGTCCACTGTCTGGAACTGATCCCCGATACGGGTGGCGCCGGCCAATGGCGCGGCGGTTGCGGCCTGCGCAAGGATATCGAGTTGCTGAATTCCACCGCCGTGTTGTCCCACCTGGGCGACCGCCACCGCTTTCAACCCTATGGCCTGTTCGGCGGCGGGCCGGGTGCCTTGGGCGAAAGTCTTTTGAACCCCGACGGTAATGCCCAACCCTTGCATTCCAAGGGCATGTACGACATCCAAAAGGGCGATGTATTAAGTTTCCGCCTGTCCGGCGCGGGCGGCTATGGTGCGGTGGAAAACCGCGATCCGGCGGCCATTCAAGCCGACCTGGCGGACGGCTACATCACCGAGGAGGGCGCGCGCCGTGACTACGCTTGGCGGCCTGAACCTGGATAGGGCGCAATGGCGCAGGCTGGTCGAGCGTTCGAACGGGCCAGCCCTGTGGCGCATCGCCCTGCACGGCGGATTGATCCTGGTTCTTGGCGCGATGATTCAAAGCAAGGTTACCCTGTGGCCGATGCTGCTGTTGCCGCAGGGGTTGTTGCTGATATTCCTCTTTGCGCCCTTGCACGAATGCATCCATTCGACGGCGTTTAAATCCAATTGGTGCAACGACCTAACAGCCCATGTTTGCGGCTGGCTGGTGATGCTGCCGCCAACCTGGTTCCGGCATTTTCACCTGACCCATCACCGCTTCACCAACAATATGGAGCGGGACCCTGAATTGGCCACGGCCAAGCCCGGCAACCGGCGGGACTACCTGCTCCACATGACCGGCCTGCCCATCTGGTGGTCGCAAATGAGCATGCTGTTGCGCAATGCCCTGGGCCGGAACCGCGACAGCTTCATCCCCCGAAAGGCCCATCGCCGCGTGACGGTAGAGGCAGCCTGGTTCATCGCCCTCTATGCCATGGCCTACCAAATATTCGGCGAGCAATTGTTGTGGGTCTGGGTCGTGCCAGCCCTGATCGGACAGCCATTTTTGCGGGGGTTTTTATTGGCGGAACATATGGGCTGCCCAAAGGTGGCGGACATGTTTGCCAACAGCCGGACCACGATGACATCCGCCACCCTGCGTTTCCTGACCTGGAATATGTCCTATCACGCCGAACATCACGTCCAGCCCGCCATACCGTTCCATCGGCTGCCGGCATTCCACGCCCACACCCGGCCTGGATTGAAGGTGGTTCAGGACGGCTATGTTCAATGGCACGCCGGGATTTTCGCCCACCTGGCCTAGCGGAAATCAAAGCCCTGGGATTTCAGTTCCCGGCGCAGGTTGTCGCGCAGTTGCGGGTCGAACTTCTTGTCCATGTCGTGGCTCCACGAATCGGAGGTCGTGACCCGGCCCGTATCCGTGTAGTGGCGCGCCAGATCGGCATCATATGCGTCCAGGGTCTGGCCGAGGTCCCGGTTGTCGCGCAGGGTGCCGTGGCGTTCGTAGTGAACCATAGTGGAATAATCCATGCGTGGCTTTTGCGGCGGCGCCTCGTCCGCCCAGCCGAGGCATAGGCCGAAAACGCAATAGACCTGGTCCGGCAGGCCAAGTATCCGGGCGGTGGCGGCGGCGTCATTGCGCACGGCGCCGATCATCACGCCCTTCAGGCCCACGGACTCCGCGGCCATATAGGCCGCCATGCCGACCAGGGAGGCATCGATGGAGGAAACCAAGCCGATCTCCATATTATTATCCCGAATGGTATGGCCGCGCTGGGCCATGACATGTTCGATTCGGGTCAGATCAGCACAAAAGGCCAGAAAGACCGGCGCCTCGACCACATGCTGCTGGCCGGCGGTGACCACCTTCAACTGCTCCCGCGTGTCCGGATCATCCACGACGATGACACTGTAGGACTGGATATTTGATGATGTCGGCGCACGGAACGCCGCGCGGAGAATCTGCGCGACGAGGTCTTCCGGCACGGGGTCGCCTTTGTATTTTCTGATGCTGACACGTTTGTTCAGCAGCTCGATGGTTTCACTCACGCAACTATCTCCAGCTATTTTTTTCAGGGTTCGGGCGCTAGGCGGACCAGATGACGGCCAAAATAGGTGCCCTCGAACATATCGCGAAAGGCTTGCGGGGCCTGTTCGACGCCGTCGTAGATCTTCTCCCGATAAAGCAATTTTCCGGCCTTGATCCAGGCCGCCATTTCGGCTTGCGCGGCCGGGAACTGGGCCAGATCGTCAAACACCACCAAGCCTTCCATGCGGACCCGGTGGGTGATGAAGACCCGGGTATTCTTGATGCCATGGACGTCTTCTGGCGCCAGATTGTAATCACCCACCTGGCCGGACACCACGATCCGGCCGTTCATATTCATGCGAGGCAACAAAGTATCGACAAATCGGTTGCCCACATTGTCGAACAGCACGTCGACCCCGTCCGGCGCCGCCGCCCCGATGGCCTCACCCAGATCATCCGCCGCCTTGTAATCGATGGCCCCGTCCAGCCCCAGTTCGTCGCGCAGCCAGGCGCATTTTTCGGGCCCGCCGGCAACGCCGATCACCTTGCAGCCCATTATTTTAGCAATCTGTGCCGCCGTGGCACCCACCATGCCGGCGGCGGAGGTGACGACGAGGGTTTCGCCCGCCTTGATCCCGGCCACCCGTTTCAGGCCGAAATAGGCGGTCAGTCCCGGCACGCCCAAAACCCCGATCCAGGTGCTCAACGGCAGGTCCGACGCCTGGATCTTGGCAAAGTAACCGCCGCCCTTCGATAGACCCATTTCCGTCCAACCAAAGGAACAGACCACCAGATCGCCCGTTGCATAAGCCTCATTGTTGGACGTCACCACCTGGCCAATATTGAAGGCCCCAGCAACATCGCCCAAAGCCAGCGGTGGAATGTAGGAGACCCGGCCGCTCAGCCGGGAGCGGCCACCCGGATCAAGCGAGGCATAGATAATCCGCACCAGGATCTCGCCGTCGCCCGGTTCGGGCACCGGTCGGATTTCAATGGCAAAATCGTCCGGCCCGGCCAGGCCGTCCACGAAGCGGGCCAGCACCACGCAGCGATAGGTCTCGGCCATGAATTATAGACCCGCCATTAGGAAATCGTGTTGCGGGGCACGTCCCGGAAGGGGCGGTCGGTATCGTTGCGCGGCTCCTTTGGCATGCCCAAGACCCGTTCGGAAATGATGTTGCGCTGGATTTCGTCCGTGCCGCCGGCGATGGAGATCGCCGGAGTGGAGACAAGAATTTCAGCAATCACCCCGCCCAGGGGGCTGTCTTCGCCGGTCAGCATGGCGTCCGCCCCGGTGATCAGGGTATGCACCTGATTGCCCAGACGGGCCACATGGCTGGCGGCGAGCTTGCCGATGGAGCCTTCCGGTCCCTGGTTGCGGCCCTGGACCTGGGCCTCGCGGGCCCGGCGCGCGGTCCATTCGGCGGATTTGGCCAGGATCAACAATTTGGCGATCTCCTGGCGCACGGTGGGGTCATCGTAGGTCCCGGTCTCCTTGGCCCGCTGGATCACCAGATCCACCCGGCCGGTGCGCTGGGGATACCATTTGTAGGGCGCCATTGCCGTGGCAAGCTCTTCCCGCTCCTCCACATAGGCCCGCTCTGGGCGGTCGGTGCCCATTTCCCAGCGGCGCAGACCATCGGCCCCGCGCCGCTCGTGCATCAGGGTCGTGGTGGCGATCTTCCAGCCATCGCCCAGACCTTCGACCATGTGGTCCGGGTCCACCACCGCATCGGTGAAGAAGACCTGATTGAAGGATGCATGGTGGTTCATCTGCCGCAGGGGCTGCACCTCCACCGCATCCTGGGTCATGTCGAGGAGGAAGTAGGTCAGGCCACGATGTTTGGGCAGGTCCCAATCCGTGCGCGCCAAAAGCAGGCCCCATTGGGCATGGTGCGCGGAAGTGGTCCAGACCTTTTGGCCGTTGATGATCCATTTGCCGTTTTGCATATCTGCCCGCGTGGAAGCACCCGCCAGGTCCGAGCCGCTGCCCGGTTCACTGAACAACTGGCACCAGGTGTCTTCGCCGGTCAGGATACGGCGGAGAAACTTTTTCTTGTGCATGGCGCTGCCGTGTTCCAGCAGGGTTGCGGCGGCCAGCATGCGGATGCCGGCGCGGGCCACGCCAATGGCGCCCACCGCCTCGAACTCCGCCTCAACCACACGGGTCAATTCGCTGGGCAGGCCCCGGCCGTGCCACTCCGGCGGCCAGTTGGGCATGCCCCAGCCGCTGTCGGCCAACTTGTTGCGCCACTCCACCAGGCCCAGATGGGGATCCCAGTTTTCAGCTAGCCAGGCCCGCACTTCGGCACGGACGGTATCTTCTGTATGTTCGCTCATCTGTCCGCCCCTAATCCTGCCAACGCTGTATCATTAATTCCCGGTGATAGTTGGCATCGCCCAAAAACACCTGACTGCTTTTCGCCCGCTTAAACCACAATTGGGTATCGTTATCCCAGGTGAAGCCGATGCCGCCGTGGATCTGAATGGCATGAATGGCGGTTTGCATATAGGCCTCCGAGGCGCCGGCCTTGGCCAATGAGGCCACGGCGGAAAACGCGCCGTCATCGTCATCGGCGGCGGCGGCGGCGTAGTAAGCGGCGGATTTCGCCAACTCCACCTCGATCAGCATGTCGGCGGATTTATGCTTCATGGTCTGGAACGAGGCGATGGTCCGGCCGAACTGCATGCGCATCTGGGCATAGTCCAGGGCCTGTTCGCGCAACGCCTCGGCCCCGCCAACCATCTCGTTGGCCAGACAGGCCACGGCCTGATCCAGGGTTTTGGCCAGGGGCGCGGCGGCCCCGCCGGCCTCACCCAGCAGGGTACCGGTGACAGCCTTGAATTCCAGGCGGGCCAGCTTGCGGGTCGCATCGGTGGACTGCAACAGGCGGCGTTCAAGCCCGGCGGCATCAGCCGCCACCGAAAACAGCGACAGCCCGGCATCGCCCGCGGTGCCCGGTTGGCGGGCCAGGACGATGATGCGCTCCGCCGTGTGGCCGTCCAGTACGAAGCTTTTAATGCCATTCAATTCATGGCCGTCACCCGACGGGGTTGCCGTCATGGTCACGCCGGAGGTGTCCCAGCGGCCATTCTCCTCGGTGAAGGCCAGGGCGGCGCGGATATCACCGGCGGCGATGGCCGGCAGCAGCTCCCGCTTCTGGGCCTCGTCGGCGCCGTTGATAATGGCCGTCGCCGCCAAAACAATGGAGGAGAAATACGGCGCGCACAGCAGGGCGCGGCCCATTTCCTCCACCGCGATGGCCAGCTCCACGAAGCCGAAACCCTGGCCGCCATAATCCTCGGGAATATGGATCGCGGTGAGGCCCAGGTCCTGGCTCAGCGATCGCCAGACCTCGCAATCGTAGCCGTCATCCGTTTCCATCAGGCGGCGGACTTCCGCGGTCGGTGACTTATCCGCCAAAAAGCGCCGCAGAACGGAACGGAACTCCATCTGCTCATCGGTAAAACTAAAACTCATGGCCAATTCCTTACTGGGGCTCCCTGGCATCACTTTAGACTGCTATCATGCGCCAAACAAATGAGGAGATGGCCGTGGCAGACCCAACATTCATGACCGTGCACGAACTATCCGCCGCAATAACGGATGGCAGCCTGACGTCCGCCGATATTGTTGAATGCTGCCTGGGGCGGATCGCCGCAACGGATGAAAAATTACACGCCTTTGTCACGGTCTATGCGGATGAGGCCCGTCAGGCCGCCAAGGCGGCGGATCTGGCCATCGGCGCCGGCCATCGTCTGGGCCCCCTGCACGGTATTCCCATCGCCCTGAAGGATATTATCGATATGGAGGGCCGGGTGACCACGGGTGGCTCCATGGTCTGGCGGGATCGTATTTCGCCGACCACGGCGACAGTGGCGCAACGGTTGATCGGCGCGGGCATGATTGTCATCGGCAAGACCCATTCGGTGGAATTCGCCATGGGCGGCTGGGGCACCAATACCCACATGGGCACGCCGTGGAACCCCTGGGACCTGGACACGCCCCGCACGCCGGGTGGTTCGTCGTCCGGCTCCGGCGTGGCGGTGGCGGCGGGCATGGTGCCGGCGGCTATTGGCACGGATACCGGCGGCTCGGTGCGCCTTCCCGCCTCCTACTGCGGCCTGGCGGGCCTGAAAACAACCGTCGGCCGGGTCAGCCTGCACGGCATTCTGCCCTTGAGCGGCACCTTGGATACACCGGGGCCCATGACCCGCTCGGTCGAGGATGCGGCGCTGATCTATGATGTCATCCAAGGCCCCGATCCTCAGTGGCCGCCGACCCTGGCGCACTATGATGAACACCCCTTTACAAAAATGCGGGCCGGGGTACGGGGCTTGCGTCTGGCCGCTCTATCGGGGGCTGAATTGGACGGCGTCGACGCCGCGACCCTGGCGGCTTTCGAGGCGGCGCAGGAGATTCTTTCGGGCCTCGGCGCGAACATCACCCCGTTCGAAATGCCCCGGCCGTTTTCCGAATTCGCCGGCATCGCCGGGCGGATTATCGGCGCCGAAGGCTACCGCCACGTGGGCGCGTTGGTTGATACCCCAAACCTGCCCGTGGACCCACATGTGCGTCCGCGCATCCAACTGGGGCAGAATATCAAGGCCCACGAATACCTCGACGCCCTGGCAGAGAAGGAGGCGGCGAAAGTCGAATTCGACGCGGCCCTGGGCGATTTCGATGCTCTATTGTTGCCCAGCACGGAATCCCCGGCCATTGCACTCACAGAGGTAGACGAGGGCGGCACCCCTGCCCTGTTCACCCGGGCCGGCAACTGCCTGGATCTTTGCGCCCTGTCCCTGCCCAACGGGTTTTCACCGGGCGGCCTGCCCACGTCCCTGCAGATTGCCTGCCGGGGCTATGACGAGGCCATGGCCATCCGCATCGGCTGGGCCTATGAACAGGCGACGGACTGGCATCGCCAGCACCCTGAAATTTGAGGTTTTTGCAAACGACACGCGCCTCTGCTCCAATCGGCGCAGCAATTTAGAATGAAGGAATGACACATGGCCGAAAAGCT
>JAPYUH010000083.1:10835-15495 GCA_029936195.1 Alphaproteobacteria bacterium
CCCATAATGATCCATTGCGAGTTTGCGTGAATAAGCCGAAAATGGGCCTTTCTCCATTTGGCGAACCCATTTGATGTCCCTGCGTCTGCAATTTCTGATCGTTACCGTGCTGGCCGCCGTCATGGCGGCGGGGTGGTGGTCCTATGACAGTTGGGGCGGCGTCGCGGAGGCGAAGAAAGCCAGGCGCGCCGGCACCACGTTGGTTCTGGTCGACAGCGTCACATTGACGGATGACCGGATCACGCTGCGCCTTGTTGGTACAGGCAAGGCGGTGCGGTCGGCGGCGCTGCATCCGGCGGTCTCGGGCGAAGTCACGGCCATAGAATTCAGACCGCAGCAACGGGTGCGCAAGGGCCAGGCGTTGATCCGGCTGGACGACACGCACCAACGCCTGAAAGTCCAACTGGCGGACGTGGCCGTGACGGAAGCATCGCGGCAGTTTCAACGGATGCAAAAACTGGCGCCGTCGGGCCATGCCGCAAAATCCCGGCTGGATGTGGCCCAGGCCGTGGTGGACACCGCGCGCATACGATTGCAACAGGCCAAGGCCGAACTGCGGGATCGGACCATATTCGCGCCCTTTGCCGGCATCGTGGGGATGACCGGGCTGAACCTTGGCGACCGGGTGACCGACGGCACCATGGCGGTGACCCTGGATGACCGTTCCGAAATCATTGTCGAATTCAACGTGCCGGAGGCCCATGCGGGTAAAATCGCCCTTGGGGACGTCGTTGCCGTGAAACCATGGGCGCAATCCGATCAATTGATCGCCGGCACCATATCGGCCATGGCCAGCCGCATCGACAGAACCACCCGGTCCTTGCCGATGCAGGCAAGTATTCCCAATCAAAAAGACCAATTGCGCCCCGGCGGCTCGTTCGAGGTGCAGATCGATTTCACCGGCAAGGCCTACCCCCAGGTCCGCGAAGTCGCCGTGCTGTGGAGCCGGGACGGCGCCTATTTATGGCGCATCAGGAACGGCAGGGCCGACAAGGTCTTCGTCAGAATGATCCGCCGGGACGGCGGCCGCGTGCTGGTCGATGGCCCCCTGGCGGCGGGCGACTTGGTGGTGGTCGAGGGCGTGCAGGGCCTGCGTTTGGGTCAGAAAGTGAAAACCGCGCCCTTCAAGGCCGGTATTCCGAACGCCGGTAATACGAGCGGCGCTTCGTAATGGTCCGCCTGGGCGATCTGCCGTCTTTGGCCGTGCGCCGGCCGACCCTGATCGTGGTCATCAACCTGTTGATTATCGTCGCCGGGTTAAGCGCCCTGCTGGGCGTCGAGGTACGGGAGCTGCCGGACGTGGACCGTCCCTGGGTCAGCGTGCGGGCCTTTTTCGAGGGCGCCTCGCCGGAAACCATGGATGCGGAGGTAACCTCCGTGATCGAGGGCGCGGTGGCCAGGGTCGCCGGGGTGCGCACCATTAGTTCCGCCAGCGAGGAAGACAACGCCCGCATCTGGGCCCAGTTCGCCCCCAACGTGGATATTGACGTGGCCGCCAACGATGTGCGCGAGGCCGTCGCCGGGGTGGCGCGGCGCCTGCCCAAGGGCGTGGAAGACATCGTCGTCGTCAAGGCGGATACCAACGCCCGCCCGATCATCCGGCTGGCCCTGCGTTCGGATCGCTTGAGCCAGGAGGCCCTGACCCACCTGGCCGAGGAAGATGTGAAGCCGGAATTAACCGCCATTCCCGGCGTCGCCCTGGTTAATCTGTTTGGCGCCCGGGCCAAGGTTCTGCGCGTGGTGGTCGATCCCATGCGCCTGGCCAGCTATCACCTATCCATCGACGATGTGGCGCGGGTGCTGCGCTCCACGGACATGGACGTGCCGGCGGGCAGCTTCAAGTCCGATGACCAGATGTTGTTGGTCCGGGCTGACGCCTCTCTGTGGCGGCCCGAAGATGTTGAGCGCCTGGCTATCAACGAAAACGTCCGTCTGGGCGATGTGGCCCGCGCCATCTATGGTCCGGCGGAGGCCTTGAGCCATACCTTGTTGAACGGCAGCAAGGTTATTGGCCTGAGCCTGGTGCGCAAGGCCAAATCCAACACCATCGCTATTTCCGACGGGGTAGACCGGGCCATCGTCCGGCTGAACCGGCGCCTAAAAGGCGCGGAAGTCATCAAGATTTCCGATGATGCCCGCTTCATCCGCGGCTCTATCCGGGAAGTCATATATAGCCTGGGCATCACCACCCTGGTGGTGATCGCGGTGATCTATACCTTTATGACCGCCGTACGGCCCACCCTGATCCCCGCCCTGGCCATCCCCATCTCCCTGGCCGGAACCCTGGCCGCCATCTGGTTGTTGGGATTTTCCATCAATATCCTGACTCTGCTGGCCCTGGTCCTGGCCACCGGCATGATCGTCGATGACGCCATCGTCGTGGTGGAGAATATTCAACGCCAGCGGGCCATGGGCAGACGGCCCCTGGCGGCGGCGGTGCTGGGAACCCGGCAGGTGTTTTTCGCCGTCCTGGCCACGACGGCAACCCTTGTCTCGGTGTTTCTGCCCATCGCCTTCCTGCCCAGCGTGGCGGGCAAGTTGTTCAGCGAATTCGGTTTCGTATTGGCCATTGCCGTGGCCATATCATCGTTCGTCGCCCTGACGCTGTGTCCCATGCTGGCGGCGCGACTGCCGGCGGATTGGGGGGCGCCCAATCCCGCCGGGCCGGGACCCCTGGCCCGGTTTGGCGGGCGCCTGACAGAGATTTATAAAACCATCCTGGATTTTACCCTTGGGGCACCGTTTCTGGTTCTCGGCGTCGCCATATTGATCGCCCTGATCGCCGTGGCGGTTTACCCCACCATCAACAACGAAATGCTGCCAAAGGAAGACCGCGGCGCGATCATCGTCTATATGCAGGGCCCCGACGGGGTCGGCCTCGACTATATGGACCGCCAGTCGGCCAAGGCGGAAGCCATCCTGCAGCCACTTGTGGAGCGCGGCGAGGTCAGCAATATCTTCGCCATCGTCGGGCGCTGGGACCTGAACCGGGTCTATCTGCTGGCCCCCCTGACGCCCTGGTCGGAACGTTCCCGCAGCCAGTTGGAAATCGCCAAAAGCCTGCGCGGGCCGTTGAAAGCCATTCCCGGCGCCACGGCCCGGGTCAGCACCCCCAACAGCCTGAACCTGCGCCGCTCCGGCGGCCGGTTGGAGTTTACCCTGACGGGGGGCAACTACGGCGCCATCGCCGCCGCCGCCGATGACTTCCTGGTCGCCATCCACGAACGCCTGCCGGGACTGGACGATCCGGAAATCGAATATCAACAGACCCAGCCCCAATTGTCGATCAAGGTCAATCGCCAGCGGGCCGAAGATCTGGGCGTGCCGGTGGAAGGCATCACCGCCACCTTGCGGGCCATGGTAGACGGCTTGGAAGTGGCGGAATTGAACGTCAACGACCGCACCATTCCTGTCCGAATCGAATCCACCGCCGGCGCCATCAACGACCCCAGCGACCTGGCCAATCTGTTCGTGCCCTCGAATTCCGGGAAGCTGGTGCCCCTATCCGCCTTCATCACCCTGAAGGAAGTGGGCGTGGCGGCGGAACTGGACCGGGCCGGACAAAAGCGCGCCATCGAAATCGACGCGCCCCTGGCGCCTGATTATACCCTGCAACAGGCCATGACGGACGTGCAGGCCCTGGCAGACGAGATCCTGCCGCCCGGCATCGGCCTGCATTTCATTCGCGAGGCGGCGACCCTGCAGGATACCTCTCACGACGTGGCGATCACCTTCGCCGTGGCCATCCTGGTGGTGCTGCTGGTTCTCGCCGCGCAATTCGAAAGCGTGTTTTCCGCCGTGGTGATCGTCCTGACCGTACCGTTCGGGTTGGCGGCGGCGGTGTTCGCCCTGAAATTCACCGACTCCTCGCTGAATATCTACAGCCAGATCGGGCTGGTCATGCTGGTGGGCCTGATGGCCAAGAACGGCATTCTGGTGGTGGAGTTCGCCGATCAATTGCGCGACCAGGGCCATTCCATCCGCGATGCGGTGCGCCAGGCCGCCCTAACCCGCCTGCGCCCGGTGATCATGACCATGCTGTCCACGGTGCTGGGCGCCCTGCCCCTGATCCTGGGCAGCGGCCCTGGGGTCGAGGCCCGCGCCGCCATCGGCTGGGTGGTGTTCGGCGGCCTCGGGATGGCCACGGTCTTCACCCTGTTCCTGATCCCCGTGCTCTACAGCCTGCTCGCCCGCTTCCGCTCCCCCCGCGCCCAGGCCGGCCAACGCTTGTCGGAAGAATTGAGCGAAAGCGAGAGGGAGGCCGATCTGGCGTTCGGCAAGGCGGCGGAATAATCTAACGCTTCTTCGCCGCGGACTTTCGTTTCTTCGGCTTCTTTGCCCGCTGGGCGGCGGCGACGGCGCCCGTTGCCCAGGGCTCCATGTCCCGCCAACTGTTCAGAGCCTCCGGCGGCACGGAGAAATACGGCATCTTGCCATGGGTCTTGCAGCCCCGCGCCTCGAAAGCGCCCCGGTTGAGATCGTCCGCCTTCAGGAACAGGCCGCCGTCAACGGGAGACGAGGGCAAACATACGGTCGTCCAGAAACAAACCATGACCGCCAAACATGCGTGTGGAGCGGACATCGCCCAAGGGAACCAGAATGGTTAGAACTTCCGTTACGAATTTTGTTTGCTCCGCCGCCATCTGTTTCCGCCGTCCTA
>JAPYUH010000084.1:0-13261 GCA_029936195.1 Alphaproteobacteria bacterium
CGGGGGTCGAAGGCGCCCATGCAGCCGTTGTACATGAAGCCCATGCCGGGGCTGACCACGCCCGAGGGCATGCCCAATGAATGGGTCATGGAGACGCAATTGCCGGCCTCGTCCACCACGGTGACATGGGTGGTGTCCTTGGACTCCTCCGCCTCGCCCAGGCGAATTACGTTGGCTTTTTCGCCCGCGCGGATTTGCTCGGCGTTACGGCCGGCCTGTTGGCGGTCGATGAAATCCCTGATGGGCACATCGTCGAAGGCCGGGTCGCCCATCAGGTTGTCCTTGTCGATGGTGGCCAACTTCATGGCTTCGGCCACGATAGCGATATAATCGGCGCTGTTGTGGGTCATGGCGCGCAGATCGAAATGCTCCAGAATATTGAGCATTTCCAGGATCATCACGCCGCCGCCCGGCGGCTGGCCGCAGGCCACCTTGTGGCCCCGATACTCGCCCCAGATAGGTTCGGAACGCACCGTGCGGTAATCTTTCAGATCGTCGAAGGTGATGCGGCCGCCCTGTGCGGCCATGTCGGCGGCGATCTCCTCGCCCAGCTCGCCGGAATAGAAGGTTTCGGCGCCGCCGTCGCGAATGCGTTCCAGGGTCCGTTTCATGCCAGGGTTTTTTACCCGTGCGCCCACCGGATAGGTGTTGCCGTCATTGTCAAAGTAAATTTCCTTGGTGGCCGGGCACTGGCTCAACTTGTCCACCACGGACATGCGCCCCATGACGTTGGACGCGCTCCAGAATTCATCTACGTGGGGGCGGATGACGAAGCCGTCCTCGGCATGCTCAATGGCCGGTTGGATGATGTCCCTCCACTCGAACGTGCCGTATTCGGCCACGGCCTCGGAATATGCCTTCAGGCTGCCGGGCGTCATGATGCTTTCGTAGCCGGCCTCGTTGGCCCGGTTGTGCAGAATGAAGCCGAAGCCGTCGCGGGCCTGGGACTTGATCTGATCCTGCCACATGGTCGCGGTCGCCGAGGCGGGCGCGGTGGTGTGGAAATCAATATAGCCGTGATGGCCGCTCGTGCCGTGGTCAGGCAGGTAGAGCTGCATGGTGCCGAAACCGGCGATGCCGCACATCATGGGGTCGACCACGGTCTGCACCAAGGCGCAGGTCATGGCCGCGTCCACCGCGTTGCCGCCCCGTTTCAGGGCCATTGCGCCGGCTTCCACCGCTTCGGGTTGGGGCGCGCACACCATGCCTTTGGTCATTATCTATTCCTACGGGTTATCGTTCGGGTATCAGGCCACGGGGAGAGAAGCGCAGTACCAATAATAGTATCAGGCCCATGGTCATCAGGCGCATGTGCGCGGCGCTGTTGAGCAGATGTCTGCGCAGGCCGCTGTCTTCCGCCATGCCGGAGGTGATCAGGTCCATCAGCCACAGGCCCATGGGCTCTGCCTCGATCCAGAAGAACCAGATCACAAAACCGCCCAGCACGGCGCCCCAGTTGTTGCCGGAGCCGCCGACGATGACCATGACCCAGATGATGAAGGTAAAGCGCAACGGCTGGTAAGAGGCGGGCGTGAATTGCCCATCCAATGTGGTCAGCATGGCGCCAGCGATGCCGATCACGGCGGAGCCAAGGATGAAAACCTGTAAATGCCGCCCCGTGACATCCTTGCCCATGGCCTCGGCCGAGACCTCATTGTCCCGGATCGCCCGCATCATCCGCCCCCAGGGTGAATTCAAGGCCCGCTCCGACAGCCACAACACGGCCAGCAGGACGCTGGCAAACAACGCCGCATAACAAAGCTTGACGAAAATGGAGGAGAACTCTACCGGCGTGGCGCCCAAGGTGGCGGCCCATTCTTGCAACCAGACGGCCTGTTGAAGGTCCACTTCATAGGGTACGGGCCGGGGCAGGCCCGAGACATTCTTGACGCCCCGGGTCAGCCAATCCTCGTTCTTCAGGGCGGCGACGATGATCTCAGATATGCCCAGGGTGGCGATGGCCAGATAGTCCGCGCGCAAGCCGAGGGCAATCTTGCCCACCACCCAGGCCGCGGCGGCGGCGAGGATGCCCCCCGCCACCCAGGACAACAGGATCGGCAGTCCAAAGCCGCCCAGGTAGCCGGTTTTGGCCGGCTCCACCGCCTCGATGCTCTCCACCGCCGGGTCGAAGGCATACCGCGTCGCGAAATAACCCGCGACGATGACGGCGATGAAGACAAGCCGCTGCCGCCGGCCCGGGGCCAGGCGTTTGAGGACGAATATCGCCGCCAGAATTGTCGCCAGGGCGATGAAGAAAGCAACGATGATACCGTTGCCGCCCGCCTGCCAGGCCGCCATGACGGGGGGAGTTGAAATCAAGACCCCGGTGACCCCGCCCAGGGCGGCGAAACCCATCACCCCGACATTGAATAACCCAGCATAGCCCCATTGAATGTTGACGCCTAGGGACATCACGGCGGAGATTAAACACAGGTTCACGATGGCCAGGGCCAGGGACCAGCTTTGCACTAAACCGACCGTGGCCAGGGCCAGGGCCATGGCCCCGTACATCAGGTAGGGACGGGCGTTGGCCATCATGCGGTTCGCCCCCCGAATATGCCCGTGGGCCGCAACAACAGGACCAGCACCAGAATGAGGAACGAGACGGCAAACTTGTAATCCGTGGACAGCAATTGCACCAAGCCCTCGGGCGCCCAGTCGCCGGGGATGGCGTAGGCCAGGAATTTTCGATAGGCGTAGGTTATGGTGACTTCGGAAAAGGCGACGACGAAGCCACCTGCAATGGCGCCGAGGGGATTGCCCAGGCCCCCGACGATGGCCGAGGCGAAGATCGGCAGCAGGAGCTGGAAATAGGTGAACGGCTTAAAACTCTTGTCCAGGCCATAGAGCACGCCGGCGATGGTGGCCAGGGCGGCGGTGATGGTCCAGGTGATCAGCACCACCCGTTCGGGGTTGATGCCGGACAGCAGCGCCAGATCCTCGTTGTCGGAATAGGCCCGCATGGATTTGCCGGCGCGGGTCCGGTTCAAGAACCAGAACAGGACGATGGCGACGATGAGGGCGGTCAGGATGGTCAGTCCCTGGGAGGTCTTGAAGGCCACGCCCTCGCTCAACCCGGTCAGGCGCTTGAATTCCCGCGCCTTCATGATGAAGCGCTCGCCATCGGCGAAGCGTTGATCGTTGGGCCCGATGATGAAGCGCACCAGCCCATTCAATATGAACATCACGCCCACGGAGGCGATGAGAAAGACAATCGGTGCCGCCCGCTGCCGGCGGTAGAAACGGTAGATCCAGCGGTCCGTCAGCAGCAGAAGCGCCACGGTACAGGCGATGCCGAATGGCAGTGCCAGCAGGGCGGTTGGCAGCGGCTTGATCGAGACCCCCCAGCCTTGCAGCAACCAGGTGAACAGAATGGTCGCCATGGTGCCAAAGGCCATGGTGTCGCCATGGGCAAAGTTAGAAAATCGCAAAATGCCGAACACCAGGGTGACGCCCAGGGCGCCGATAGCCAATTGGCTGCCATAGGCCATGCCGGGCACGATGACGAAGTTGGACAGCAGGATCAGGGCGTTGAAGATGTCATCCATGTGCCCGCCCGCCCCCTATCCGCCCAAAAACGCCCGGCGGACATCCGGGTTGGCCAACAAGGCGGCGCCGGTATCGGTATAGCGGTTGCGGCCCTGCACCAGGACATAGCCCTTGTCGGCGATGTTCAGGGCCTGGCGGGCGTTCTGTTCCACCATCAGGATGGCGACGCCGCTTTGCGCCACTTCGATAATACGGTCGAACAATTCGTCCATGACGATGGGCGAGACGCCGGCGGTGGGTTCGTCCAGCATCAGGACTTTCGGCTGCGTCATCAGCGCTCGGCCCACGGCGACCTGCTGACGCTGACCACCGGACAATTCACCCGCAGGCTGGCGCCGCTTTTCCTTCAGGATCGGGAACAGATCAAACACCTGGGCAAGGGTGCCGGAGAAATCGTCCTTACGGGTGAAGGCGCCCATCTCCAGGTTTTCCTCCACCGACAGCGAGGTGAAGACATTCTGGTTTTGCGGCACGAAGCTCATACCCTTGGCGACCCGGTCCTGGGGCGAAAGGGCGGTGATATCCGCGCCATCCAGATGCACGGCGCCCTGGTGGATATTCAACATCCCGAACACCGCCTTCATCGCGGTGGATTTGCCGGCGCCATTGGGGCCGACGATGACGGCGATCTCGCCCTTCTCCACACCGATGGTGCAATCGTGCAGGATATCGGCGCCGCCATAGCCCCCCGTCATGTTATCGCCACTGAGGAAGCTCATTCTACTGCCTCCGCATGCCGTGGCGGTTTATTTTTCAGGCCGGTTCCCAGGTAGGCCTCGATGACATGCTCGTTGGCCTTGACCTCCGCGACACTGCCCTGGGCCAGGACCGTGCCCTCGGCCATGACGATGACCGGGTCGCACAGGCGGCCGATAAAATCCATGTCGTGTTCAATCATGCAGAAGGTATAGCCGCGTTCCTGTTGCAGTCGCAGGATGGCGTCGCCCAGGGTGTTCAACAGGGTCCTGTTGACGCCCGCGCCGACCTCGTCGAGGAAGACGATCTTGGCGTCCACCATCATGGTGCGGCCAAGCTCCAGCAATTTTTTCTGTCCGCCCGACAGATTGCCGGCGTATTCATCCGCCACTTGTTCGATTTGCAGAAATTCAATCACCTCGTTGGCCTTGGTGCGGACCTGCTCTTCCTCGGCGCGGACCTTGGCCGGGCGCAGCCAGGTATCCAGCAGTTTTTCACCCGACTGTTGTCCCGGCACCATCATCAGGTTTTCGCGCACGGTCAGGGTGGAGAATTCATGGGCAATCTGGAAGGTGCGCAGCATACCCTTGGCGAACAACTCGTGGGGCGGCAGGCCGGTAATGTCGGCGCCGTCCAGATAGACCTTGCCGGCGGTGGGCTTGTAGGCGCCGGCGATGACATTGAACAGCGTGGTCTTGCCGGCTCCGTTGGGGCCGATCAGGCCGGTAATGCGGCCGCCTTCGATGGACAAGGAAACGCCGTCGACGGCATGAATGCCGCCGAAATGCATGTGAAGATCTTTGACCTCGATCATGAAATATTCAAACTGCGGGGAGTAGCTTTCACTACCCCCCGCAAATTACGTCATCGGCAAACGCTGACGACTAGCGGACAATCAACGGAAACGCGCGGTGGTGTTCTTGCCGCCCGAAACCAGGATTTCCCGATAGTTGCCGGCACTTTCGCCCGCTCCGATCAGTTCCACGGCGGATGCGCCCACATAATCGATCTCGCCGCCGTCCTTGAGGATTTTCAAAGCCTTGGCCAGCTCGCCGGGATAGATCTTGATGCCCGGTGCGTTGGCCACGCCCATGATCTTGTCCTTGAACATTTTCGACTGCGAGGAACCGGCCGCCTGCATGGCTAACATGATTAATGCGGCGGCGTCATAGGATTCGGAAGTGAACGGTCCTGCCTTGAAGCCAGCGGCCTTAGCCATTTCGCTGAACTTAATGGCACCGGGACTGTCCGTGCCGGGTACCGTTCCGTATGAGCCGTTCAGGTCACTGCCAATGTCTTTTGGCAGGCTGTCACCGATCATACCGTCGGGCAGGACAAAGGTTTCAAACGCACCGGTGTCAAGCGCGGCCTGAATGATACCTTTGCCACCCTGGTTCAGATAACCCGCAACGATTAGCACCTCGCCACCGGCCGCGGCCAACGCCCCTACTTCCGCGGTATAGTCGCCCTTGCCATCTTCATGGGCAGCGGAAATCGTAATCTTGCCGCCAGCTTTTTCAAAATTGGTCTTGATGCTGTTGGCCAAGCCCTTTCCATAGTCGTTGTTGGTGTAGGTTAGGGCTGCCGATTTCACACCCTTGTCTTGCAATACGGCGGTAAGCACCTGGCCCTGACGAGCATCCGATGGGGCAGTGCGGAAGAACAGGCCATTGTCCTTGATTGTGGATAGCGCCGGTGAGGTGGCTGAAGGTGAGACCATGACAATGCCATTTGCCAAAGCCACATTCTGCAGCATTGCTGTAGTCACGCCAGAGCAGTCGCCGCCGACGATGGCATTGATCCTGTCAGAAGTGACTAAACGCTCCGTGGTCGCAATGGCTGCAGCGCTATCAATGCAAGTGGTGTCGCCGCGCACGGCGATTACCTTGGCGCCTCCCAATAGGGCACCCGATTTGGAGACCTCCTTGATCGCCAGTTCTGCGCCGGCGGCCATGTCCGGGGTCAGGGATTCAATCGGTCCCGTGTAGCCCAGAATAACGCCAAGCTTGATGGTCTCGGCCTGGACCATCGCCCCCATCGCCGTGCTCGCCAGAGCGGCCATCGCCGTTGCAAATAGTATTCTTTTCATTGTCTTCCTCCCTAAGGGTAATCTTCAGAGGTCTGATCGACCTCAATGCTACATACTAGATTGAAAACCCATATGAATAGCAATACTTTAGATGGCTGACGAAATGTCCTTCGAAAATTCTGTCAGCAGAATATTGAGACGATCTTCAGGCTGCGAAACTGCCGTATCAATGAGAATTCGATCCCGGTCCCAAGGGTCGTAGGCGCGCCTCACGACGTCCTCCCAAATAGGTGGCTTCAGATCCGGAATATCGCTCTCGCGCGTTTCCACGCGGCGGCGTTGTTGCTCTCTATCAGAGCAGACGACTTAGAACAGGCGGCCGCCGTCGGCGACTTTTCGGTTCGGTTCCACCAGGACCACGCCGCCGTTTTCGTCGGGGAAGCCGAGCACCAATATCTCGGACATGAACTTGCCGATCTGTTTGGCGGGAAAATTGATCACGGCGGCAACTTGTTTGCCGACCAGTTCTTCCAGAGTGTAATGCACGGTGAGCTGGGCGGCGGTCTTGCGCTCGCCAATCTCTGGTCCGAAATCCACATACAGTTTGTAGGATGGATTGCGCGCCTCCGGGTAGGGTTCGGCCCGCAGAATGGTGCCGACGCGGATATCAACTTTCAGAAAGTCCCCAAATTCAATTTCACTCACGCTTCACCCACCGCTGCATCTTCCTCTTCCTCTTCCTCTTCCTGGTCATTGCGGCGGCGGAAACCCTTTGGCCCCCGCCGCAATGCGCCCATTAAATTTTCCACCCGGCCCAACGCCTTGTCCAGGGCGGCCATGGTCTTGGCCAGGTCTTCGCCGTCGTCGTTCAGCCAGACCCGAAAGACGCTGAGATAGACCAGGCCCAGGCCCTTCAGCTGTAGCGGCGCGGCCAGACCCCAGGGCTGGATGCGGGCGGCTTCCAGCATCCATTGCAGGGAGCGCCGGCCAGGCCCCGCCGCCAGGCAGGCCAGGGCGGCGGGATCGCGCGGCAATTCCCGCGCCACCGCCGCCAGTCCCTCTCTATATGGCGCCAAGGCATCCAGGCGGCGCATGATGACATCGAACAGGCGGTCGCGCAGGGGTTCCGAGCTTATGTCCCCATCGCTGCCGGCCAGGACAATTCCATCCGTTTGCCGGATCAGACCGCCCAGAATGGCCGTCTTCGACGGGAACAACCCACGCATCTCGGCTAGGTCAAGTTCGGCCGCATCGGCGATGTCGGCCATGGAGGTATCCCGCCAGCCCTGTACGGCGGCCAGGGACATGGCGGCCCGCACGACCCGCGTTTCCGGCGCCGCCGCCGCTTTTCTCGATATCTTTCTGGCCGCCATAATCCAATCCTTTCCGCGCCAACCCCTTCCTGGGTCATATTGTAACGGCGAAAATCGGACCGCTGCAAGGCGGCGTGAAATGAACTATGGTGCCGGCCAACTTCAAAACATATGTAAGGTTTCCAAGATGCAGATACCAGCCGACCGATTATGCAGCCTCGCTCAAGCCATATTTCAACACGGCGGCGCCGACGACGGCGAGGCCCTACAGGTCGCCGACAAACTGGTGGAGGCAAATCTGTTCGGTCATGACAGTCATGGAATCGGCATGGTTCCCTCTTACATCAACGGTATCAAGGCCGGAGAATTGAAGCTTGGCGCCGCGCCGACGGTCGAACACGATCATGGATCTTTTATCTTGGTCAACGGCAACGGGGGCTTCGGCCAGGTCAATGGCAAGGCAACCATGGAACTGGCGATCAAACGGGCACGGGAACTTGGCGTTGCCGTGGTTGGCCTGAAGAATTCCTACCATATCGGCCGGATCGGCGCGTGGGGCGAAATGGCGGCAGCCGCCGGCTTTGTCTCGATCCACTATGTCAACGTTTTTGGGTCGAGTTCACTTGTCGCCCCCCATGGGGGGTCCGACGGCCGCTTCACGACAAATCCGTATTGCACGGCCCTGCCTGCGCGCGATGGCGCGGAGCCCATTGTGCTGGACATGGCCACGTCCCGCGTCGCCATGGGGAAAGTCCGGGTCGCCCACAACAGGGGCGAGGAAGTGCCGCCCGAAACCTTGATCGACAGTCAGGGCAACCCCACCAACGATCCAAGTGTGATGTATACCGAGCCGAAAGGCGCGTTGCGCACCATGGGCCTGCATAAGGGATACGGTCTGGCGGTGATCTGCGAAGCATTGGCGGGGGCGTTCACGGGCGGCGGCGTGTTCGGCCCGGATCATCTGGCGCCCGGCCGAATCATAAACAACATGTTGTGCGTCCTGATCGATCCCGGCGCCTTTGGACACCGCGAGGCCTTCGATGCGGAGGTGGAAAAATTTACCAAATGGGTCAAGGCGTCGCCGCCCGCGCCAGGCGTCGATGAAGTCATGGTGCCAGGAGACCCAGAGCGGAAATCCCGGGCGGAACGACTTGAAAATGGTATTCCCATTGACGATACCACGTTCGAGGAACTGTTGGCGGCGGGCCAGTCCGTCGGCCTTGACCGGGATGAAGCCATGCGTATCGTCGGCAATTGAGCAAGATCGCCCCATCCCGCCGCTGGCTGGCCGATTTGCGCACGGCTGGCACATTCCTGACCGTTTTGCCCCTGGGCCGCGGGGATGAATTCCGGCCCGGCGGCCTGGCCCGCGCGGCCTGGTGTTTTCCCTTGATCGGCGCGCTGGTCGGCGTGGTGGGCGGCCTGGTCTATGCCCTTGTCGTGTGGTCCGGCGCCAGTCCCTGGCTGGCGGCGACCTTGTGCGTGGCCACGCTGGTGGCCATCACGGGGGGGCTGCATGAAGATGGCCTTGGCGATTTCGCCGATGCCCTGGGCGGCGCCAATCGCGCGCGGCGCCTGGCAATCATGCATGACCCTAGGGCGGGCAATTTCGCTGTTGTTGCCTTGATCCTTTTGTTCGCTGGCCGGATCGGCGTCCTTGCCGACCTTGCCACGCCAGAGCGGGCCGGGCTGGCATTGTTGGTGGCGGCGGCGGCCTCGCGGGGGGCGGTGGTGGTGGTCATGCACCTGTTGCCGGCCGCCCGCGGCGATGGCCTGAGCGCCGGTGCCGGACGACCGAGTTCGCAAGACGTGGCGGCGGCGGTGCTGTTCTGTGTCCTGGTCGCTTTTCTTGCCTTGGGGCCGTTGGTGGCCGCCGCCTGTTTATTCGGCGGCGCTCTCATGGCGATGATATTCGCCGCCCTTGCGAAACGACGGTTGGGTGGGCAGACCGGCGATGTCCTGGGCGCCGTTCAGTTGGTGGCGGAATTCGGCTGTCTGACCGCCGCCACAATGTTTGCCTAGGGCTCCGTCCGATGTTCCGTCCGTATGAGTTTAGAATATCTGCGTTACAAATTATCCAGACTGCCCTATCATAATAAATTACTGAGCGGTTTGACGGAGTGTGGGGCGTAATTTTCGCTTGCCGCCAGCACTGGGTCGCGGGAAGATGGCTCGGGGACAAAATGTACGGAAAAAAATAGATTGGTATTTGGCTAGGTTTTAACGATAGAGTTGCAACCAAGTTCAATAAGAATCAGGGGCGAGTCAAAAATGATCGGAGCGGAGACAATACAAGTCGTCGGTGGTGTGATCATCTTGATCGCCTTTGCACAGGTGGCGGTGTTGTTATACGGCACCTGGCGGGGTTCGGCATTGGCCCGGGTACAACAGGGCCTGGCGAACGATTTTTTGCAGCGGCGGGTCGAGGCGGAAACCTTGAGCCGCGAAATCGAACGGGCCAAGACCTCCGCCACGTGGTCCGGCATCCGCAAATTCCGCATTAACGAAAAGGTGCTGGAGGGGGGCGACATTTGCTCCTTTTACCTGGTGCCTCATGACGGCAAGGCCTTGCCGCCGTTTTTGCCCGGCCAGTATCTGACCTTCAATCTGCGTCTGCCGGACCGGGAAAAGCCGCTGGTGCGTTGCTACTCGCTCTCCGACAGCCCCTTTCAGACCGATTATTACCGGGTCAGCATCAAACGTCTCGGGCCCCCGCCGCGGGAGCCGGATGCGCCGCCGGGACTGTCTTCGAACTACTTCCACACCGAGCTAAATGCCGGCGACATCGTTGATGTAAAAGCGCCGTCGGGAAATTTCTTTCTGGATCTGTCCAAGCATCGCCCGGTCATTCTAATTGGCGGCGGCGTTGGATTGACGCCCATGGTGTCCATGCTGATGGCAATCTGTGAATCCGGCTCCCAGCGGGAAGTCTGGTTTTTTTACGGCGTGCGCGACGGTGATGAATGCGTCATGAAGGAGAAACTGGAAGCGTTGGAGGCGGAACATGAAAACGTTCACCTGCGCCTGTGCTACAGCAAACCGGCGGACGGCGAAGTCGAGGGCGAGGATTTTCACCACGCCGCCCGGGTCAGCGTCGATTTGTTCAAGGAAGTTCTGCCCTCCAACAATTACGAATACTACATGTGCGGCCCGCCGCCGATGATGACATCCCTGACCACGGATCTGCGCGCGTGGGGCGTGCCGGATGGGGATGTCAACCTGGAGGCCTTTGGCCCCGCCAGTGTAAAGAAGAAGGCGCCGGCGGAAGCCCAGGCCGCGGAAGCATCGACCGGCCATGTCGTGACATTCGCCCGGTCCAACAAGAAATTGACCTGGGATGGCAGTCATGACTCCATCCTGGAACTGGCCGAGGCCAATGGCGTCGAATTGGATTCCGGTTGCCGGGCGGGCAGTTGCGGCACCTGCATCACGGCGGTGAAGACAGGCGAAGTGAGTTATGTCGAGGAACCGGGCTCGTTGCCGGAGCAGGGCTCCTGTCTGGCGTGTATTTCCGTGCCGAAGACGGATTTGGCACTGGATGCCTGATCGCGGCGCGCCCGGCAAATGTCCTGGTGGGACGCCTGCCGGGAAGAATGAGAACAAGAATTAAGGTGGTGAACAAATGTTGGGAGATCTGGTGATGATTAAACTACGCCCAATACTGATGGGGTTGGCGCTGGCCGGGGCAATGATCATGGCGCCCGGCCTTGTGCAGGCACAGAAATTGCATCTGGACCCGGCCAAGGTCATGGGACCGGATGCCTGTGGCGAATGCCATAAATCCTCTGTCGCGGCCTGGAAGGGGAGCCATCATTTCTCCACCTTCAAGACTTTGCCGCGCCTGAAAGAAGCCCGCGCCATTGCCGACAAGATGGGCGTCAAGCGGATCAAGTCGGGCAGCGATTGTCTGTCCTGTCATTTCACCTCCGCCATGGTCGGCGGCAAAGCAAAGCCGATCGCTGGCATCACGTGTGAATCCTGTCACGGCGCGGGGCGGGACTGGATCAAGGTGCATAGTGATTTCGGCGGCAAGGGCGTAAAGGCGGAGAACGAGGATCCGGTCCACAAGACGGAGCGTTACGCCAAGTCCGTGGCGGCCGGCATGATCCGTCCCGGCAATCTCTATTCGGTGGCCAAAAATTGTTATAGCTGCCATTCGGTGCCCAATGAAAAGCTGGTCAACACCGGCGGCCATGCCGCCGGCAGCAAAATGGAACTGGTGGCCTGGAGCCAGGGCGAAGTCCGACACAATGTCTGGTACACCAAGGAAAATCAGGTTTCCGCCATCGAACGTCTGCGGATGATATATCTGGTGGGCCGGGCCCTGGATCTGGAATACGCGCTGCGTGGCGTCGCCAAGGCCACCAAAAAAGCTACCTATGCCTTGAAGATGGCAAAACGCGCCAAAAAGGCCCGCAAACGGATCAAGGCCATTGCCAAGTTGATCGACGCACCGGAGTTGATGGCCATGTACAAGGCGGCGAAATCAGCCAAATTGAAGCTGAACAATGAAGCTAAGTTGACAGCCGCCGCCGACGCCGTGGCAAAACATGCCAAGGCCTTGGCGGCCAAGTACGACGGCAGCACGTTCGGCGGTATCGATAAGGTCTTGCCGAAGGCCAAAAAATACAAAGGTGGCTAGGTGAGCCGGGTTTCGCGGGGCGGCGGCCATGGTTGAGGCGGTCACGATACAGCGGCCCCGCCGGTGGGATTCGCCGTTTTCCGACCAAATGGGCAATGCCGAGGTGGAACGGGTATTGTCCCTTGAGCTGTTCCGCGACATGGATCGCGACCGCTTTCCCGATACCCTTTCCCTGGCTGGCATCATCTCCAACGATACCCGGGTGGTCAACTTCCAGGATGGCGACATCGTCATGCGTGAAGGTGACTACGGAAATTCCGCGTTTCTGGTGATCCAGGGCCAGGTCCGTGTCGTGCTGCCCCCCGGATTGTCGGAGACCATGCTGGGCCGGGCGCCCGCTGCTAAAAAGGGCCTGATGCAGGCCGTGGCCCAACTATGGCGCAACCCGCCCTATGCGGAAGTACGGGATTCTTACGCCACGGTGGGGGGTCAGGGCACCGCCAGCCGCGCCGACGGTGATCCGCAGGCCCGTATATTTCTCCAAGACGTGCCCGCCGTCCTGAACGAACATCGCACCGCGACCATCGGACCGGGTGATATGTTTGGCGAGATTGCCGCCCTGGGCCGGACACAGCGGACCGCCACGGTAATCTCCGACGGGCCGTCGGAATTGTTGGAAATCCGTTGGCAGGGTTTGCGGGATATTCGCCGCCGGGTGGATGATTTTCGCAAGCATGTGGACCGGCTGTATCGCGAACGCAGCTTGGCCTCGCATTTGCAGGCCACGCCGATGTTTCAGCATCTGGATGAGGACGCGATCTCGCATATCGTGGACGAAACCCTGTTCGAAACATACGGCGATTTCGACTGGCATACCCAGTATCAGCGCAGCCGGGATAAAAGTTTCGCACAACGGCTGGCCGGAGAGCCGGTTATCTTGGCTGAAGGCGATTACCCCGATGGTCTGTTATTGGTGCGGGCCGGTTTCGCCCGGGTCAGTCAGATCATCAACAACGGCAATCAGACCTTGCGTTATATCGGCCGGGGCGCGGTGTTCGGCATGGCGGAGATTATCCACAACTGGCGTCAGGA
>JAPYUH010000084.1:13361-15478 GCA_029936195.1 Alphaproteobacteria bacterium
TGCAGTCGACTTTGCGGGCCTTGGGTTATGTGGATATCCTGCGCGTGCCGACGACGGTGATTGAAAAATATGTCCTGCCGACCTTGAGCCAGGTAGAACTGTCCCAATACGGCCTGCTGGACCGCCCCTTGGCCGGCACGAAAGAGCCCGAAAATGACCGGCGCGCCAAGGCACCGACCTTTGAACCGACCATTGAACCGGGCATGTTGGAATTTCTTGTTGAACATCGCTACATCAACGGCACGGCGACCATGTTGGTCGACATGGACCGTTGCGTCCGATGTGATGAATGCGTAACCGCCTGTGCCCGGGCGCACGATAATAATCCTCGCTTCAACCGGCACGGCCGCCGGCACGACCATTACATGGTAGCGAATGCCTGCATGCACTGCATGGACCCGGTCTGCATGATCGGCTGTCCCACGGGGGCCATTCACCGCGCTTCGCCGGGCGGTCAGGTGGTGATCAACGATAGGACCTGCATCGGCTGTGCCACCTGTGCCAATTCGTGCCCCTATGACAATATCCGCATGGTCGAAGTGCGCGACGGCAACGGCGTGCTGATCCGCGACACCGTGACCAACGCGCCGATCATCAAAGCAACCAAATGCGATCTGTGTCTGGATCAACTGGGCGGCCCGGCCTGTCAGCGGGCCTGTCCCCATGATGCCTTGAAGCGGGCGGACATGCAGGACCTGCCCGATCTCGGAAAGTGGCTGAACCGGTGATGACCTTTGCCAGACGACGTTGGCGCAACGGCTTTCTGACCGTGGCGGCTGGGGTCGGTCTGATTGCCTGGCATGCGGCCTATGATATCTCGCTGTATCAACCGGCTTATTTGACCGGTTGGTTGCTGTTGGTCCTGGTATTGTTCCTTGCCCTTTATAACGGACGCAAGAAACTGTCCATGGTGCCCCTGGGAACTGCCGCCTCGTGGCTGCAATGGCACATTTATCTGGGTTTTCTTGCGGTGTTGATATTTGCCATGCATGTGCAGTGGAGCGTGCCCAACGGCACGTTGGAATGCATCCTGGCGCTGTTTTTCGTCGCCGTTGCCGGCAGCGGCCTGTTCGGGCTGTACATATCGCGACGATATGCCCGCATGCTGACCCAGCGGACGGAGGAAGTGGTGCTGGAGCGTATCCCCCAATTTATTGCCGAGCTGCGCGCCCAGGCCGAGGCGGTGGTCCTGGAATCAGCCATCGAAACAGGCTCTTCCAGCATCGCTGATTATTACAGCAGCCACTTGGCGGACTTTTTTGCCGGGCCGCGGAACATGTGGCTGCATCTGCAGGGCTCCCGCCGGGCCTCCTTTGCCCTGATGTCCGATTTGGATGTCATGAACCGGTATCTCGATGATCAGGAAATGGTCCATGCCGATCGAATGCGCCATTTGGTGGAGCGCAAGGACCAGCTTGACTATGCCCATGCCTTGCAAAGCGTGCTCAAGGGCTGGCTGTTTGTTCATATTCCCGCGACCTATGGCATGATCCTGTTGGCGTTGGTGCATTTGCTTCTGGTCTACGCCTTTGGGAGCGCGCGCTGATGTCGGAACCGCTACAAGCCCCCGGGTATCGTGATAGCCCCTATATTCGGCCGGTACAGAAGTGGGTCTGCGGCCACGCGGCCGAGGGCTGCCCCTGTCAGATCGGCCCCGACGACAAGGGCCATTGCCGGGGCGGACATGAATGCAGCCCGGCCCGTATTGGCGACCGTTGGCATTGTTCACGTTCGCAATTGTCGGGTGGTCCGTGTACCGACGGCCCCAACGCCGATGGCATATGCTGCCGGCAGGTTCCCTTGTGCCGGCCGGTCCGCAGCTGGCGGGCCAAACGGGGCGCGGTGACGAAATGGGTTGTGGCGATGGTTGTCGCGCTGCTGATCTTTGTTCTGGCGGGCAGCAACAGGACGGCCTTGATCGATCCAGGCGCATTGTCTTTCCAGCATGCGGAATTGGCCGATTGCGGCTCCTGCCATGGCGCCATCCATCAGGGCCTGACGGGCTGGTGGCGGGCGGCCTGGTCCAATGACGTGGCGGTGGAGGAATCCAAGCCTTGCATTGCCTGCCACAAGATGGGTGAAAATGGATTGTTGCCCCACAGCCTGCCCAGGGAGGC
>JAPYUH010000085.1 GCA_029936195.1 Alphaproteobacteria bacterium
GCTCGAATGCCCGCTCAAAAATTCAGCCGCACCGACCCCGCCGTGCCGTTTTCAAGGGTATAGGTTACCTCCACCCGGCCATGGGTATCGACTTTTTTTGCCGCCAGCGTGGTGATGGGCAAGCCTTGGGCTAGCGGCAGATCGACGGCCCCGTAGGCGCCGTCCTTGAAGAAAACCTTGCGCAGCCCGGTACGCCGGGCGTTTGGCAGCACCAATACGGGTTGGTCCCGGCCGGAAATCACCAGCGCCAAATCCAGATTGCGGCTGCCCATGGCGTGGTTTGAAAAACCCGGCGCGCGCCATTCTTCAACCAGACGATCCCGCCGCAACTGATATATCTTCAAGATACCGCCAATATGGGGGGTAACGACCAGCGCCAGTTCCAGTCTCCCATCGCCGTCAAAATCGGCCACGCCGGCCGGGTTCAACCAGCGGTGCGCCATGCCGATCGGCGGCGTCTCGGTGACCCATTCAAGACGATTCCCCACCACCCGGAACACCGCTAGGGCGGCGCCGCGCGCCAGATAGGACCTGACCACGATAATTTCGTCCCTGCCGTCGCCGTCCAGATCCGCCAGCCGCGCCCGACGGTCCTCGAACACAGAAGCGCCCCGCTGCCGGTAAGACAAGTCCCGCCCGTCCCGCATTTTGACGGCAAGGCCCGTTGCCTCGATGGCATCGCCCAGCACGCCATGGCCATAGATGCGGCTGGGTCCGGTCAGCCAGGCGGCGGCAATATCGCGCTGGCCCATGGTGACCAGGCCGTCGGGCAGCCGCTCGCCACCGGCCGCGGCCAGCGGCAGTAATATAACAAGTGGCGATATCCAACGGATCAGCGCGCTAATCATCGATAATTGCCACGGCCCGTGTCCAACCGGCCGAGGCGCCCCTGATTTTCATGGGAAAACAGGCGATGGTGAAGCCCGTGTCGGGCAGACTTTCCAGATTATGAAGCTTTTCCAGGTGGCAATAGCCGATGTTCCGGCCGGCCCGGTGGCCCTCCCAGATAATTTCGGCGTTCTTGCTTTCCTGATAACGTTCGGCGGTGAAACTGAACGGCGCATCCCAGGACCAGGCGTCGGTTCCCGTCAGGCGGACGCCGCGTTCCAACAGATACATGGTTGCATCCAGGCCCATGCCGCAGCCGCTGTCCACGTAACTGTCGCCGCCAAATGCGGCACCGGCGGCCGTATTGACCACGACGATTTCCAAGGGCGAAAGCGCGTGGCCGATCCGTGTCAGCTCCGCCTCCACATCATCCGCCGTGATGACATAGCCGTTGTCAAAATGGCGGAAGTCAAATTTCACGCCGGGCTGGAAACACCACTGCAAGGGAACTTCATCAATGGTGATGGCCCGCTGGCCGCCGTCCATGGTCGAGGCGAAGTGATACGGCGCGTCCAGATGGGTGCCGTTATGGGTGGACAGGGCGACGCGTTCCACCGCCCAGCCTTCGCCATCGGGCAGATCAGCTTTTTCCAGTCCGGGGAAAAAGGCGGTCATGCCCGCGACCGAGGCCTGATGATCTATGTATTCAATTTTTGGCTGCATGCCGATGGGATCGGAGATCACATCGTTTTCCAGAAAAATCGAGATATCAACAATCTGCCTAGCCATCCATTACTCCCATACATCACGCCCATTCGTGACATATTTGCCGCATTTCATGACGAATACACAACAAACTGCCCCATTCGATTTGCCTTGTTGCCGTCGCCCTGTAAATTCCCCAACGGCTAGCGTGGAATTTTTGATACGCTATGTCACCATGAAAGTTCCGTGGTTGCAAAGACTTCAAAGGCACAATGCCCCAAGGGGTCGATGCGGGAGAACCAGGGGGTTTTTGAATTTTGATGTTGTCCGGGACTAAAAAAGATGCCTACAGGAACAGTGAAATGGTTCAATCCCACAAAGGGATATGGATTTATTGAGCCAAGCGATGGCTCCACGGACGCGTTTGTCCACATTTCCGCCGTCGAACAAGCTGGATTATCCACATTGAACGAAGGTCAAAAAGTCGAATACGAATTGACCGCCGGCCGAAACGGCAAGACCGCCGCGGATAAAATCGTCGTCGTCGACTAAAGTTCGGGTGACCGGGCTTTATTCGGTTACCACTGTTGTCAAGTACCGCTGTTTGATAGTTGACATTTCATTGCCGCCATCTGAGTAAATTCATTCGGCGAACATGTACTTTTGTATTCGTGTTGAAACGAAATGACCGGAATGGCGGCGATAGCGACTTCGGCGCCCTGCAAGGGTGGCGATGCGTCGGGTCTGGTTACCCGGCACATGGCACGGTGGGCCCCGTGCGACGAAAATTCACGCTTATCGGATTTGCTCTTTCCGCACCGGATATTATTCGGGGCGTTCATTGGCCTGGATAGCATGCTGTGACGCGCTCGCGCCGATTTCATATTTTACATGAAATATTTCTCTTAACAGACTAAAATAATTGCAATTTCTTTATTATTTAACAAATTCAGTCGTCGTCGTGGCGGACATTTTGAATATCCGGTCGATACGGCCTCGAAAAAAGCCGCCAATTGCTCCCCCCAAGCCGTTGACAGAGGCGCAGGGGCGGCGCACTTTGCAAGCGCGGAACATGGGGAGCCACGGGTATGGAACGGTCATTCGCGAAAGAGGTCAAACAACTGCGCCTGGGCCAGGGCGATACCTTTCATGGTGAAGGTATTCTGGCGGTCACCAAGGCGCTGTTACAGTCCGGGGTCAGCTACGTGGGCGGCTATCAGGGCGCGCCCATCAGCCATTTGATGGATGTCCTGGTGGATGCCGAGGATCTGTTGAGCGAATTGGGCGTGCATCTGGAAACCTCCACCTCCGAGGCCGCCGCCGCCGCCATGCTGGGGGCCTCCATCAACTACCCCTTGCGCGGCGCCGTGACGTGGAAATCCACGGTCGGCACCAATGTGGCCTCCGATGCCCTCTCGAACCTGGCGTCGGCCGGGGTCACGGGCGGCGCCTTGATGATACTGGGCGAGGATTATGGCGAAGGATCGTCGATCCTGCAGGAACGCACCCATGCCTTTGCCACAAAATCGCAAATGTGGCTGCTGGACCCGCGCCCGGATCTGGAAACCATAGTTCACATGGTGGAAAAAGGCTTCGAATTATCGGAAGCCTCGAACACGCCGGTGATGTTGGAGTTGCGCATTCGGGCCTGCCATGTGCACGGCGCCTTCGAAGCCTCGGACAACAAGGCGGGCACCTACAACCGCAATAATGTAATTGCCGAACCGGTACATGATTTTTCCCGCATCACCCTGCCGCCATCAACCTATGCGCAGGAAAAGCACAAGATCGAAGTGCGCATGCCCGAGGCCATCAAATTTATCCGTGAAAACCAGCTCAACGATCATTTCGAAGGTGATCTGGATGAGGTGGGCATCATCTGCATGGGCGGGCTGTACAACGCTACCCTGCGCGCCCTGGTGCAGGCCGGTCTGGCCGATGCCACGGGCAACAGCCGCATTCCAATTTTGGCCTTGAACGTCACCTATCCCCTGGTCGCCGACGAAATCTCAGATTTCTGCGCTGGAAAATCCGCCATTCTGATGGTCGAGGAGGGTCAGCCGGATTATCTGGAAGAAGCGGTCAACGTCATTCTGCGCAAGGCCGACTTGCAGACCAAGGTCATCGGCAAGGGCCCCCTGCCCATGGCCGGTGAATACACGGCGGAGGTTGTCTTGCGCGGCCTGGCCGGTTTTCTGGAACAGGTCCGCCCGGCGGGAATTGATGTGGAAGCCGCCACCCAGCCGGTGCGCGAGCTGGACCGGCACAAGGCCAGGGCGGCGGAATTGCTGGGCGACACCCTGCCAGCGCGGCCGCCGACGTTTTGCACGGGCTGCCCCGAACGTCCGCTGTTCAGCGCCATTCGCATCCTGGAAAAGGATATCGGACCGACCCATGTCTCCTGCGATATCGGCTGCCATACCTTTTCCACCCTGCCCCCCTTCAATCTGGGCCATACGGTGCTGGGCTACGGCCTCGGCCTAGCCAGTGCGGCCGGGGTCGGGCCGAATTTCGGCAAGCGGGTGATCTCCGTCATGGGCGATGGCGGCTTTTGGCACAACGGCATTACCAACGGGGTCGGAAGTGCCCTGTTTAACAAGGCCGACGGCGTTTTGATGGTGGTCAAGAACGGCTATACCTCGGCGACCGGCTGGCAGTACCTACCGTCAACCCTGCGCTCCAGGGATGGGCGCAGCACCGGATCATCCATCGAGGCGGTGATCAAAAGCATGGGCGCGCGCTGGCTGCACAATGTGCCCAATTACAAAGTCGGCTCGGTGATGAAATCCTTGCGCAAGGCATTGACCGGCGAGGACAAGGGCCTGCGTGTGTTGATTGCCGACAGCGAATGCCAACTGGCCCGGCAGCGTCGCATCAAGCCGGAAATCGCGGCGCGCCTGAAAAACGGCGAACGGGACGTGCGCACGCGTTTTGGCGTCGACGAGGAAACCTGTACCGGCGACCGCGCCTGCATCCGCCTATCGGGCTGCCCCTCCCTGACCATCAAAGCCAATCCGGATCCCCTGCGCGACGATCCGGTCACCACCATATTGGATAGCTGTGTCGGTTGCGGCCTATGCGGCGAGGTGACCCATGCCGCCGTTCTCTGCCCCTCGTTCTACAAAGTGGATATCGTCCGCAATCCCAATCTTTGGGATCGTTTCAAGGACGGCCTGCACCGCAAGTTGCTGGGCGACATGGCCCGGGTCCGGGTCTAGACGCGATGGCGGCCGCGACGAACCAGGCAAAACCCATAGGCCTGTTGATCGCCGCCATGGGCGGCGAAGGCGGCGGGGTCCTGCGGCAATGGTTGGTGGATGCGGCCATGGCGGAAGGCTTCGCCGTGCAAAGCACCTCGATCCCCGGCGTCGCCCAACGCACGGGCGCCACCACGTACTATATTGAAATGCAGGGCCCGGATGGCGGTGATGAGGGCGAAGTCGGTGCACGGCGGCCCATCATGTCGCTGTACCCCTTGGCGGGCAGCGTCGATATCATGGTGGCATCGGAGTTGATCGAGGCCGGGCGCGCCATGCAGAATGGCTTCGTCACGCCCAACTGCACCACCTTGATTGCCTCTACCCATCGGGTCTATGCGATGGCCGAGCGCACGGCCATGGGCGATGGCCGCTTCGACGGCGCCAAGGTGGTGGCGGCCGCCGGCAACCTGGCCCAGCAGGCGGTGCTGTTCGATATGGAGGCCATGGCCCAGGAACACAACAGCGTCATCAATTCGGTCCTCCTCGGCGCCATTGCGGGCAGCAAGCGCCTGCCCATCCCGGTGGCGGGATTTGAGGCCGCGATCCGGGCAACGGGCCGGGCGGTGGAGGCCAATCTGGCCGCCTTCCGGGCCGGCATGGCGGCGGTGGAACGGGGCGATCTGGCGGCCCTGGTGCCCGACGACGATTTGAAACGCCCCTGGCACGCCGATCCGCCCATGGTGGAGGAGTTGCAACACCGGGTGCGGGAGGAGTTCCCACCCCCCGCCCGCGCGGTCTTGAAGGAGGCCGTCAACCGCCTGTTCGAATACCAAAACCTCGCCTATGCGGAATGCTTTCTGCAGCGCCTGATGCCCATTGAACGGGCCGAACTGGAAGCAGAGGGCCATGGCGAACTGGTGCGCGAGGCCGGCCGCTATCTGGCCTTGTGGATGAGTTATGAGGATGTCATCCGCGTTGCCCAGGCCAAGTTGCGGCCCGAGCGACAGGCCCGCATTCGCCGGGAGGTGGGCGCCAAGGCGGGCGAACCGGTGCGCATTCGGGAATATCTGAAACCAGGCCTGGATGAAGTCACCGCCCTGCTGCCCGGCTGGATCGCCCGCCCCCTGTTGGCCGCGGCCGAGAAAGCCGGCTGGCGGGACCGCCTGAACATTGGCATGACGGTGAACAGCACCGCCCTGTGGGGGCATTTTCTGCTGAGCACGCTAGCATCTTTGCGCGTACTGCGCCCCCTGGGTTACCGCTTCAAATCCGAACAGGTGTTGATCGATCAGTGGATCGACAACATCACCAGGGCGGCCGCCCTGGATCTGGACCTGGCCATGGAGATCGCCGCCTGCCAACGGCTGTTGAAAGGCTATGGCCAAACCCACCGCCACGGCTGGGACAGTTTTAACCGCATCATGACCACCTTGGTCACGCCCGCGCTTAGTGGTGTTGGCGATAGCGGTGCCGATCCAAGGGGGGCTGCCCTAACCATTGCCCTGGCCCGCGATGCCGCCCTGGCTGATCCCGACGGCAAATCCCTCGGCGCCGCGCTGCAATCGGAGCCGAAGGCCGAAATAGCGGCTGAATAACCGCCTCACGGCATCTTCGCGCCATTCTCACCTGATGATCAAAGCTGCGTGAGAGGATGATTTTTCCCTTCACTTGACGCCAGCCTACCCCACATCATGGAAACGTCACCATGAATGGAGGGGATCATGTCCCGCCTGTCCCTCATTGCTCTTTTTAGCCTCGGTCTCGTTCTGACCGCCTTCGCGGCCGAGAAAGAGCATCTGCGTATCGACATCGACGGCCCCTTGCCTCCCGCCAAGGCCGAAGAAGTCTATAACAAGATCAAGGGCGAGATGGCGGACGGCTATGCCCCCGCCCAGGATGCCGTCATCAAGGCCTACCCCCGCCGGCAACGTTTCAACATCGCGCCCTATTTGTCGGACACCCACGGCAACCGCTATGCCAACAACTTCGCCAACGCAAGAGCGGCCAGGGCCGGCTACGGCGATCTGAGACCGGGCCAGCGCATGCCGCCCGGCGCCGTGGTGGTCAAGGACACCTTCACGGTCACAAAGGACGGCGAAGTTTACCCGGCGGCGGTGTTCTACATGGAAAAACTGGCCCCCGGCCGCAATCCCGCGACCGGCGATTGGCGCTTCGTGCAACTGCTGCCCGACGGCAGCTACATTGGCGACACAACAGGCGACAACCCCGAAGACGTCGCCTTTTGCTATACCTGCCACAAGGCCATGGCGGGAGTGGACAACCTGTTTTTCCTGCCCGAGGCATACCGCGGGAAATAGCTTTTCAAGCCTGAAGCTCTTTTGCCAGATCACGGGCACGGGAGGCCTGTTCCACCGCCAGCTGGGCGCACAGGCCGGTGTATTGTGCCGGATCAAGCATGGCGGCAATCTGCTCGGGAGTTAAATACTCGCTGATCCGCCCATGGGCCGCCAATAGATCGGCAAAGCCGCCTGTTTCCGCCGCCTGCTGGGCCGCGTCATAGACAACGTCGTGGGCCTCTTGGCGGCCGACATATTCGCCCAGGGCCAGCATGATGGGTTCGGCCATGATCAAGCCGTCCGATAGATCGAGATTGGCGCGCATGCGGTCGGGCTTCAACACCAGACCCTGGGCCAGGATACGGACCCTCTCGAGGGTATCGCCCAGCAGGATGCAAACCTGGTTTTGCGCCTGGCGCATCATCAACGAGGTTTGCCGGTTCGCCTCGTGCTCCGTCATCACCGCCTCCAACGCCAGGGGCACCATGGCGCGGATCTGGGCCGCATAGGCCATGACATCCTGGCTGAGATGGGGGTTGCGTTTCTGGGGCATGGTGGAACTGCCAACCGTGCCGGGAGAGATAGGTTCCTCGACCTCGCCAAACTCCTGCTTCATGCCGGTGTAGATTTCATTGGCGAACTTGCCGCAACTGGCCGCCAGCAGCGCCAGCACCATGATATGTTCCGCCAGATGATCCATGATGCTGCGCGCCGGCACCGCCATGCCCACCATATCCAGATGCGCCGCCATGGCCCCCTGAACCTTCATGCCCTGGTCGCCGAAGGAGGCCACCGTCCCCGCGGCACCGCCCAGCATCGCCTGAAAGACCCGCGGTTCACATTGCCGCAGACGCTCCACATGGCGGGCGAATTCATCGATCCAGATGGCGACCTTCAGGCCATAGGTCGCGGGTACCGCATGCTGGCCGTGGGTGCGTCCGGGCAATGCCATGTCCTTCGAACGTTCCGCGAGATCTGCCAGCGCGGCCAGAATATCGCCGATCTGGCCCAGAAAAACCCAGTGCGCCTTGCGCAGTTGCAGCAAATCACCGGTCTGAGTGATATTTTGGGTTGTCGCGCCCCAATGCACATAGTTGCCGGCATCGCCCGCGCATAATCGGGACAGCTCCCAGATCAAGGGCACCAGGCTGTGGCCCGTACGGCGAAAACCTTCCTCCAGCCGATCCCTGTCGAACAGGGACAGATCGCATTTACGGACGATTTCCGCCGCCGCCGCCTCGGGGATCATGCCCAACTCCGCCTCGCCCTTGGCCAGGGCCGCCTCCACGTCCAGCCAGGCCTGCCAGCGGGCATCCTGTTCGAAAAGCGCCGCGACCCCTGGGTCGGGGACCCGCATGGAGGTTGGATTACCTTGCTGCATGATGACATCTCCCTAACCTATTTATCCAATTGTGCACGCTTCGGAAAGCCGATGAAAACAATCTTTGATTGGATAGATCTCTACCCCAAGCTAAGCTGAGCATTGGAAAGCGAGGATCATCATGGATTTCGGCGTCTTTAATCTATTGCAGCATCGTGACCGGGCCACCTCACCGCATCAGGTGATTGCCGAGGCGTTGGAGCATACCCGGTTGGCGGAGGAGCTGGGTTATAGCCGGGTCTGGTTCGCGGAGCATCATTTCTCCAACTACAGCCTGTGCCCCTCGCCCATGATCCTCTGCACCCAGGCCGCCGCCATGACCAAGCGTATTCGGGTCGGCAGCGCCGTGCTGATCCTGCCCCTGCACGCGCCAGCCCGCGTCATTGCCGAAATTGCCCTGGTGGATGCGCTGTCCGGCGGCCGTCTGGACGTGGGCGTGGGCAGCGGCTACCAGCATTATGAATTTGAACGTCTGGGCGCCGATATCTCACGGAACAAAACCATCTTCAACGAAATGCTGGACATGATGGAACTGGGTCTGAGCCAGGCCAGCTTCAGCTACCAGGGCGAATATTTCGAACAGCTTCAGACCGCCATCAACGTGCGCCCGGTACAAGCACCCCACCCGCCCATCTGGATCGCCGGGGCCGACCCCAACAGCCACCGCCGCTGCGCCAGGGACGGCTATATCCCCTTCATCTCCGGCGGCCTGGACGGTCCGGACCGGATCAAGGCCATGCGGGACCAAGTGGAACAATGCTACCGGGATGAAGGCAAGGACCCCGGCTCGGTTCCCCTGGGCGTACTGCGTTTCGTCTGCGTCAGTGACGACAGGGCGGTGATCGAACGTTATGTGGACGGCGCCCGTTTTCAAAAACGCATCGCCATGTCCCTGCGCCACCGCAAGGAAACCATGGTGGATGATTACATGGTGGACGAGGTCCCCTTCCCCAACGAACCGCCCATCGAAGACGTCGCCAAAAATGTCGTCGCGGGCAACGCCGCGGAAGTCGCCGAACGTCTTTGTGGGGAAATCGAGCTGTACGGCCCCCGCCACATGAGCCTGTATTTCGCCGTCGGCGACATGCCCAGCGCCGCCGTCATGCACTCCATGGAGCAGTTCGCAACCAAGGTGGTACCCCTGATCGAGGGCCATTTCGGCAAGCCGCTGGCTGAAATCTGCGATGTCCCCATGCCGAATACCGCGATCCAGGCGGCGGCGGAATAGTCCGCCCAGCCTACGTTTACCGCCCCTTGAACACCGGCGCGCGTTTTTCGACGAAGGCTTGGGCCGCTTCCCTGTTGTCCTCGGTCTGGCCGGTGCGGGATTGATGCATGGCTTCCGTGTCCAGACAATAGTTCAAATCGCCGGTCTCCGCCGCGTTCAGGCTGCGCTTCATCAGGTCCAGGGCAATGCGCGGGCCATTGGCGAATTTCTCGGCCATGGCCATGGTCTCGGCCTCCAGCTCATCGTTATTGACAACCTTGGTAACCAGGCCGAGGGCCAGGGCCTCCGCCGCCTCGAACTTATCGCCCAGGAAATACAATTCCCGCGCCTTGGCCGCACCCACCAGGCGGGTGAGGAAATAGGTGCCGCCGAAGTCGCCGGCATGGCCCACGTTCACGAACGCCGTGGTCATTTTCAAGGTGTCGGAGGCGATGCGAATGTCGCAGGCCAGGGCCAGGGACAGACCGGCACCGGCGGCGGGGCCCCGCACCATGGCGATGGTGGGTTTCGGCATGTCATGGAGAAGGCGGGAGATTTCCATTTTCTCGCGCAATTGATGGTAGCGGCTTTCAATGGTGATATTGGTTTTTTCGCCCGAGGCCATGCCCTTGACATCGCCACCCGCGCAAAACCCCCGGCCCGCGCCGGTCAAAACCACGCAGCCGATCTCATCATCCAGGGCGAGGCGTTTCAGGGCATCGAGCATGGCATCCAGCATGGGCCCGGACATGGCGTTCAGGCGGTCGGGGCGGTTCATGGTCAGTATGGCCACCCGGCCCTCCGTGCGTTCCAACAGATCTTCGGTCATGTGCTCGCGTCTCCCAGTTTAGATTGCTATCATTGCTTGGTTGAGACTTTTCTAGCATGCCACCATTTGCCTTGTCAGCGGGGAATAGCGCCACGTGTTGATCGACGCCGCCGGAAACGAACATGAACCGGCCCAATCCCCCTGCCGCATTGTCTCCCTGGTGCCCAGCCTGACGGAGCTGCTGTTCGACTTGGATTTGCAAGACGAATTGGTTGGGCGGACGGATTTTTGCATCGAGCCGGAAGGCCGGGTTGAAGAGGTCGCCGTGGTGGGGGGCACAAAGACGGCGGATTTGGAGCGATTGCTGGCGCTGAAACCAACCCATGTTCTGGTTAATATTGATGAAACGCCCAAGGACGTCGCCGACCGGATCAGCGCCAGCGGCATATCCGTGGTGGTTACCCATCCCAATAAACCAGCGGATAACCTGGCATTGTTCGGCTTGATTGGCGGCCTGTTCGGGCGCCAGCAGCAGGCCGCCAAACTAAGCGCCGATTTGCAAGGTGAGTTGATGGCTGGCGGCGATTGGCCGCAACGAAAAGTGTTGTACCTGATCTGGAAGCGCCCCTGGATGACCATTTCGCGGGATACCTACATCGCCGAAATGCTGAAGCTGTTCGGCATGCAAACCCTGTGTCATGACCCCGAAGTACGCTATCCGGAGGTTTCCATTGATGCCGGTCTGCTCGCGCAAGCGGACTTGATCTTATTTTCGACCGAACCGTTTCCATTTGCCCTTAAACACCGGGAGGCCTTCGCGCGGGATTTCAATATTGCCGAGGCGCCCAAACTGCTGTCCATTGATGGCAAGATGGTCTCGTGGTACGGCAGCCGGGCCGTCGAAGGTTTGCGCTATCTAAGGGACTTTACCACCCACCTAAATTAACAAGGAAAATCTATGTCGAGACCTCTGCTCTTCACGCCCCTGACCCTGCGTGACGTTACCCTGAAGAACCGCGTCGTGGTCGCGCCCATGCACCAATACGCCGCCAAACAGGGCTTTCCCACGGACTGGCATCTGATGAACGTGGGCCGGTTCGCCGTGGGTGGGGCGGGCCTGGTGTTTGTCGAATCCACCAAGGTGGACCGCCGGGGCTGCGGCACGGTGGGCGATCTAGGCATCTGGGATGACGCCTTTGTGCCGCACTTCAAGCGGCTGTCGGATTTTATCAAGGAACATGGCGCGGCATCCGCCCTGCAGCTAGGCCACAGCGGCCGCAAGGCGCGGCGTTTTCGCCCTTGGGAGGGCGGCGCGCCATTGGCGCAGGCGGCGGCGGAGGCGGAGGGCGTGGACGATTGGGAGGCCTGGGAGCTTGTCGCTCCCACGGCGGTTGCCATGGCTAACGAGCCCGAACCCCGCGCCTTGAGCCGTTTGGAAATTCAAGACTTGGTGGAGGCATGGGGCAAGGCGGCGGCCCGGGCCGAGGCGGCCGGCTTCGACGTCCTGGAGATCCACGGCGCGCATGGCTATCTGATCCACCAGTTCCTCTCGCCCGTTGCCAATCTGCGCAACGATGACTACGGCGGCTCGGAAGCGAACCGGCGACGTTTCGCCGTCGAAGTAACGGAGGCGGTGCGCGCCAATTGGCCCGACCACAAACCGTTGTTCCTGCGCCTCTCGGTCGAGGATGACGCCGGCTGGGGCCCCGATGACAGCGTCGTCCTTTCGCGCATCGTCAAGGAATTGGGCGTCGACGTGATCGATTGCTCGTCGGGCGGCATGCGGGGCTCTCCCGTGGTCGGCACCGGCCCGGTCGGTTACGGCTATCAGGTGCCCTATGCCGCCAAGGTCAAGTCGGAGGCCGATATCCTGGCAATGGCCGTGGGCCTGATCGTGCATGCGGATCAGGCGGAACAAATCCTGCGGAACGGCGAAGCGGACCTGATCGCCCTGGCCCGGGAATTCCTGCACAACCCCAACTGGACCCTGGACGCGGCGCAAAAACTAGGCCTGAACAACGCCTACGACCTGATGCCCAGCGCCTACAAATTCTGGCTGGAAAAACGCGAGAGCGCCGTTCAGGAACTGGTCACGTCGACCCAGCAGAGCGGTATCGTCGGCGCCTAGTCGTTCATGAAGGCGAACGCTTCCTGTGTCGCTTCGCCCAATGACGGTGCGTTGGCGCGAAATCCGGGCCGTTCACCGTTGAAACGCAACGGCAATCCCGTCAGCCGGAAATTGCCATCGGGGCTGTCCTGGTAGAGACCGGAGGTCTCGACCTGCGGGTGATCCACGGCCTCGCCCAAGGTCTGGATCGGCGCGTTGGGGACATCCGCCGCCGTTAACTCCCGGTTCCATTCGGCGCGGGTCCGGGTGCGCAAGGTTTCGTTGATGGTCGCATCGAATGCCGTTTGGTTTGCAACCCGGCCCTCGTTGCCGCCGAAATCCGGATGATCCACCAAATCCATGCGGTCGATGACCTGACAGAACCGTTTAAATTGACCCGGCGTGCCGATGGTCAGCAGCAACTTGCCGTCCGAGGCGTCGTAACCGCGGTTGGGTACAACCATGGGGCCTTGCAGGCCGCTCCTCTGGGGCCACGCACCGCCGCCTTCATGAACGGCGAAGGCCAGGGTCTGCCAGGTCAGGGCGGTTTCCATCATGGCGGCGTCGATCAAACAGCCGCGACCCGTGGCCTGACGTTGATGCAGGGCGGTCAGGATACCGATGGCGGCCCACATACCCGTGCCCATGTCAATCAACGGAACACCGACCCGGACCGCATCACCGTCCGCCTCCCCCGTGGCGTCCGCAATACCGGTAAAGGCCTGGATCAGGGGGTCGTAGCCCGGAGCCTCCCTTAACGGACCATCCGGACCATAGGCGCCCATGTTGCAGTAGATAAGACGGGGGTTATCTTCCATCAAGGTTGGACCATCGAGGCCGAATTTTTCCACCACGCCGGGGCGCAGGTTCTGGAAGACGATATCGACCTTTTCCGCCACCAATCGGCGCAGACGGGCCAAATTCCCGGCATCGGTGAAATCAACGGTGATGGAGCGTTTGTCCCGGTTAAAGGCCTGGAAGGCCACGGCCGTGCCGCCCAGGCGGTCCTTGCCCCAGGTGCGCGAGGCATCGCCCACTTCGGGCGGTTCCACCTTCAACACGGTGGCGCCGAGATCACCAAAAACCCGGCCCGCAAAGGGCCCGGCGACGGAAGAACCCATTTCGAGGACCGTCAGGCCCTCCAATGGCAAGGACGCGGATGCTTTCTCACTCATGGGACTAATGCAGCATCTCCAACGCCATTGCCGTGGCCTCGCCGCCGCCAATGCACAAGGTGGCGACGCCCTTTTTGCCGCCGGTCTTTTTCAAGGCCGCCATCAGGGTGACCAGGATGCGCGCGCCCGAGGCGCCGATGGGGTGGCCCAGAGCACAGGCGCCGCCATGAATATTGACGATGTCGTGGGGCAGGTCCATCTCCCGCATCGCGGCCATGGTGACCACGGCGAAGGCTTCGTTGACCTCGAACAGATCCACGTCCGCCTTGTCCCAGCCGGTTTTCTCGAACAATGTATTCACCGCCCCGATGGGAGCGGTGGTGAACCAGGCCGGCTCCTGGGCATGGCTGGCATGGCCGACGATGTGGGCCAGGGGCGTCAGGCCGCGCCTCTCGGCCTCCGATTGGCGCATCATCACCAAGGCCGCCGCGCCGTCGGAGATCGAGGAGGAATTCGCCGCCGTCACCGAGCCATCCTTGGCGAAGGCCGGGCGCAGGGAGGGGATTTTTTCGATATTGGCATTGCCCGGCTGCTCGTCGATCTCCACCAACCGCTCGCCCTTGCGTTCCTTGACCGCGAACGGCGTGATCTCGCCCGCGAAACTGCCATCCGCCGTGGCCGTCTGGGCGCGGCGCAGGGATTCGATGGCGTAGGCATCCTGTTGCTCCCGGGTGAACTGGTAATGCTGCGCCGTCTGTTCGGCGAACACGCCCATGGCCAGGCCCTTGTCGTAGGCATCTTCCAGGCCGTCGAGGAACATGCTGTCCTTGATCTCGCCATGGCCAAGACGCATGCCGCTCCGCGCTTTTTCCAAAAGATAGGGCGCGTTGGTCATGCTCTCCATGCCGCCCGCGACCACAACATTGGCCGATCCCGCGACTAGCAGATCGTGGCCGAACATGGCCGCTTTCATGCCGGAGCCGCACATTTTGTTGATCGTCGTGGCGCCCACCGCATCGGGAATGCCCGCGCCCTTCGCCGCCTGCCGGGCCGGCGCCTGGCCCTGCCCGGCGCCCAGAACATTACCCATGATGACCTCGTCCACGTCATCGCCGTTGATGGCGGCCCGTTGCAGGGCAGCCTCAATGGCGCCCGCACCCAGTTGCGAGGCCGTGACGGGCGCGAAATCGCCCTGCATGCCGCCCATGGGCGTGCGCGCCCCGCCAACGATGACAATAGGATCCTGATCGCTCATTTCGTCCGTTCCTTCCGCAATGGTAAATTCAAATAATCAGGTCTCTTGGGTCTCAAAGCGCGCCGGCTTCCCTGGCCTTGGCGGCTTTCTTTTCCAGGCGGCCTTTTTGGCCGGCTATTTCGATCATGAAACGGGTATGCCGCGCCCGGCCAACCTGGTCAAGAGCGTCATGCACTTCCACGTCGAAGACCACCTTCGGTCCCTTGACCTCGACCACCTCGGCCCGCACCTCGATCCACATGTTCAGCAATGTCGGCCCCATGTGGTCGATTTCGACCCGCGCCCCGACCGAGCTTTCCCCATCGTCGGCATGCTCCTGCATCAATTCGAGACAGGTTCGTTCCACATCCATCACCATGGAAGGGGTGGCGTAGACGCGCAATTCGTCGCCCATGAAATCTATGGTCTTGGCCGCGTCCACATCGTGGCGGCGGGTAATCTTCAGTCCCGGCTGCAGGCTTTCCTTCATGGTGTCCTCCGTGTTGATCGTACTGATTAGCGTTTAACGGCCCCGGTCCGGCTTGTCGAGAGGCTCAGGTTAATTGCGCTTGCGCCGCCTCGATGGCCGGCAGGCCGATGTTCAGGGACAGCCGGCGG
>JAPYUH010000086.1:0-10994 GCA_029936195.1 Alphaproteobacteria bacterium
TGGTGCGGGCGGAGGGACTCGAACCCCCACGGCTGTTAAGCCACCAGGACCTAAACCTGGCGCGTCTCCCAGTTCCGCCACGCCCGCATTTGTGACAGACACACGCCCTCTCGCGAAGGGCGGCACTCTATAACACAGAAGAATTTTGCCAGTGCTATTTTCTTCGGCTATTTTTTGCCGCCCTTGTTGGCCATGGTGACCCCCGCCAACAGCTCTTCGGGCTCGATCTCCACCTCGAAGTTTTCCAGAAACGCGGACGCCATGCCGTAAAAGCCGATGCACATGACCAGCTCAACCATCTCTTGGTGATCAAACAGGGCGGCGGCGGCGGCGAAGGTCTCGTCGGAGGCCTTGACGTTCTTGGTTACCTCGTCCGTCAGGCGCAGGACGGCCCGTTCGGTGGCATCGAAGATCGGGTCGTCCGGGCCCACTTTCAAGGCCCGCAGCTTGTCCTCCGCCATGCCCACGTCGCGGCTGATTTGTTCGTGCTGATAAACTTCGTAAGCGGCATTGCACAGAATACCGACCCGCACGATGGCCATCTCGCGCAGCACCGGATCCAGCTTGCCCTTGTACAACAGCGCCGTGCCCAGGCGGGTGAAGGCGCCAAAGGCCTTGCCGCCATGGGCCATGATTTTCATGATGTTCAGGGGCGGCAGTTTGGCCAGCAGGGCGGCGGCATCGGGGTCAAGGCTGGAGTCGTTGACATCGGCGTAGGGTATACGGGGCATGGGCGTCCTCAAATGGTTTCTGAATTCTGCCTGCAATAAGCCCCGGCTGGAATCACGTTGCAACATTAATTCGCCCATTTTGTGAGGATGTTGTGGCAGTCTGTTCAACTGGAGGCACGGCCATCATGGACCCAGTTGCACAATACGCAAAAAGCGGCGATGTTTTCATTGCCTATCAGATCTTTGGCGAGGGCCGGGTTGATCTGATCATGGTGCCTGGTTTCCTCTCCCATATCGAGCATTACTGGTCCGAGCCTAGAATCGCGAGATGGTTGCTGCGGCTGGGCGAACATTGCCGGATCATACTTTTCGATAAACGCGGGACCGGGCTGTCCGACCGCGTAAAAGACATGCCCGATCTAGAGCAACGAATGGACGACTTGCGCGCCGTGGCGGATGCGGCGGGTGCGGACCGACCGGCCCTATTTGGCATTTCCGAAGGTGGTTCCATGTCGGCCCTATATGCCGCGACATATCCTGATCGCTGCCGATCCCTGACCCTGTTTGGCGCCTTTGCACGATTTCAATCATGGTTGGCCGACGACGACGCCTTGCAGGCGTTTTATACCTATGCCGAAAATGAATGGGGCAGCGGCAAAACGATTGAGCGCATTGCGCCGAAGTTCAAGAAAGATCCCGCCGCCCGCGCCTGGATGGGCGGCTACGAGAGGCTTGGCGCCAGTCCATCGGCCGCGATTGAATTGATGCGCATGAACAGCATGATTGACATTCGCGGCGTGCTCCCATCCATCAAGGTACCCACGTTGATCATGCATTACACGGACGACCCCAACGTCGGCGTGGAGGGCAGCCGCGAGTTGGCGGCTGAAATTCCCGATGCGCGGCTGGTGGAACTGCCGGGCATTGAGCATGTGCCGTTTTTTGCAGACGATGCGGAAGCCATTGCCGACCGCATCGGTGAATTCGTCACCGGTGAAACGGTCGGTGTAGATGCGGATACGGTATTGGCAACCATAATATTCACCGACATCGTGGCCTCAACCAGCCGGGCGGAGGCCATGGGGGATCAGAACTGGCATGATTTGCTAGAAACGCACAACCAGTTATTCCGGCGGGAGTTGGCGCGTCATCGCGGGCAGGAGATAAAATCGCTGGGTGATGGCTTCGTGGCTACATTTGACGGACCTGCACGCGCGGTACGCTTTGCCAAAGCCCTGGGCAGAGCCATGACAAACCTGGGACTGGATATTCGTGTCGGTGTTCATATTGGCGAAATCGCCTTCAGCGGCGGCGATGTTCATGGAATTGCCGTCAATATTGCCGCCCGTATCGTGGATCTGGCGAAGGGCGGCGAGATCATACTATCCCGCACTGTCCGTGACCTGATGGCTGGGTCCGGCATTGAATTAACTGATCACGGCCAACATGATTTGAAAGGCATCTCGGATGAATGGCAGCTATTCAAGGTGAAGGAATAAACACTGCATCATGAAAACCCGCAACATCCTGCAAGACATTTACGGACAGATCAACCTGCCATTGGACGGCCTGGATGAATTAACATTGACGGGACACGAACCGGTGCTGCCGTCATCCTTCAAAGTCGGCACGGCGGCGCAAACCGCCATCGCCCTATCCGCGCTGGCGGCGAACGAAGTCTGGTATCAACGCAGCGGGCGGCGTCAGGCCATCGCCTGCGGCATGCGCCATGCGGCGGTGGAGTTCCGCAGCGAACGTTACATGCGCATCGACGGCGGCCCGACGCCGGAGTTGTGGGACAAGATCGCTGGCACCTATCAAACAGCCGATGGCCGTTGGCTGCGTCTGCACACCAATTTCCCCCATCATCGGGACGGCGTGCTCGATATCCTCGGCTGTGACTACGCCCGCGAGGCGGTGGCCGAGGCTCTGTCCCAATGGACCGGACAGGCCTTCGAGGATGCCGCCGCCGATCGCGGCCTGGTCGCCACCATGATGCGCACGGAGGCCGAATGGCGGGCCCATCCCCAGGGCCGGGCCCTGGACCAACAGCCCTTGATATCAATCGAGCGTATTGGCGATGCCCCCGCCCGGCCACTTGCGGCGGCGGCGCGGCCGCTCTCGGGCGTTCGGGTGCTGGATTTGACCCGGATCATCGCCGGTCCGGTCTGCGGGCGTACCCTGGCGGCCCATGGCGCCGATGTGATGGGGGTGACGGCCCCCCACCTGCCCTTCGTGGCGGCCCTGGTCACCGATGCGGGGCGGGGCAAGCTGTCGGCGCAACTGGACCTGAACACCGACGATGGGCGGGCAAACTTGGAAAATCTGGTTGGCGCGGCGGACATCTTCGTTCAGGGCTATCGGCCGGGCGGCATCGCGCGTTGGGGGTTTTCACCCGACGAGGTCGCGGCAATCAACCCGGGCATCATCTATGTCTCGTTGTCCGCCTATGGCCATGAGGGCCCCTGGGCCCAGCGGCGCGGCTATGATTCCCTGGTACAGACCGCCTCCGGCATCAATCATGGCGAGGCGGAGGCCATGGGCCAGGACAGCCCCCAGGCGCTGCCCTGCCAGGCGCTGGATCATGCCTCGGGCTATTTCATGGCGGCCGCCGCCATGGCGACGCTGGCCCGTCGCGCGAAAGAGGGCGGCAGCTGGCATATCCGCGTCTCCCTCGCTCGCACGGGCCGCTGGCTGCAAAGTCTGGGGCGGGTGGCGGACGGCTTCGATTGCGCGGACCCTGGGCTGAAAGCCGTGCTGGATTTAACGGAGCAGACGGGCTCGGGCTTTGGCCGCCTCACGGCGGTACGCCACGCGGCGCAAATGTCGGATACCCCTTGCCACTGGGCCCGCCCGGCCATGCCCTTGGGCAGTCATCAGCCAATTTGGCCTTGACATCTCCAGCCATTAAGTGTATATACACATAATGGCTGACGAACTATTACGCAACGAACCCCATCACGCATTGGCCCCTGAATTGGCGACGGCCTCGTGCACCTGCGCAAGTTTGCGCAGAACCACCCGCGTGGTGACAAAGTTCTATGAAGACGCCTTGAAACCGTCCGGACTTACACCTGGTCAATTTACCATTCTTGCGGTGCTGCTTCATCGTGGCGGGCGCCGGCAATCCGAGATTTCGGAATTGCTGGCGATGGAACGAACCACCCTGATTAGAAACCTGCGTCCCTTGGAAGCCAGAGGTCTCATCGTTGGTACGGCGTCGGGTCCCCGCCATGCGAAAACCCTGGAAATCACCTCCGATGGCAAAGCGGCGCATGAACTTGCGCTGCCCCACTGGCAAAGCGCCCAATCCAAGATTATCGAAACACTCGGCACAAATCGATGGAGCAGCCTGATGCGTGATCTTGCGACCACGGCAGAATCCGTCCAGTCCGTATAATGCTGCCCCTTTTTTTGACATATTATGTGTATATACACAAATTGAAAATACGAAAAGTTTGGAGAAACGACCATGACAACCGCCACCAAACGAAACATCTCCATGGCAGGCCTGTTGATCCTATGGTTCGCGGCAGCCTATGTTCTCGGCACCGGTCATTACATGGCCAATGACCAACAGTCATTCCTTGCCCCCATTATTCTATCCGTTGCCCTACCGGTCGCCATCTTTCTGGCCGCCTACGGGCTATGGCGGCCCTTTCGGGCGTTTGTACTATCGCAAGACATCCGTACCCTGACCATGCTTCAGGGCTGGCGCGTCATAGGGTTTGGTTTCCTGCCTCTGTATTTTTTCGATGTGCTGCCCGGCATTTTCGCCTGGCCCGCCGGGCTGGGCGATGTGGCCATCGGCCTGATGGCTCCGATCTTGGTTCTGCGACTGAACCGCGATCCGGATGCCGCCCCGTCATCGGGACTGATCCGGTTTCACCTTGCCGGCATGCTGGATTTCCTGGTCGCGGCGGGGACCGCGATGCTTGCCTCGGGCGCCTTCCCCGCACTCATTCCATCCGGGTTGACCAGCGCGCAAATGGATGTCTGGCCGCTAAACCTGTTTCCCAGCTTCATCGTGCCTGTCTTTATCATTCTGCACCTCTCGGTGCTGTTCAAGATCCGCCATCTGCGCCGGTCTGCCCTGCCGACCCTGGCCCCCGCCCACGCCTAGACAAAGGAGAGAGACATGCCGGCCACAACAAAAGCCAGCCCGACAATCTGGACCAAACCATGGCATTGGTTTCTGCGTTTTGATGCCGCCCTCCATCATGACGAAACCGCCCGCCTGTGGGTCGATCTGGCCCGGGCGAACGACAGGATCGCCCATCTGGAAGCTGCAAGCCGGGAACGGATCTCATGAACAAGCCCCTGCCAAGCGCGATTTTGGATGGTAGTGAAACCATTCTCCCCGAAAACGCGTCGGCCGCGCCGCAACACAAGAATGTGCAGCGGCTTCTACAAGGCCCCATCGCCACCACCTTGGCCCGCCTTGCGGCGCCGAACATGGTCGGCTTTCTGGTCGGCAGCGGCGTTATGGTGGCGGAGATGTGGTTTGTCGGGCAGTTGGGTACCCATGCCCTTGCCGGGCTGGCCCTGGGCTATCCCTTGTATATGTTGGTGATGATGCTTTCCGCCGGTGCCCTGGGCGGCGCCATGGCGGCGGCGGTGGCGCGCGCGATAGGTGCCGGGCTGACCCGCAAGGCGGAAGATCTGGGCTGGCACGCCATTATCATCGCCATGGCGGTGGCGGGATTGTTCACCGGCGTATATCTGCTGTTTGGCGGCGCCTTTTACAGGCTGCTGGGTGGCGCGGGTGACAGCCTAGCCGCCGCGATCGCTTATTCCGACGTGGTCCTGGTTGGCGGCGCCGCAATCTGGCTGAGCAACACCTTGAGCAGCATACTGCGCGGCGGCGGCGACATGAAAACGCCGGCATTGGCCATGTTGGGCGCCGCCGCCTTGCAAATCCCGCTGGGCGGCGCCCTGGCGCTGGGCTGGGGTCCGTTCCCGGAAATGGGCATCGCCGGTGTCGCCTGGGCCGCCTTGATCGCCTTTGGCGCATCGTCACTGTTCCTTGCGGTGCGGCTATTTTCAGGGCGCAGCGGAATTCGCCTGCATCCGGTCCCGCCGGCGCTGCAATGGGGCCTGTTCAGGGAAATCTTGGCGGTTGGCGGCGTCGCCAGCCTCAGCCCCATTTTAACCGTCACGACGGTTGTCCTGCTGACCGCCCTGGTCAGCCGGTTCGGAGAGGCGGCCCTGGCCGGACTGGCCATCGCCTCGCGTCTGGAGTTTTTGTTGATCCCGATCATCTTCGGCATTGGCGCGGCCATGATTGCCATGGTCGGCGCCAACATGGGCGCCGGGCAACTGGCGCGCGCCCACTGCATTGGCTGGACCGGCGGACTGGCCGCCGCCGCCATCGCCGGCGCCATCGGCACCGCCACCGCCCTGTGGCCCGGCGCCTGGGCGGGCATTTTCACCGAAGCCGAGCCGGTCCGCCTTGCCGCCGCCCTATATCTGACAACCGTCGGGCCGTTTTATGCCTTTCACGGCCTCGGCCTGTCGCTATACTTTGCCGCCCAAGGCGCCGGCGCCGTTACCTGGCCGGTCGTCTTCACCGCCGTGCGGTTGGTGGTCACGGCGGGGTGCGGCTTCCTGGCCGTGGAGACATTCGGCCTTGGCTTTGACGCATTGCCCGTGGTCGTCGCCGCCTCCATGGTGGTCCTTGGTCTGGGCAACGCGGCATCCGTTTATGCCGGGGCCTGGCGGCGCGCCAACGCTGCCGCCTAGGAGATCTACGGTTCAAGTTGTGATCGGCGGCCCGGCTCGGCTATAAATAGCACCCACGATTCAGGGAGACGAGCCATGACGGCGGAGAGATCCAGGGCGGCGGACGACGCCATGCTATTGCGCCGGGACCGGGGCGGCGGCGTGGTGCATCTGATCTTGAACCGGCCAAGAGCCTTCAACAGCCTGTCCAGTGATCTCATGGCGATGATGCAGACCGAGATGAATGCAATCGCCGCGGACCCGGGCGCCCGCGTGGTCATTGTCGAGGGTGCGGGCCGCGGCTTCTGCGCCGGCCATGATCTGAAGGAAGTGACCTCCCTAAAAACCGTCGAGGCCCGCCAGGCCTTGATGGCGCAATGCTGCAAACTGATGCTGTCCGTGGTGCATTGCCCCAAGCCGGTGATCGCCAAGGTACACGGCGTGGCGGCCGCCGCCGGGTGCCAATTGGTCGCCAGTTGCGATCTGGCCGTGGCTGCGGAAGGGGCCAGTTTCATGACGCCGGGGGTCAATATCGGTCTCTTCTGCTCGACCCCCATGGTCGCCCTGGGGCGCAATGTGGGACGCAAGCAGGCCATGGAAATGCTGCTGACCGGCGAGGCCATGGACGCTCCCACGGCACTTCGTTTCGGCCTGATCAACCGCCATGTGCCCACCGGCGAGCTGGATGCCGCCGCCATGCATTTCGCGCAATTGATTGCCAGCAAATCCGCTTACACGCTAAGAATTGGCAAGGAAGCTTTCTATCGCCAGATGGATATGGAATTGGAGGACGCCTATAAGATGGCCAGCGACGTGATGGTGGAAAACATGTTGGCGGCGGACGCCCATGAAGGCATGACCGCCTTCATCGAAAAACGCCAACCGGTGTGGAGTGATCAATGAGTATACCCCTGCCTCTACGGTACTCGGACGCCACCCTGCGCGGCATCCTGTCGGAAATCCGCGTCATGGCCATGGTGGGCGCCAGCGGTGATTGGAAGCGGCCCAGTTTCTTTGCCATGAAATATCTGCAACGGCGCGGCTATCGGGTCATCCCCATCAATCCCGGCCGGGCGGGCACCGAAATTCTGGGCGAGACGGTTTATGCCAGCCTGGCCGACGTACCCGTCCCCATCGACATGGTGGATGTGTTCCGCTCTTCCGAAGCCGCGCTGGGCGTGGCGGAAGAGGCCGTCGCTTTGGTGGAGGAGAAACAGATCAAGGTATTGTGGCTGCAACTGGGTATCCGCAACGATGCCGCCGCCGAGATTGCCCAGGCCGCCGGTATCCAGGTGATCATGGACCGCTGCCCGAAGATCGAGTTTGCCCGCCTATCGGGCGAATTATCCTGGAGCGGCATCAATACCCGCATCATCACCTCGAAAGTTTTGAAGGCGCCCCGAGCATGAATGAGACGGAAAAAGAACCAGAACCCTACGGCTTCGCGACCCTGGCCGTGCACGCGGGGGCCCGCCCCGATCCCACCACGGGGGCCCGCAGCACGCCAATTTTTCAAACCAACGCCTATGTTTTTCAAGATGCCGACCACGCCGCCGAGCTGTTCAACCTGCAAACATTCGGCTTCATCTATTCCCGCCTCACCAACCCCACCGTGTCGGTGCTGGAAGAGCGGGTCTGCGCCTTGGAGAATGGCCGCGGCGCGGTGGCCTGCGCCACGGGCCATGCCGCCCAGTTTCTCATTGCCGCAACCTTGCTGGACGTGGGCGACGAATTTATCGCCTCCAACAATCTCTACGGCGGCTCCATCACCCAATTCGGCGTCTCGTTCAAGAAACTGGGCTGGAACTGCAATTTCGTCGACATGACCGACCCGGACAAACTGCGGGCCGCGATGAATGACAAGATCAAGTTCATTTTCTGCGAGATCTTGGCCAACCCCGGCGGCGTGGTCCTTGATTTGGCCGCTCTGGCGGAAATCGCCAAGGAATGGGGCGTGCCCTTGGTTGTCGACAACACTTTGGCGACGCCTTATCTGTGCCGGCCGTTTGATTGGGGCGCGGACATCGTGGTCCATTCGGCGACCAAGTATATTGGCGGCCACGGCAATACCATGGCGGGGGTGGTGGCGGAATCCGGCCGGTTCGATTGGTATCAGAGCGACAAGTTCCCCTCCATGACCCAGCCCGACCCGGCCTACCACGGCTTGACGTTTGCCGAGACTTTTGGCGATTTCGGTTTTTCCATGAAGATGCGAGCCGTCGCCCTGCGCGACTTCGGTCCTACCCTGTCGGCCCAAGCTGCCTGGAATGTGCTGCAAGGGGTGGAGACCCTGCCGCTGCGCATGGAACGCCACTGCGCCAACGCTCAGGCAGTGGCGGAGTTCTTGTCAGAGCATCCAAAGGTCGCCTGGGTCTCATACGCCGGCCTGCCGGACAGTCCCTATCACGAACTGGCCAACAAATATTTGCCAAAGGGGGCGGGCGCCGTTTTCACATTCGGCGTCAAGGGCGGTTTTGCCGCCGGCGAGACCGTGGTCAACACGGTGGATATTTTCTCCCACCTGGCCAATGTGGGCGATACCCGCAGCCTGATCATCCATCCCGCCTCCACCACCCACCGGCAATTGACGCCCGAGCAGCGCGATGCCGCCGGTGCCGGCGAGGACGTCATCCGCCTGTCCATCGGCATCGAGACGCTGGAGGACATCATTGCCGATCTGGATCAGGCCTTGGCCCAAACCTGATACCATCTGAGCTGAACCGACCTGGCCGGAGGGAAGCAAATGTTCAGCCATGTCACCATCGGTATCACCGACTTTGACCGCGCGTCGGCGTTTTACGATCCGGTCATGGCCGCCTTGGGTCATGGTCGCTTTCATTCCGGCGAAGGGTTCTGTGCCTATGGCGACATGGGCGGCAGCCAGTTCTGGATATTGCCGCCCCACGACAAACTGCCGTCCAGCGTGGGAAATGGCAGCCATACCGCCTTCCTTGCCCCCGACCGCGCCGCCGTCCGCGCCTTCCACGCCGCCGCCCTGGCCAACGGCGGCAGTGATGAGGGTCAGCCGGGCCTTCGCCCCCATTACCATGCCAATTATTACGGCGCCTATGTCCGCGACCCGGATGGCAACAAGATCCAGGCGGTCTGTCATCGGGCCGAAGATTAGAGCTTTTCAAGCTTGTTCCACGCCGGCCCACGCTCCCACCCGGCCACCCACGGAATTATGATCTATGGGTGGCCGGGTGGGAGCGTGGGCCGGCGTGGCGACTTCAATCAATCTAAGGTGCTCTAAACCCTGGTTTTGACCATGTCGTTCAGGGCCCGCAGATGCGGTTCCTCGATGCCGAGGGCGTGCATCCTGGCCACGGTGTTCGAGAGATAGTCGCGGCAGGGGCCGCGCTCCCCCTCGGCCTTGGCGATATGTTCGACGACATTTTCCAAGGCCAGATCGCCCACGAACTGCCGGCTGGCTTGATTGGTGGTGAAGGTTAGGGCGGGATGCATGGCGCCCTCCATTTCCAGGGTGACCCACGTGGGCGTGTAGGTATCGGTCCACATTTCCCGGTGCCAAAGCATCTCCAACGCCCGTGCCTGGGTCTCCACCGCGAGTTCATACGCCACCCCCTGGCAAACACCACCCGGCATCAGTCCAAGGCCAAGGCCGGGGCATTCCGGTGTACCACGCGCCAGGGCGGTCCAAATGCACATCTCGCGCCGCCAGCCCAACAAGCGGGCCGCTTTGGCCTGGGCATGGGGAAAGGTCGCGTCCCACATCAAGCTTCCATAGGCGAAGATCCATAATTCCGCCAACGGCTCCGGCGCGGCGGCAAGTGCAGCCTCGCATGTGCGGCGGCGTTCAAGATCGCTCAATGGTGCAAAGGGTTTGGCGAAGCTTCGCACGGGGCAGCCTAATCCAAGGGGGCGTGCAACTGTGTGCCGGGCACCATGACACCGCCGCGATCGCCAATCGTCGTACGGCCGTAACGCTCGGCGAAACAGTCCGGCAACGGCCGGTCGCCTGGGCACGAGAGCCACAGGCGCAGCAGATGCCGCCGGTCTTCCGGTTTCGCATGGTCGCGGAATCCCATGCGGTCGTGCAACAGGCTGTGGTTATAAACAAACTGCATATCGCCCGGTTGCAACCGCATGGAAAAACTTAGCCGTGGATCATTGGCCAGTTCGTCATACAAATCCAAAGCCTCGACATGACCCTGGCTCAGACGCGGTGCATCGTCAAATCGTTGCGCGCTATCAATATACTTGCGCTGATAGATCGAGGTCAGGAACCCTTCGTGCCAATTGAATACGGGAATCTGGAAATAGGGCTTCTGTCCGGCATCGACTTCGCCGCGCCGGTCGGTTGCCAGGGGTTCAAACAAAAAAGGCAGCAAGTCAGGGCGCCGCGCCAGCATTTCGTTATAGATGGTAACGGCGCTGACCAGCATGCTATCGCCGCCCTCGAGCGCATCCTTCAAACATACGAGGCCGACGATATCGCAGCTATCCGTATGGAACGACTGCCGCTCGGAAGTTTGATAAATTCGGACATTCATGTCTGTACTGGCGGCGCCGATATCGCGCACATGGCCCAACAAATGACCATCGCCGTTTTGCGAGCGGGCATGCCCCAGATGGCCGCCG
>JAPYUH010000086.1:11094-15418 GCA_029936195.1 Alphaproteobacteria bacterium
GCCGCCGCCAACGACCGTGAGTATCCCGCCACCGGCAAACCCCGTATCAGGCCGAAACCGACGCCGCGCAACAGATCGTCCTGAAGCGCGGCCAAGCGCCGTCCAAGTGTGGGAAGTACGAATGTTTCGCGGGTAATTTCGGCGATTTCCAGGCCCCGATCCAGGCAGGATTGTGCTACGGCGTGGAACTCGGCCACTTCCCCCGCATTCAGAACCCATAGCCACCGGTCTTCCCGGCCGCTGATTTCGGATCCATACCAGGCCGCCGGAATGTTCTGTTGGTTGGGAAGCGCGTGCACGACAATACTCCGTCAAAATCTCCTGGCCACGTTTCTATACCGTGCCCGGTTCCGGTTCAATTGCGGCTGGCGCATGGCAGCTATGATCCAGCCGCTCCATTGCGCCGCCATTGCGCCGGCGAATACGGCAATATATGAACGCCTCTACCCGAGTTAGAGAGGCCCCATGTCCATTTCCAAGTTGTTGATCGCCAATCGCGGCGAAATTGCCGTTCGCATCCAGCGCGCCGCCGCCGCGCTGGATATTGCCACCGTGGCCGTCTATTCCGAAGATGATGCCCAGGGCCTGCATGTTTTCCGCGCCGATTACGCCCATGCCCTGACGGGCGCCGGGGCCGCCGCTTATCTGGACATGGCGCAGATCATTGCCGCCGCCCGGACCACGGATTGTGACGCCATCCACCCCGGCCATGGCTTCCTCAGCGAGAACGCCGCCTTTGCCCGGGCCTGTGAAGATGCCCGGCTGACCTTCATCGGCCCTCGGGCCGATGTGTTGGAAAAGCTGGGCGACAAGGTCAATGCCCGCAATATCGCCAAGGCCAGCGGCGTGCCGGTGCTGCCGGGCAGCGACGGCGCGGTCGATCTGGCCGGCGCGCGGGCCTTCCTTGGCTCGCTGGACGGCGGCGCCATGATGATCAAGGCAGTCTCGGGCGGCGGCGGGCGGGGCGTGCGCGTTGTCGGGACCGTGGCGGAACTGGATGAAGCTTTTGAACGGGCGGCCTCCGAAGCGGCCGCGGCCTTTGGCGACGGTACGCTTTACGTGGAGCGTTATGTGGCCAGGGCACGGCATATCGAGGTGCAGATTCTGGGCGACGGCGCCGGCGGGGTCCGCCATCTGGGCGAACGTGACTGCAGCATTCAACGGCGGCACCAGAAAATCCTCGAAATCGCCCCGGCGCCAAATCTAGCCGGCGATCTGCGCGCCGCCATATTGCAGGCCGCCGTCACCCTGGCCCGGACATTGGAATACACCAATGTCGGCACGTTTGAGTTCCTGGTGGACGAGGCCGCGGGCGACTTCATCTTCATGGAGGCCAACCCCCGCCTGCAAGTGGAACATACCATCACCGAGGCGGTGACCGGCATCGACCTGGTAATAGCTCAATTGCGGATCGCCAACGGCGCCCGCCTGGATGACCTGGGCATACCCGAAGATGGCCCCGTCGTGCGTGGCTTTGCGGTGCAGGCCCGCGTCAACATGGAGCGCATGGATGTTTCCGGCGCGGCGAAGCCGGCGGGCGGTCAACTAACCGCCTTTGATCCGCCGACCGGGCCGGGCATCCGCACCGATACCTTTGGCTATGCGGGCTATGCCACGACGCCGCGTTTCGACAGTCTGCTGGCCAAGGTGATAACCCACAGCGATCAAGGCTATGGCGCCGCGATCAACGCCTGCTACCGGGCGCTCTGTGAATTTCGCATCGAAGGCGTGGCGACCAACATCGGCTTTCTGCAAAACCTGTTGCGCCATGATCTGATTTCCCAAGGCGGGCTCTATACCCGGTTCCTTGATGATCATATCGCCGGCCTGGTGGAGGGCACGGCGCACAAGGCCGGCTATTTCACCGCCCAGCCGGCCCAGGAGCGCAATCTGGCCGGTGCCAAGGTCAGCGATGACGATCCCCTGGCGGTGTTGAATTTCGGCCAGTCGGGCGGAACCGGCATGGCCGCCAATGCACCCGAGGCGGCCAAACCGGCGGGCACTGCCGTCGCCGGGCCGGACGGCACCGTGCCCGTGCTCTCGCCCCTGCAAGGCACGATCGTCGCCATCAATGTGGCGACGGGCGATGAAGTCACCGTCGGAGCATCCCTCCTGGTCATGGAATCCATGAAGATGGAGCACGTCATCCCCGCCGCCGTCAGCGGTTATGTGCGCGCCATTGCCGTTGCCACGGGCGACACGGTTTACGACGGGGCGGCGCTGTTGTTCGTGGAAGAGGCGGAAGTCGCGGGCGCCCAGGGCGAGGCGTTGGAGGAGGTCGACTTGGACGACATCCGCCCCGATTTGCAAGAGGTTCTGGACCGCCGCTATCTGCACAGCGATGCCGGCCGGCCCAATGCCACCGCCAAACGTCACGACAAGGGCCAGCGCACGGCACGGGAGAACATCGCGCAATTGTGCAACATGGACACTTTCGTGGAATACGCCCCCCTGGTCCTGGCCGCCCAGCGCCAGCGCCACAGCGTCGAAACCCTGATCGAGAAAAGCCCGGCGGATGGTCTGATCACCGCCATTGCCGCCGTCAATGACGACAAATTCGGCGAGCCGGACAACCGCTGCGCAATCATGTTCTACGACTACACCGTATTTGCCGGCACCCAAGGGGTGCAGAACCACCGCAAGACGGACCGCATCATTGATTTGGCCGAGGAAGGCCGGTTGCCGTTTATCCTGTTTGCCGAGGGCGGCGGCGGGCGGCCCGGCGATACGGACCGCACGGGGGGTGACGGCAGCCGCACCTTTTCCCGCTTTGCCCAGCTATCGGGCCTGGTGCCCATGGTGGGCATCACCACCGGGCGCTGCTTCGCCGGCAACGCCTCGCTGCTGGGCTGTTGCGATGTCATCATCGCCACCAAGGACGCCAACATCGGCATGGGCGGCCCGGCCATGATCGAGGGCGGCGGCCTGGGCGTCTTCGCCCCCGAGGATATCGGGCCCATGAGCGTCCAGGTGCCCAGCGGCGTGGTCGATATTCTGGTCGAGGACGAGGACGAGGCCATCCAAGTGGCCAGGCAATACCTCTCCTACTTCCAAGGCCCCGTCGACGATTGGGAAGCACCCGACCAGCGCCTCATGCGGCGCATCGTGCCGGAAAACCGCCTTCGGGTTTACGAGGTCCGCGAGGTAATCGAAACCTTGGCGGATGTGGACAGCGTCCTGGAACTGCGGGCCGGCTTCGGCCATGGCGCGGTGACCTGTCTGATCCGCATCGAGGGCCGGCCGGCAGGCGTGCTGGCCAACAATCCCAAGCATCTGGGCGGGGCCATAGATTCGGACGCCGCCGACAAGGCGGCCCGCTTCCTCCAGCTCTGTGATGCCTTCGACCTGCCCGTGCTGAACCTGTGCGACACACCGGGCATCATGGTCGGCCCGGAAATCGAGAAGACCGCCCTGGTGCGCCATTCATCGCGCCTGTTCCTGATCGGGGCCAATATGACGGTACCGTTTTTCACCATCGTCCTGCGCAAGGCCTATGGCCTGGGCGGCATTGCCATGGCGGGGGGCAGCTACAAGGCGGCCTATTTCACCGTGGCCTGGCCCACGGGCGAATTCTACGGCATGGGTATCGAGGGCGCGGTCAAGCTCGGCTACCGCAACGACCTGGCCGCCATCGAGGACGCGGAGGAGCGCCTGGCCACCTACCAACGAATGGTCGACGAAGCCTACGAAGGCGCCAAGGCCCTGAACCATGCCTCCTACTTCGGCATCGACGATGTGATCGACCCGGCGGAAAGCCGCCATTGGCTCGGCAACTGCCTGAAGTCCGTGCGGGTTGAACCCCGCGGCCCCGGCAAGAAGCGCCCCGCCATTGATGGTTGGTGATGGTTGTTGATGGTTGGTGACGGCTGACAATCAGGGATGCGCGCTTAGGTTCCCGTACCCGAGCCGCCCTGTATGCCCCAATGGCCATCGATCCGGGTAATGATGTAGAGGGAATGATAGGCGCCGATCTCCGAGCCATCGGCGCGCAGACGGCGGAAATTGACCGCGACGTGGGCCTTGGTGGCAATAGTGAAGATCGCTTGCATCCGGTCAACCACGCTGCGGTGCCAGCCGTCGGCATTGGTGCGCCTGCGGAAATTACCCAAGTGATCGGCGCTATCATCGGGATAATGGATCACGTTGCCCTTGGCGCCGATGCGGAAGTGGGGGAAGTTCAAGGTTTCCTGAACCGCCGCCCCATCGCCGGCATTGATGGCGGCGATGTATCGTTGCACCACGTCGTAGGCTTTGGCGGCGACTGTTTCATCAATTTCCATGCGCCGGCTCCTCGAACGTTTCGATCCGATGCACGTGATTGATG
>JAPYUH010000087.1 GCA_029936195.1 Alphaproteobacteria bacterium
ACTGGGACTCGGGCTTTTTGTGGCGACATTCTTGGTAGTGTGGGATGTCACGGAAGCGTACCGCGAGAATATCAACCGGCCCCAGAAGTCCTCGTCGGAAACGGTCAAGAACAATCTGAAATAGTTCGAATTTGTCAGGCGTTATCCTGCAAAATCATGGCCGCCGCCTTTTCGCCGATCATAATGGTCGGCGCGTTGGTGTTGCCGGCAATGATCGAGGGCATGATGGAGGCATCGGCAACGCGCAGGCCGCGAATGCCGTGAACATTTAGCCGGGCATCGGTTACGGAATCAATCTCATCGCCCATGCGGCAGGTGCCCACCGGATGGTAGTTGGCAACGCCCCGCGCCCGGACATCGGCCAACATCTCTTCGTCGCTGACAACGGCGGGACCGGGCAGCACTTCCTCCACCATGTAGTCACGCAGCGCCGGCTGGCCGGCGATTTGGCGGCAGACCCGCATGCCGTGAAGGATTGCCGCTCTGTCATAGTGCGTGCGCAGAAATTCGTAGCGGATGGCTGGTGCCGCCAAGGGGTCGGGGCTTTTGACACGGACGGAGCCATCGCAATCGGGGCGCAAGTGCACGGGGCTGAGGGTAAAGGCCGAAAATGGGTGCGGGATGATTTCATCCACGGTTCGGCTTGCCGCACTCCAGCTGAACATATTGATTTGCAGATCGGGTCGCTCCAGGGCCGGGTCACTGCGGATAAATGCGCCGGCCGCAATCGCTGTGCTGGTCAAGGGGCCGGATTTGAGCAGGCCGTATTGGGCACCCGCCAAAATTCGCCGGGGCAGACTGCGCGCCAGGTCGTTCATGGTCACCGGCTGGGCGCAGCGGAAGCTCAAATAGGTATTGAAATGATCCCGCAGATGCGCCCCCACGCCCGGTAGTTCGTGCCGGACGGGGATGTCCATCTCCCGCAACAGATCCCCCGGTCCGATGCCGGATAATTGCAACAGATGCGGCGAACCAAAAGTCCCGCCCGCGACGATCACTTCACGCCGCGCCCGGGCCCGGCGGATGCCGCTGGACGATTGATATTCTATCCCCACCGCGCGGCCGTCCTCGATCAGCACCCGCCGCGCCTGGGCATTGGTTTCAACATGCAGGTTTCGCCGCCCCCGCGACGGCGCCAGATACGCCTTGGCGGCGCTCCAACGGCGATGTTTGGAGGCAGTGAACTGAAAAAATCCGGTGCCTTCCTGATCCGGGCCATTAAAGTCGTCATTGGCGGGGATGCCGGATTCCCGTGCGGCGGCGATCATGGCCGTGGGCAGAGCCCAGGGCCGCGGCACATCAGAGACCCGCAAGGGGCCGCCCGCGCCGTGCCAATTGTCGGCGCCGCGTTCATTATCCTCGGCCTTTTTGAAATAGGGCAGCACGCTATCCCAATCCCAACCTTCCAGACCGCGCTGGCGCCAGCCGTCATAGTCGGCCGGCGCACCACGCATGTAGATGGTGCCGTTGATAGAACTGCTGCCGCCCAGAACCTTGCCCCTTGGCTGATACAGCACGCGGTTGTCGAGGGAAGGCACGGGCTCGCTTTCAAATTTCCAATTCACCCGCCCGTCCGTGAACAGCTTGGTAAAGCCAAGGGGTATATGGATCCAGGGGCTGGTGTCGCGGGGACCGGCTTCCAACAGCAGGACATCGTACTGGCCGGACTCGCTCAACCGCGCGGCCACGGCACAGCCGGCGGAACCGGCGCCGCTGACAATAAATTCGAATTCAGCTTTGTCCGCCAACATGGTAATGCAGTTCACCCCCTCTTTTAGAAATCCACGCACCGAAGAGACGCCATCATGCCACTGCAACTGCCCACTCAGCGACATTTATTCGACCTGCCGGATAATCTGGCCTGGATCAACTGCGCCGCGAATTCCCCGGCCCTGGGTTCCGTGTATCAGGCCGGCCAGTTGGGCCTGGCGCGCAAGCGCCATCCCTGGACCCTGGGGCCGGCGCAGTTTCAGGACGATGTGGCGCGCCTGCGGGGGCTGTTTGCGGACCTGATCGGCGCCGCGGCGGATGATATTTCCTTGGCGCCGTCCGCCAGCTACGGCCTGACCACGGCGGCGAATAATATGGCCGTTGGACCTGGCCGGCGGGTCCTGGTGCTGGCGACCCAGTTTCCCTCCCACATCTACCCCTGGCGCCACGCCGTGTCCCGGGACGGGGGCGAAGTGATGACCCTGCCCCGGCCCGCGAGCGGCGATTGGACACAGGCTATATTGGATACCCTGGACGACAACGTCGCCGTGCTGGCCCTGCCGCAGTGCCACTGGACCGACGGCGGCATGATCGATCTGGCCCGCATCGCGCCGGCTGCCCGCGAAGTTGGCGCTGCACTGGTGCTGGATCTGTCGCAATCCTTGGGCGTCGTGCCCTTTGACGTCGGTGAAATTCAACCGGATTTCGTTTGTTCGGTGGCTTTCAAATGGTTGATGGGACCCTATACCTTTGCCTTCCTTTACAGCGCTCCGCACCGTCAGGGCGGCGCGCCGCTGGAGCAAACCTGGTCGAACCGGGCCAACAGCGACGTGGCCGAGATTACCGAATATCGGGACGACTTTCTATCGGGCGGGCGGCGCTATGACATGGGCGAGCGGGGCAATTATATCTCCGTGCCCATGGCCATCGCCGGCCTGGAGCAGATCCTGGCCTGGGACCCCGCAAACATTGCCGCCAGTCTTTCCACGATGGTGGATCAGATTGCGGAGCGGGCCGGGGCCCTGGGTCTGATACCGACGCCGAAGGCCGTCCGCGCGCCGCATATGATCGGCCTGCGTTTTCCCGACGGCCCGCCGGCCAATCTGATCGAGGGTTTGAAGGCTGAGCGCGTCTTTGTCAGCCAGCGCACGGATTCCCTGCGCATCTCGCCCCATCTGTACAACAACCAAGAAGACATCGACCGCCTGTTCGAGGCCCTGGCCAAATTGTCGTGATGGGCTCTACGCGACTTCGCGCAAGAATTCGATCAATGCCGTGTTGACCTCGTCCGCGCACTCCTGTTGCACCCAGTGTCCCGCACCGTCGATCATTTCAACCATGCGCAGATCGGCCAGATTTTCCCGCATCGTGGAAACCAGGTCGACGCCGGGCACGAAGTTCAGGACCGGCTCCAACGTGCCGGCGATGAAGGCGGCGGGTTGTTGGATTTGCTGGCCGGCCAGGGGCGAGAGCAGGGCAAAATCACGGTGCCAGTTGCGGTAGCGGTTAATCGGTCCGCGAAAGCCGCTCGCCTCGAACTGGGCCACGTAGTAGTCCAGATCCTCCACGTTCAGCCAGGCCGGCAGCGCCTCCGGAGCGGTCATGCCGTCAAGCAGTTGGGCATCCGCCGGCTTGCTCACGGGCGGCATGGCGCGCAGGCCTTCGCCGGAAATCCAATAATAGATCTTGGCCAGGGCATCGCGCACATCCGCTTCCAACTCGGCCTCGGCCACGCCAGGTTCCTGGAAATAGATCTGATAAAAGAACTTGTCCTTGTAGACCTGCTTTGCCACTTCGATGAAGGGCGCGGGTCCCGGCCCCGTGTACGGCACGCTCAAACCGGCAACGGCGCGAACCTTGCCAGGATGCAGCAGCGCCGTATTCCAGGCGATGGGCGCCCCCCAATCATGACCGATCACCACCGCTTGTTCTTCACCAAGTGCCGCGATCAGGCCGGCCATGTCGGCGGTCATGCTGGCCATGTCATAGGCCTCGATCTCGTGCGGCTTGTCCGATCCGCCGTAGCCGCGCACGTCCGGTACCGCCACCCGGTAGCCGGCCGCCGAAAGCGCCCTGATCTGATGGCGCCAGGAATACCAGCTTTCCGGCCAGCCATGGATTAGCAGAACCAACGGCCCCACGCCGGAGACCGCGACACGCAGATTGATGCCGTTGGTTTCAATGGTTTGAAAACCTTGTTCCATATCGGTCTCTCCTACAGGCGGGCCACGCCAAAGCTGTTGGGGTTCAGGCTGCGCCGAGCCTCTTCATCGCAGATGGACAGCAACAGGCCCAGGGCCTGGCGGCTGTCCCGGGGGTCGATCAGGCCGTCGGTCCACATCCGGGCGGTGTAGTAATAGCCCGATTCCGATGCCGTGTAGAGGTCGACCACCTTGGCCTCCAAGGCATCCAGTTCCGAGGGGTCCGGTTCCTTGCCCTGACGCTTGAGTTTCGTCTCGTGCACGATGCGCATAACCAGGGCGGCCTGTTTGGCGCCCATGACGCCGGCGGAAATATTCGGCCAGCCCAGCAAGAAACGCGGCTCGTACGACCAGCCCGACATGGCATAGGCGCCGGCCCCAAAGGATGCGCCGATCATCAGGGTCAGGCGCGGCACGGAGACGTTGGAGACAGCCTGGATCATCTTGGCGCCATGCTTGATCATGCCGGCTTCTTCCGCCTCGCGGCCGACGATGAAGCCGGTGGTGTTCATCAGATAGATCAACGGCGTGTCCGATTGATCGCACAATTGCATGAATTGCGTCGCCTTGGTGGCGCCGTTGGGAGTGATCGGTCCGTTGTTGCCGATCAACCCGCATGGCAGGCCCATGATGTCGGCCTGGCCGCAGATGGTCTGGGTGTCGTATTCCGCCTTGAACTCCAGGAAGTCGGAGCCGTCCACCAAACGCGCGATAACCTCTCGGATATCGTAGGGCTTTTGATATTCCACCGGCACGATGCCGCATAATTCATCAATGTCATGGGCCGGTTCCTGCCAGTCGCGCCTGGGTGCGGGGGCCAGGCGTTTGGCCCAGTTCAGGCGGGAGACGATATCGCGGCAGATGCTCAAGGCCTCCGGATCGTTTTCGGCGACATATTCGGTCAGGCCCGAAATGCTGGCGTGCATGTTGGTGCCGCCAAGATCTTCGGCCTCCGCCACCTCGCCCGTGGCTGCCTTGACCAGGGGCGGGCCGGCCAGAAAGGCCATGGCCTGGTTGCGCACCATGACAACATAGTCGGACATCCCCGGCATATAAGCCCCCCCGGCGGTGGAGGAGCCATGCACCACCGAGATCACCGGACAGCCGGCCGCCGACAATTGGGCCTGTTTATAGAACATGCCGCCGGCCCGCACCCAGGTGGCCGGCACATAGTCCAGCAGATCGGCACCGGCGGACTGCACCAGATGGATGACCGGCAGTTTGTTTTCCAGGGCCAGATCAAAGGCGCGGTTCATTTTGTCGACGCCATGGGTATGCAGGGCGCCGGCCAGAATGCCGCTGTCGTCCACGATCACCATGCAGCGCACGCCCGAGACCATGCCAATGCCGGTGATCAGCCTGGCGCCTGAGATGTTGTCGCCGCCGTCATCGTCATAGGTCTTGTAGCCGGCGGTGGTCGACAGCTCCAGCCAGGGCGCGCCCCTGTCCAGCAACAGGTTCAAACGGTCGCGGGGCAGCAATTGGCCCCGCCCCTCGAACCGCGCCCGGCTGTTCTCGGATCGGGCCCGGATCATGCCTTCCAGTTCGCGCAAGCCCGAGATCAAGGCCAGCATGGCGGCGCGGTTGTCTTGATAACCAGGGTCGTTGGGATTGATCTGTGATTGTATTTTGGGCATGGAGATGAAGCCTGCGACGCTAAATAAACTGTTGCTCACTATCGGCATGGCACAGCCTCTCGTCAATCGCTGCCCATTAACAATCTGGTTGTCGCTGTTGAGATCGGTTATGCTGGGCCATGGCATTTTTGCTTCGACATATCGTCAAATTCGCGGCGCGCAAGATCGCCGCCGACCCGGTGGCCCGTGATCAGGCCACCCGTGCCGCCCGCGGCGTGGCTAGGGAGGTTAAGCAGATCGCCAAGGATGAAGACCCCGCCAAGGCCGCCGGACGAGCCATGCGCCGGGCCCTGGACAAACTAAATTCAGCAGACTAGTTCCAGTACTAGATCTCGACCTTATCCACCAAGTGAGCGCCCCGCGCCGCCATGAAGTACAGGCCCATGTGATGGGTCGCATCCTGTGGGTGGGCGGCGGCAATGCCCAGGTCCAGCTCCTCGGCCAGGGCCCTGGGCAGATCAAACGTGGCGCAGCCCTGGTCGTAAACATGAATGTCCCGTAGACTGGGCGCCATGTCGTGGTTGCGGGCCGACAACAAGGTCAGGACCATGTCCATGACACAGATATCGGTACAGATGCCCACCGCCAGGACCGCCCCGATCTGTTCCCGATTCAACCAATCCAACAAGGCGTTTGAGCCGTCCGCCCGATAGGCGCCGATGAAGCCGTTGATGCAATCCTTGCGCACCAGGGTGGCGCCGGGCTCGTCCTCCAGCCACAGCAATTCCGGCACCAGGTTTTCCTCCCCCGTGCCGATTTCGCAATGGGGCGGATAGGGCGGCTCCGCCTTGCCCGGTTGATGGCTGTCCAAGAATGCGAATACGGGCAGGCCCTGGGCGGTGAATGCCTTGGCCAGACGGTCGGCCTCCGCCACCATGCGGCTGACCTGGGCGTTCGCCACGGGCGGCGCCAGGTTGCCCGCCCCCACGGTGGCAAAGCCGTTGACGATATCGACAATGATCAGGCCGGTCTTGCCGCTCCCTTCCGGTAGATCAACTCCCGTCAAATCAGTTCCAGTCAAATCGAGGGGCTCCATGACCAGGGGCATGGCCTGTTGCAGCTCGATTAGCAATGTTTCGCTCATGACGTCACCCTATTCAGGCCGAAATATCGGCCATGTGTCTTTCCCGGCCAAACTAACGGGTGTATGTAGACCCTCCAAGCAACATATTTAGGGTCCAGCCCATGATCCCGCGCTATACGCGCCCCGAAATGGCCGCCATCTGGTCACCCGAAAGCAAATTTCAAATCTGGTTCGAGATCGAGGCCCATGCCTGCGATGCCCAGGCCAACCTGGGCGTCATCCCCCAGGAAGCCGCCAAGGAGGTTTGGGAAAAAGGCTCTTTCGAGGTCGAACGCATTGATGCCATCGAACGTGAGGTGCATCACGATGTCATCGCATTTCTGACCAATCTGGCAGAATACGTCGGCCCTTCCTCCCGCTTCGTGCATCAGGGCCTGACCTCGTCGGACGTGCTGGATACCTGCTTCAATGTGCAGCTGGTTCGCGCCACCGATATCCTGCTAGAAGACATGGACAAGCTGTTGGCGGTCTTGCGTCGGCGCGCCTTGGAACACAAGGACGACATCTGCATCGGCCGCAGCCACGGCATTCACGCCGAACCTACCACGTTCGGCCTGAAACTGGCACAGGCTTACGCCGAATTCGACCGCTGCAAGCAGCGGCTCGTGGCGGCCCGCAAGGAAATCGGCACCTGTGCCATATCGGGGGCCGTGGGCACCTTCGCCAGTATCGATCCGGCGGTGGAGGCGCATGTGGCCGAGGCCATGGGTTTGGAAATTGAACCCGTCTCGACCCAGGTTATCCCCCGTGACCGCCACGCCATGTATTTCTCGGTTCTGGCGGTGATCGCCTCCTCCATCGAGCGTCTGGCAACGGAAATCCGCCATCTGCAGCGCTCGGAAGTTCTGGAGGCGGAAGAATATTTTGCGGCGGGCCAAAAAGGCTCCTCCACGATGCCGCATAAACGCAATCCCGTCTTGACCGAGAACCTGACCGGCCTGGCCCGTCTGGTGCGCGGCGCCGTCACGCCGGCACTGGAGAACGTGGTCCTGTGGCACGAGCGGGATATTTCCCATTCCTCGGTGGAGCGCGGCATAGCACCGGATGCGACCGTAACCCTGGATTTCGCCCTGAACCGCCTGACCGGCGTGATCGATAATTTGGTGGTTTATCCCGAGACCATGAAAATCAACCTGGACCGCCTGGGCGGCCTGATCTTTTCCGGGCGGGTTCTCCTCGCCCTGACCCAGGCCGGGGTCAGCCGCGAGGCTGCCTACACCTACGTCCAGCGCAACGCCATGCCCGTTTGGCGCGGCGAGGGTCAGTTTCTGGAATTATTGAAGGCGGACGCAGACGTCATGGCCGCCCTGTCCGAAGCCGAGTTGGAGGCCATGTTCGACCTGACCTACCATACCAAGCACGTGGACACCATTTTTGACCGCGTCTTTAATTCTTAATACGGTGACGTAATACGTATTTACGCCGCAGTTTTCAGCTAAATATGGCGTAAATAGGTATTACGTCACCGGGAAAATAGTCATCGTAAAAACAATCAGCCTTCTGTGGTGACCTGTTCGCGGGCGGTTTCGAGCAGGTCCTGCATTTTTTGGCGGACCACGTCTTCGCTCAACCCCAGGCCCTTTTCCTGAACGTCGGCCCAGACTTTTTCGAAGACATCCTCGTCGCCCGGTTTTTCGAAATCAGAGATGATCACGGCCTTGGCGTAGTCATCCACATCGTCGTCCTCCAGGCCCAATTGTCCGGCCATCCATTGACCCAGCAGCTTGTTGCGGCGGGCGCCGATCTTGAACAGGGTTTCCTGATCGTGGGCATATTTCGCCTCGAATGATTTTTGACGTTTGTCGAAGGTGGACATGGTCTGGACGCTCCCGCACTAGCTGATTTTACGATTACCCCAACCCATAGCCTGTCAACCGGGGATGAAGCAAACGAATATCCGGGTATCCGGGCGGCCATTTACCAGCCCGATATCCAAACTTCAAGCTGGTGCGGGGCGCATCTGGGCAGGCCTGCGGTCACGTTGTCAAGCAAGACTAGCTGTATGCCTCAATGTCGGACGCACCTGAAGAGGGCCGACCATGCCGGATTTATATTGTCCCATCACATGAGCACGCGTCATTGGGTATCAGTGGATGATGGCAAATCCATGGACACTCAAATGATTATCCCCATATTTAACATTCTGGAGCAAACGCGTGCATTCGAAATTGGAGTCGTCATGAAGAAATTCAAGATTTTCACGATAGTGGTGGTGGGATTTTCGGTTTTCCTGCAATTTTCCGGTCCGCAAGCGGCTTCCAATCATCAGCCATATGCCGGACAGCAGGATCGGTCCAATAAGGCGCTGTCGGCAAAAGACATCGATGATTACAAAAATGGCAAGGGCATGGGCTTTGCCAAGAGTGCGGAGCTGAACCACTATCCCGGCCCCTTGCTTTTGCGCCAGATGGCGGCCGTAATACAATTGACGTCCGGCCAATTGGCCGGCATCCGAGCCATTGAACAGGCCATGAAGGCGGCGGCAACGGCATTGGGGCGGAAAGTTCTGGAGCATGAACATGCCTTGGATGCCTTGTTCGCCGAGGGCAGCGCCACGCCACTCACTGTTCGCCGGCTGAGCTGGGAAATCGGCCGCCTGCGTGGTGAATTGCGAGCCGTGCATCTGGAAGCACATGTTCTGGTCCGCCCGCTTTTGACCCAGCACCAAGTTGTGACCAATGACCGACTGCGCGGATATGGGAAAGCCGGTGGCGGGCATTCGAGACACGGCCAGCATTAGTGAATTTTGGCCACCGGCCAGTCGATGAAGCGTTGTTTCGCCCGGCCATTTCGGCTATATCTCGAAACCTTCGGTGAGGGCGTGGATTCGCGCCTGAAAACCACCGCCACATGATTTTAATTTAATTTTTGAGGTTCCCATGGCCAGACGTAGAAAAGTCTACGAAGGCAAGGCAAAAATCCTTTACGAAGGGCCGGAGCCGGGTACGTTGGTGCAGTATTTCAAGGACGACGCCACCGCCTTCAACAACCAGAAAAAAGGCCAGATCACCGGCAAGGGTGTCCTGAACAACCGGATTTCCGAATACATCATGGTGCGCCTGGGCGAAGTTGGCATTCCAACCCATTTCGTCCGCCGCCTGAATATGCGCGAACAATTGATCCGGGAGGTGGAGATCATTCCGGTCGAGGTCATTGTGCGCAACGTGGCCGCGGGGTCCATGTCCAAGCGTCTTGGCATCGCCGAGGGCACCGCCCTGCCCCGCTCCATTGTCGAATTCTGCTATAAATCGGACGAACTGGGCGACCCCCTGGTTTCGGAAGAGCATGTCACGGCCTTTGGCTGGGCCACGCCGGCGGAGATCGACGACATGATGGCCCTGGCGCTGCGCATCAACGATATCCTGTTCGGGCTGTTCGCCGGCGTCGGTATCCGCCTGATTGACTTCAAGATTGAATTCGGCCGCCTGTATTCCGAAGAGGACGTGCGCACCGTGCTGGCGGACGAGATCAGCCCAGATAGCTGCCGTCTGTGGGACATCAAGAGCAACGAAAAACTGGACAAGGACCGCTTTCGCCGTGATCTGGGCGGCGTGGCGGAAGCTTACCAGGAAGTTGCCCGGCGCCTCGGCATTCTGCCCGAGAGCGGGCCGCGGGACATGAAAGGCCCGTCGGTGATGCAATGAAGGCGCGCGTACACGTATCATTCAAGAACGGCGTACTGGACCCGCAAGGCAAGGCCATTGGGCTGACCCTGGCCAATCTGGGTTTCGCGGGTGTTGGTGACGTGCGCCAGGGTAAACTGATCGAACTGGAATTGGCCGAGAGCGACGCCGGGGCGGCGCGCAAATCCGTCGAGGAGATGTGCGAAAAGCTGCTGGCCAACACGGTGATCGAAAACTATGCCATCGAATTGGAAGACGATTAGAAATCGATGAAAGCCTGTGTCGTTGTGTTCCCCGGCTCCAACTGTGACCGCGATGTGCAAGTCGCCCTTTCCAACGTCATTGGCGGTCCGGTCGAAATGGTCTGGCATGGCGACAGCGAGATGGCGGCAACCGACCTGATCGTCTTGCCGGGCGGCTTTTCCTATGGCGATTATCTGCGCAGCGGCGCCATGTCCGCCCGCTCCCCCGTCATGCGCGAGATTATCGCGCGGGCCGAACGGGGCGTGGCGGTCCTGGGCATCTGCAACGGCTTTCAGGTGCTGACCGAGGCGGGCTTGCTGCCCGGCGCCCTGCTGCCCAACGCCGGCCTGAAATTCGTCTGCCGCGACGTCCGCGTCAGGGTGGAAAACAGCCAAACACCGTTCACCAACAGCTATGAGCAAGGCCAGGTTCTGTCCATCCCCGTGGCCCATCATGACGGCCAGTATTTCGCCGAACCCCATACCCTGGACGCCATGCGGACGGGAGACCAGATCGCCTTTCGCTATGACGACGACAATCCCAACGGCTCCCTCGACGATATCGCCGGGATCTTCAACCAGCGCAAAACAGTGCTGGGCCTGATGCCCCACCCGGAGCGCGCGGCGGATGCCCTGCATGGCGGCACCGACGGCCGGGGCCTGCTGCAAAGCCTGGTGGCCGCTCTTGCGTAACGAACCCGATATTACGGCGGCGGTCGTGGCCGAGCACGGCCTGTCCGAGGATGAATACCGCACCATCCTCAATGTCCTCGGGCGGGAACCGAACCTGACTGAGCTAGGCATCTTTTCCGTCATGTGGTCGGAACATTGTTCCTATAAATCCTCCAAGGTCTGGCTCAAGACCCTGCCGACCGAGGCGCCCTGGGTTATTTGCGGTCCCGGCGAAAACGCCGGCGTGGTGGATATTGGCGAAGGCAAGGCGGTGATCTTCAAGATGGAGAGTCACAACCACCCCTCCTTCATCGAACCGTACCAAGGTGCGGCCACGGGCGTGGGCGGCATATTGCGCGATGTCTTCACCATGGGCGCGCGGCCCATCGCCAACATGAACGCGCTGCGGTTCGGCGCGCCCGAAGACCCCAAGACCCGGCATCTGGTGGCGGGCGTGGTGGCGGGAGTCGGCGGCTATGGCAATTGCGTGGGGGTGCCCACGGTGGGCGGCGAGGTCAATTTCGACCCGGCCTACAACGGCAACATCCTGGTCAACGCCATGACCGTGGGCCTGGCGGACGTGGACAAAATTTTCTATTCCGCCGCCGCCGGGATCGGCAACCCGGTGGTCTATGTAGGTTCGAAAACCGGGCGGGACGGCATTCACGGCGCCACCATGGCCTCCGCCGAATTCGATGATGCGACCGAGGAAAAACGCCCCACGGTGCAGGTCGGCGATCCGTTCACCGAAAAGTTGTTGATCGAGGCCTGTCTGGAACTCATGGCCACGGACGCCATTGTCGCCATTCAGGACATGGGCGCGGCGGGTTTGACCTGTTCCTCGGTCGAGATGGCGGACAAGGGCGGCGTCGGGCTGGACCTGGATATCGATCAAGTGCCCCAGCGCGAGACGGGCATGAGCACCTACGAGGTCATGCTGTCGGAAAGCCAGGAACGCATGTTGATGGTCCTGCGTCCGGGCGCCGAGGATATCGCGCGGAAAATCTTCGAGAAATGGCAGCTTGATTTCGCCGTGGTGGGCAAGGTCAGCAATACCGGCCGCTTCATCGGCCGGGCGGGGGGCGAGGTGGTGTTCGATATCCCCGTCCGTCCCCTGGTGGATGAAAGCCCGGAATACGAACGCCCCTGGGTCAAGACAGAGGCGCCCGCCCCCTTGGGGAAAATCGCGGCGCCCATGGACCATATGGAGGCCTTGCAAACCCTGCTGGCCGGGCCTGATCTGTCTTCCCGCCGCTGGGTGTGGGAACAATATGATCACACGGTGATGGCCGATACGGTGCGCAAGCCCGGCGGTGATGCGGCCATCGTGCGCATTCACGGCTCCAACCGCGGCCTGGCCGTAGCCACGGATTGCACCCCGCGCTATTGCCGGGCCGAACCCGAAGCGGGCGGCGCCCAGGCGGTGGCGGAGGTTTGGCGCAACCTGACGGCGGTGGGCGCCCGGCCCCTGGCGATCACCGATTGCCTGAATTTCGGCAATCCGGAACGGCCGGAAATCATGGGGCAGTTCGTGGGCTGCATTCAGGGTATGACGGCGGCCTGCCGGGCGCTGGATTTCCCCGTGGTCTCGGGCAATGTCTCCCTCTACAACGAAACCCACGGCCAGGCCATCCTGCCAACGCCGGCCATTGGCGGCATCGGGGTGCTGGATGATCTGGGGCGTTTCGCCGATCTGGCCTTGCGCCGCGAAAAGGACATCATGTTGTTGGTGGGCCATACAAAAGGACATTTGGGGCAATCCATTTATCTGCGCCAACTGCTCAACCGCGACGACGGACAGGCCCCGGCGGTGGACCTGTCGGCGGAACGGCGAAACGGCGATTTTATCCGCAACCTGATCGTGGAGGGCTGGGTTGATAGCTGTCACGACCTCTCCGACGGCGGGCTGTTGGTGGCGGCGGCGGAAATGGCCCTTGCCGGCGGCATCGGCCTGGCCCTATCCGGGCCCAACGACGCGGGCTTCTGGTTTGGCGAGGACCAGGGCCGTTACCTGATCGCCGTGCCGGAAACCGCCCTCGGGCTGGTTTTGCAGCGAGCCGAGGAGCGGGAGGTGGCCGTTCAAACCATCGGCATCACGGGCGGGGAAGCGTTGACGCTGAACGCCTCTACCCCTATATCCATAGCTGAGTTGCGGCGCTGTCACGAATCCTGGCTGCCGGGATACATGGCGAACGCCTAATAGGGTTGGGGAGACAGACATTATGGCCATGGACGCCGCCGAGATCGAGAAACTGATCAAGGAAGGTATCGCGGACGCAAAGGTCACGATTGAGGATCTGCGCGGCGACGGCGACCATTATGCGGCCATGGTGGTTTCGGCTGAATTCGAAGGCAAGTCCCGGGTTCAACAGCATCAAATGGTCTATCAGGCCCTGCAAGGCCGCATGGGCGGCCAACTGCATGCCCTGGCCCTGCAAACCGCGGTGCCTGAAGCAGTTCCGGAATAGATAGATGAATTTCAAATGGTGGCCATGGGGTGCCGCCAAAGAGGAAGGAAACCGAATTATGAGCGACAATCCCGTATTTAACAGCATTCAGGCGGAACTCGACGCCAACGACGTGGTCCTGTTCATGAAGGGCACGCCGGTGTTCCCGCAATGCGGCTTCTCCTCCATGGTGGTGCAGGTGTTGAGCCACGTCGGCGTGAAGTTCAAGGGCATCGACGTCCTGGCCGACGACGGCATTCGCAACGGCATCAAGGAATTCTCCAACTGGCCAACCATTCCCCAGCTTTACGTCAAGGGCGAATTCATAGGCGGCTGCGACATCATCCGCGAGATGTTCGAGGCGGGCGAGCTGCAGGAAACCTTCAAGACCAAGGGCGTCGTAACCGAAGTGGCCTAAGGGGTCTGTTGGTCATGGCTGATTTGCCTGCTATCCAGGACTACCACGCCCACGTCTATTTCGATGCGGACAGCCGCAAACCCGCGCAAGCCCTGCGGGACGAGATCGAGGCAACCTTCGACATCGAAATGGGCCGCTGGCACGAAAAAGAGGTCGGCCCGCACCCCAGGTGGAGCTATCAGGTCAAGTTCGGCACGGATTTATTTGCCGAGCTTGTCCCCTGGCTCATGCAACACCGCCGCGGCCTGACCATCTTTCTGCATCCCAATACTTCGCACGACCTGGAAGACCACCGCGACTGGCCCACCTGGATGGGCGAAATGATCCCGCTGAAACTGGCGATGTTCGAGAAATAACGCCGGCCAAAAAGCGCAAGAATTAAGGGGACGTAATCCTTTTCCCTACGGGAAGAAGGAATTACGTCCCCTTAATTCGTTGCGGCTGGAAGAGACCCGTTTGGCAGTTTCGCATTCCATTCTCATAATCCCCAGATTGTCATCTTGCACTGACGTGAAGCTCAACACCTTCGTGCCGGCGCAGGGATGCCATGACTTTGGAAATATTATCAATACTGGGATTGCCCTTGCCGCTGAGCATACGCATGAGACTTAGCGATTTTTTGTCCGTCAGGGTGCCAAGCGCCTGAAATCCAATGGTTGCATTCACATAATCGCGCAGCAAGGTCTTTGCCACGTTGACCTCATCGTTAAGCAGGCATTCCGCCGCTTCCGTGAGCAGCCCAATACGGAATTCCGGATCATTCCGCGCCCGTTCCTGGACGGTTTGTTTAAAATCACGGGTTAATGGCATGGCCCTGCGCCTTTCTCTTTCTCGTTTTATAGGCAATCCAACGTTCCATCGCGGCTTTGATGTCTCGGGTTTGCCGTTTTTTCGTGCCGCCGCCCAAAAGGCATTAATGGGAAACGTTCCCCCTTAATTCCCTTTAAAATTACGTTTAGGTGATTGAGAGTTTTGCAACCGCCGCCATGATTCGCTGCTATCTCGCTTTTCACAATCAGGCGAAATTTATATTTTCTAAACTCGCAAGAAAATATAAAATTCGGTACAAGTTCTATATCGGGCGGACGAATTCACTAGTTGCTCATATTAGAGTTTATTAGCGAAAACGAGCTTGATTTTATCTCTTACAGTAACCACCGGTATTTGGAGGGCTAAACCGCGAAACTTGTTTCAGCCCGAATTCAAAATTTTAGATCGATCGAGGACTCTGGCACGATGACAGTCGACCAACTGACTTGTCTGGTGGGAAAAAATGAAGCAGGAAAAACAGCCGTTCTGCAAGCTATCGCTGGGCTGAATCCGCATCCAGCAACGCCATTCGATTACCAACTTGAACGAGACTATCCA
>JAPYUH010000088.1:0-3349 GCA_029936195.1 Alphaproteobacteria bacterium
GGCGGCGGTGTTGTTGTATCTGCCCCTGATCCGCGCCTTTCAGGCCAATGCTATTTTGAACGGCATGATCCTGGGCACCCTTGGCTTTGGCATTCTCTATGCGTTTCGCCAGGTCATGATGCTGCGCCCAGAAGTGGAGTGGGTGGAAACCTTCCGCCGCTCCGATCCCGGCCTCTCCGTACAGCGGGAGCCGAAATTGCTGGCCCCCATGGCGACGATGCTGGGGGAGCGTACGGCGGGGCGGATGTCACTGTCGGCCTTATCCATGCGATCGATGCTGGATTCCATTCACTCGCGCTTGGATGAAAGCCGGGATTTGTCGCGCTATCTGATCGGCTTGCTGATCTTTCTCGGCCTGCTGGGTACTTTTTGGGGATTGTTGGAGACCGTGGGCGCGGTGGGCAAGACCATTGGCAGCCTGTCCCTGGCGGCGGGGGATTTCGGCAGCGTATTCTCGGATCTGAAGCAGGGCCTGCAATCACCTCTTAACGGCATGGCGATTGCCTTTTCATCCTCCCTGTTCGGGCTGTCCGGCAGTCTGGTGCTGGGTTTCCTTGAATTACAGGCCAGCCAGGCACAGAACCGGTTCTATAATGACCTGGAAGAATGGCTGTCATCCTATACCCGCCTGTCCTCGGGCAGCGGCATTGGGGAAGGGGACCAATCGGTGCCGGCTTACGTGCAGGCATTGCTGGAACAAACCGCCGACAGTCTGGAAAATCTGCAGCGCACCATTTCCCGTTCGGAAGAGAGCCGGGGGTCGGCTCAGAATACCCTGATGGCCCTGGTCGACAAACTGTCGATCCTGACCGATCAGATGAAGGCGGAGCAGGGCCTGATGGTCAAGCTGGCGGAGAACCAGATGGAAATCCGCCCCGTGCTGCAAAACCTGAACAATCATCTGGAGAGCCTGGAAAGCGGCCTGGACGAGGCCAGCCGCGGTCATCTGCGTAATCTGGATAATTATGTTGTGCGTCTGTTGGCGGAGTTGAGCGAGGGCCGCAATCAGAGCGTGGCCGAGTTGCGCAGCGAAATCAAACTCCTGGCCCGGACCATCGCCGCCATGGCGGACGGCCGATGAGCCGGACGGATGAACCGTGACCGATGAGCCGCCCGCGATGAGAAGCGTCTGACCGGCCATGGCCAGACGCCGCAATACTGCCGCCGGCACGGTCAATATCTGGCCAGGCTTCGTCGATGCCTTGGCGACCTTGCTGCTGGTCTTCATTTTCCTGCTGGTGGTCTTCGTCCTGGCCCAGGTGATGTTGACCCAGGCCATGTCGGGCAAGGACGATGCCCTGAACCGGCTGAACCGTCAGGTCGCCGAACTGGCCGATCTGCTGGATCTGGAGCGTCAGGCCAACGTGGATCTGCGCCTCAATATTGCTCAGTTGTCGTCCTCTCTGCAAACCACCGCCGCCGACCGCGACCAGCTGCAGGTGCAAATGCGCCAGATGATCACCCGCGCCGAACAGGCGGAAGACGCCCTGGCGGCCGCCCAAAGCCGGGAGCTGATCTCCAAGGAGGTCAGCCAGCGGCGCTTGTTGGAGTTGGAGAGCCTGCGCCGCGATGTGGAAGCCCTGCGCAAATTGCGCGGCACCTTGGAAGCTCAGGTTGGAAAATTGAGCCAGAACCTGGCTGCCCGCGAGACCCAATTGGGCAAAATACGGGATCGCAGCAAGGAGCTGCAGTCCCGGCTGGCCAGCGAACGGGAACGCACCCTGTTGGCGCAGAAGGAAATTGAAGAACGGGAAATCCGCCTCTCCGAATTGCTCGACCTCTACACCCGCCTGGAAGAGGACTACAATGCGGAACAGGTGCTGACCAAGGACCAAAAGGCCCAGGTGGGCGTCCTGAACCAGCAGATCCTGGCTCTGCGCCGGGAAATTCAGCAGTTGAACGCCGCCCTGGAGGCATCGGAAGCCAAGGACCAGAAGGATCAGGCGACCATTACCGATCTGGGCAAGCGCCTGAACCGGGCCCTGGCCAGCAAGGTGCAGGAATTGACCCGCTACCGGTCCGAGTTCTTCGGCAAACTGCGCGAAATACTTGGCGACCGCCGGGGTGTCCGCATTGTCGGCGATCGTTTCGTCTTCCAGTCCGAGGTTCTGTTCGGCTCCGGCTCGGACCATTTGGAGGTAGAGGGCCAGGCCCAGATCGCCCAGATGGCAACAACCCTGGTTGAGATTGCCCGGCAGATCCCGGTGGAGATCAACTGGGTGCTGCAGGTCGACGGCCACACCGACGCCATCCCCATCAACACACCGCAATTCCCCTCCAACTGGGAACTCTCGGCGGCCCGCGCTATTTCCGTGGTCAAGTTCCTGGTGGAGCAAGGCGTGCCCGCCAAACGCCTGGCGGCGACGGGTTTCGGCGAATTCCAACCACTGGACGCCCGCTCCGGCGAAATTGCCAACCGCCGCAACCGCCGCATCGAATTCAAACTGACCCAGCGCTGATACTTGGCGCCAGTAGGGGGATATTACAGGCCGTAATGCGCGGCCACGTTGTCGTGGGTGATTTTTTGCACTTCGGCCGCTGGCACTTCCGCCATCAGTTCGCTCAGAACCTCGCGGGAGCAGGGCCAGGTGGAATCGGAATGGGGATAATCCGCCCCCCACATCAGATTGTCCACGCCGAGGATTTCCCGGGTTAGAATGGCCGCCCTGTCATCCTCGATGGTGGCGTAAAACTGCCGGTGCCAGATTTCCAGGGGGCGAAGCGCCATGAACGGCCCCCGGCCAAATCAGTTTTCGCGCGCGACGCCCTGGTCCAGGCGGGCCAGCCAATGAGCCAGCCAGCCGGCGTTGAACTCGGCCACCACGATCTTCAGGTTGGGAAACCTGTCCGCCACGCCGCAGCAGCGCAATTCCACCAAGGTGCGCTGAATGGCCGCCGCCGATCCGGCATAGGCGGCCAGGGGGTCCGGCGTTGGCGGACGCAGACGGCTGGGCACATGGGCGTTGCAGCCCACATGCATGGAAACGGGCATGCCCGCCTCTTGCGCCAGGGCCCAGATGGGGTCGTAACAAGCCTCGAAATAAGGTTTTTCCGCCGGCGAGGTGCAAGGGATGCAAACGCCCTTGAAGCCCTTGTCGATAACCCGCCGCAATTCCGTCAGCCCGGCGTCGGGATCCTGCAGGGGGATGGCGGCCAAGCCCTCCAGGCGGCCATTCGCATCCGATGCGTAGTCAAACACCCAATCGTTGTAGTTTTTCTGGCAGGCCACCAGCAGGTCCACGTTGGGCAGGCTGAACATGCCGAAATAGCCCGGATACAACAGCTCCAGCGACAAGCCGTCGGCGTCCTGATCATCGGGCCGCGCCGCGCCCGAGCGGATGCCTTGCCG
>JAPYUH010000088.1:3449-8975 GCA_029936195.1 Alphaproteobacteria bacterium
CCGCAGGCCGCGTTTGGGGATGACGATGGCGTCGACCTGATCTTCCGTGTCCATGACACGGGGCGCTTCATCGCCGAATTTTTCCGCCAGCCCGGTGAAGACCTCACCCGGCTCGACTACATGGCTGTCCGCCGAAATCAATGCCGACACAACTGGCACTCCCCCAAATCCCCGATACGGTAGTTCCTTGATGCGGCCGGCGGCCCAGTTCTCGATGGTGGCCGTGGCCAGGACATTATGGTCCTTGTCCAGGGTCTCGAACAGGCGGCCATCGGCCGATTGCATGCCGAAGAACACCATCAGGCCATCGGGCCCGGCGCGCTCCATATGCACATCGCCGCCCGGGCTGCGGGCATAGTCACCGGCGGTGCGCACAATATGCACGGCCTCGCCGTCCGGCCCGGTCTCTCGAATGTGCTGCTCGCCCGCCAGTACCAGGGTGGTTGTGGCTGCCAGGTGGCGATGAAAATGGCAATAGGCGTTGGGCGCCCATTTGACCAGCAGGTCGAGCGCGCCGAGTTCGGGCTGTGCCGCCAGCACGGCCACGGCATAGTCAATCGGGTAGTCAAACCGTGGACTGCCTTGGAAATGGGTCCATTCGATCTGGCTGGTATCAAAATGAAACGCGCTCTGCATACGGCCTCCGGTCCCTGTCACTGCGGTAGATATATTCCTGTCGGCAAGAGCAATCAAAAGTACCCCGTGGATTCAATTAATCACCGCACCCTTGCATTAATGGATCGACCCTTCGTCGCCAGGTTCGACTGCTTGGGTCGCCGTGGTTTGGGCGTCCGCCGCGATCCATAGGCCGGTTTCGGTGAAACCCGGTTCGGCCAGGGCGATCATGGTTTCGGCGATGTGATCGGGGGCCGGCAATTGGCTGGGGTCTTCGCCGGGAAAGGCCGCCGACCGCATCTCCGTCCGCGTGGGGCCGGGATTGACCACATTGACCCGAACACTGGTTTTCATGGTTTCCTTGGCATAGATCAGAGCAATGGCGTCCAAAGCCGCCTTGGTCGAGGCATAGAGCGCCCAATAGGGCGGCAGGCTGCGGGCCGCGCCGGAGGTGATGAACAGGGCCCGTCCGGCATCGGACCGACGCAGCAGACTGTCCATGGAACGGATCAGGCGATAGTTGGCGGTAACGTTCAAATCATAGGCGCGCTGCCAGACCTCGGGCCGGATGTGACCGACGGGCGAGAGATCACCCAGAATGGCGGCATTGCCCACCAGAATATCCAACTTGCCCCAGCGTTCAAATATCTGCCGGCCCAGATCATCAATAGCGTCAAAGTCGGCCAGATCCATGGCGACCAAGGTCGCCGTGCCGCCCAGCCCCTTGATCTGGTCGTCCAGTTCTTCCAAGGCGCCGGTGGTTCGGGCCACGCCGATGACATGGGCGCCCTCGGCCGCGTAGGCCCTGGCGATGGCCGCGCCGAGGCCGCGCGAGGCACCGGTCACCAAGGCCAGACGGCCCTTCAGGCGGCCGCTCATCTAAGTATGTTCCGCCAGCAACGACAATTGCGCCGGCGCCCGCCCTTGGGCCAGATCGACCAGGGCGACCGGATATTCGCCGGTGAAACAGGCATCGCAAAACTGCGGTACGCCGATATCCCGGTCGGCTCCGCCAACCGCCCGGTACAGCCCGTTGATGGAAATGAAGGCTAGGCTGTCGACGCCGATCTCCCGCGCCATGGCGTCGAGATCGAAATTGGCGGCGAACAATTCCTCCCGGCTGGGGGTGTCGATGCCATAGAAACAGGGATTGGCGGTCGGCGGCGATGCGATGCGCATGTGCACTTCCAGGGCGCCGGCATCGCGGACCATCTGAACGATTTTCTTGGACGTGGTGCCGCGTACGATGGAATCGTCCACCAACACCACGCGCCGCCCCTCGATCTCGGCCCGGTTGGCGTTATGCTTTAGCTTGACGCCGAAGTTGCGGATATTCTGCGACGGCTCGATAAAGGTGCGGCCTACATAATGATTTCGGATGATGCCCAATTCGAACGGCACGCCGGCTTCCTCGGCATAGCCCATCGCGGCCGGGGTGCCGGAATCGGGCACCGGGATCACCACGTCCACCGCTACCGCGCTTTCCTGGGCCAGATAGGTGCCAATGGCCTTGCGCACCGCATAGATGGAGCGGTCATTGGTAATGGAGTCGGGGCGGGAGAAATAAACATACTCGAATATGCAGGGGCGGGCGGCGGCGGCGGGAAAGGGGTTGATGCTTTCAATCTCGTCGATGCCGCCATGGCCGCAAACGATAATCTCGCCGGGGTCAATCTCGCGCACGAATTCGGCGCCGATGATATCCAGGGCACAGGTTTCCGAGGTCAGGATCGGCGCGCCGTCCAATTGGCCCAGGATCAACGGCCGCACGCCCATGGGATCGCGCACGCCGATCAATTTATCGTCCGTCATGGCGACCAGGCTATAGGCCCCGACGACGGATCGCAGGGCATCGATCATCCGGTCCAGGAGATCGTGATAGGTCGAGGTGGCGATCAGATGAATGATCACCTCTGAATCCATGGTCGATTGAAATATGCAGCCGCGCTGGACCAGCTGGCTGCGCAAGGTGCCGGCGTTCGTCAGGTTGCCGTTATGGCCGATGGCGAAACCGCCGGACTGCAATTCGGCGAACAGCGGCTGGACGTTGCGCAACACGGTTTCGCCGGTAGTGGCATAGCGGTTATGGCCGAGTGCCGCATCCCCCGGCAGCGAGGATATGACGGCCTCGGAATTGAAGTTATCACCGACATGGCCAAGGCTGCGGTGGGAAAAAAACTGCCCGGCGTCATGGGTTACGATACCGGCGGCCTCCTGCCCCCGGTGTTGCAGGGCATGCAATCCCAGCACCGTATTGGCGGCGGCATCCGGGCTGCCGATGATGCCGAAGACGCCGCATTCCTCGTGAAACTTGTCACTGTCGGCGGCATCAATATCGTAGGGATGCGTCGTCAGGTTCAAATTGGATGCCCGTGGATTTTGGCCGTTGGGGGGGCGCTTTTTCAATTGTCCGTCCGGTTCTGGATAAGGCGGTTCATGTCTTCGCGCGAGCCTTGGGTATAGCCGCTTTCACCACGTTTGTCTGTGCCCGCGGTCATGGCCTTCAGTTTTTTGGCGGCCTGCCCGGCCTTGATGGCGCTGTCCAAGGTGGCATCAAGTTTCTTGCCGCCGGCCCGGCCCAATTGCCCGATTTCGGCCAAACCCTCGCCGATGTCATCGGGGGCCAGGCGAGCCAGCGTGGCGGCGGAATATTCGATCGCCGGCATGGCGCGGGCCTGGCGCAACCAGTCGGGCTGTTCCTCTACCGCGACGAACTGCACCAGCACCAGATAAGCCAGGGCGATGACAAAAACCCCTCTGGCCAGGCCGAACAAAAAACCCAGGGATCGATCCAGGATGCCGATCTCGCTGCCCCGTACCCGGCGTGAAATGGCCGAGGACAGCAGCGAGGCTACGGTGAGCACGGCCACGAAGATGACCACGAAGGCGATGCCGCCGGCGATCAGGGCCTGCTCCACATAGCCTTCAATAATGGGCTGCAGCAACGGAAACCAGGTCAGCGCGGCCAGGGCGGCGGCAACCCAGCCGGCAATGGACAGCACTTCCTTGACAAAACCCCGGCTCAGCGCCAGCAGGCCGGAGATCAACAACAGGGCCAGGATCACCAAATCCGTCACGTTTATGGGAAATTCGCTCAACATACCGGTTCTATACGGCCTTCACCCCGTCGGAGGCAAATAGTTCCACAAGTTCGGGCAGGCGGCTGATTTCACTGATCCTCAGGTTGCTTTTCCCGCCCCCTTTCTGGCCCGCCCGTCCGGACCGGGTGGGCGGGGTCATGGCCTTGGTAAAGCCCAGTTTGGCCGCCTCTTTCAGGCGCAATTCCGCCTGCGCCACGCCGCGGACCTCTCCCGACAGGCTGATCTCGCCGAACAGCACGGCTTCTACGGGTACCGGCACTTCCATCATGGATGAGACCAATGCGGCCGCCACCGCCAGGTCGGCGGCCGGCTCGCCAATGCGCAGGCCGCCCGCGACATTCAGATAGACGTCGTGGCCGGCCAGGCCCAGCCCGCAGCGCGCATCGAGGACCGCCAGCACCATGGCCAGGCGGTTACCGTCCCAGCCCACAACGGTGCGCCGGGGCGAGCCGGGGGGCGAGGGCGCGACCAGGGCCTGAATTTCCACCAACACGGGACGGCTGCCTTCCAGGCCGGCAAAAACGGCGCTGCCCGAGATATCCTCGCCGCCGCCGCGATTGGCCAGAAACAGCGCCGAGGGATTGGTCACCTCCATCAGGCCGCCCTCGCTCATCTCGAACACGCCGATCTCGTCCGTGGGGCCAAAGCGGTTCTTCACCGCGCGCAGGATGCGGAACTGATGGCCGCGTTCCCCCTCGAAATAGAGCACGCTGTCGACCATGTGCTCCAGAACACGCGGGCCCGCAATCTGGCCGTCCTTGGTCACATGGCCCACCAGCAGCAGGCAAATATCCCGCCGCTTGGCCGCCCGGATCAACTCCTGGGCCGAGGCGCGAACCTGGCTGACCGTGCCGGGCGCCGCCTCCACCGTATCCACATACATGGTCTGGATGGAATCGATCACCACCACGTGGGGCGCCCCATCGCCATCCATGGTGGCGACGATGTCACGCACGGACGTGGCCGCCGCCAGATCAAGGGGGGCCTCTTCCAGGCCCAGGCGGCGGGCCCGCATGCGCACCTGGGCCGGGGCCTCCTCGCCCGAGATATAGGCGCATTTGATGCCTTGTTTGGCCAGCCGCGCAACCACCTGCAGCAATATTGTGGACTTGCCGATACCCGGATCGCCGCCGATCAGAATGGCCGAGCCCGGCACCAGGCCGCCGCCGCAGACCCGGTCGAACTCACTCAGGCCCGAGGCGGTGCGCGGACCCTCCCTCTCGCCATGCTGGTTCAGCTTGCGGAAATCAAGGACGCGGCCCCTGGGATGACCACTACCCGTACCCAATCCACGCGGCGGTGCCTCCCGCTGGGCTTCTTCCGATATGGTGTTCCATTCGCCACAGGCCCCGCAGCGGCCGGACCATTTGCCGTGCACCGCGCCGCAGCCTTGACAGACAAATTGTTCGGCCGCCTTGGCCATTCCTAGGACACTTCAAGGGCAAAGGGCCCTTCCTCGCGGCCATGGATGAACTGATCGACGAATTCATTCTCGCAATGGTCGATCAGATCGACCCCGCCGGCCCAGATGATCCGGCCGTCGTACAGCATGGCCACCCGGTCGGCGATGGTGCGGGCGGACGACATATCGTGGCTGATGGTCAGGGTGGTGGCGCCCAGGTCCTGGACGCATTCGGTGATCAGATTGTTGATCACATCGCCCATGATCGGATCCAGGCCGGTGGTCGGCTCATCAAAGAAGATGATATCCGGTTCCGTGGCGATGGCCCGTGCCAGGCCCACCCGCTTGCGCATGCCGCCCGACAGCCCGGCCGGGTCGGCCTCGGCCATGTCCTCGCCCATGCCCACC
>JAPYUH010000088.1:9075-15398 GCA_029936195.1 Alphaproteobacteria bacterium
CATGCCCACCACGGGCAGGGAGTAGTAGCCGATGGTCATCATCTGTTGCAGGCAAAGACGCCAATAAAACGGCGGTGTGACGACGGCGGACAAGGACTTGCCGGTGAAGATGGACACCCGGCCCAGGTTCGCCAAAAAGGCCAGAAAGACGCGGCCCACCACCGCCAATGGGGCCAATGGGACCAATGCGACAAAGGGATTATTCATCGCCACCCCTCCTTTGGGCCTGCCGGTGTGCCGGATTCCACGCCGGGGCATTTATGTATTGGCGGTGGTAGCGGCGGCCGAGTGAGGTCAGGATTTCGTAGCCGATGGTGCCGGCGGCCTCGGCCACCTCGTCCAGGCTGGGCCCGCCGCCGCCGATCAGGTCGACCATGGCGCCCGGATAGGCCGCATCAACGGGCGCCTCGGTAACATCGAGTGTGATCATATCCATGGAAACGCGCCCTACGACTGGTACAGAAACCCCTGCGACACCGGCCCGCCCCCGCCCCGACAGGGCGCGCGGATAGCCATCGGCATAACCCACGGGAACCGTGGCGATCCGCCGCTGTCCCGTGACCCGGTGGGTGGCACCGTAGCCAACGCTCTGGGGGGTGTCAATTTCCCGTATCTGAATGATTTTGCCGGCCAGGCGAACCACCTCCCGCATGGGGTTCGGGGCGCCCGGCGTCGGGTTGCCGCCATACAGGGCGATGCCGGGGCGGACCAAATCGTAATGGTAATCCGGGCCCAGAAAAATACCGGCGGAATTGGCCAGGGAACCAGGTGCGGCGGGCAGGGCGGTCAGCAGATGATGGAAGGCTTGCCTCTGTTCGCCGTTGAGGGCGTGGCCGGGTTCATCGGCACAGGCCAGGTGCGAGGCGATAAAGTGCAGATCAAGGCCGGCCAACCGCGCCGGGTTCGCGGCCAGTTCGGCCGCCTCCACCGGGGTCAGGCCCAGCCGGGCCATGCCGGTATCAATATGCAATCCCGCGCCCAGGGTCCGTTCGCGGGCCGCGGCCGCGCCCGACCATTGTTCAAGTTGACATGGTGAATTCAGGACGGGAAGCAAATCGTAATGCAGAAACTCTGCCTCCGTCCTGGGCAAGGGGCCGTTCAAGACATAGATCGCGGGTGCGACACCCAGTATTTTTCTGAGCGCCACACCCTCCGCCAAATGGGCGACAAAGAAGCGGCGGCAGCCCATGGCGGCCAGCTTGGGGCCAACCTGAATGGAGCCCAGACCATAGGCATCCGCCTTTAGAACGGCGCCGCATTCGGCCGGCGCGGCGCGGTGCCTTAGGTTGTCATAGTTAGCGCCCAGGGCGTCCAGGTCGATCTCCAGGATCGCGCCGGCGTGGTCCGCATCGGCCGGGGTCGCACTGGTATTGGGGCTAGTATTGGGCATCGGGATAACGGCCCGCCGCTTCGAGATTGGAAAACTTGGTGAATTCGCGCTCGAACTGCAGGCGCACGGTGCCGGTGGGGCCGTGGCGCTGCTTGCCGATGATCACTTCGGCGATACCATGGATCTGGTCCGCCTTTTCCAACCATTTGGCATGGTCGGGGGTATCGGGCTCGGGCTGTTTCCACTCGTGATAATATTCTTCCCGGTAGACGAACATCACCACATCGGCATCTTGCTCGATGGAGCCGGATTCGCGAAGGTCCGACAGCAGGGGCCGCTTGTCGTCCCTTGATTCAACCTGTCTGGAAAGCTGGCTGAGTGCCAATACGGGGACTTCAAGCTCCTTGGCCAGGGCTTTCAAGCCTTGGGTAATCTCGGAAATTTCCTGCACGCGATTCTCGCCCCGGCCAGTACCGCGCAGCAATTGCAGGTAGTCAACAATCACCAAGCCGAGTCCGTGCTGACGCATCAGACGCCGCGCCCGTGTTCGCAACGCGGAAATCGTCAAGGCGGGCGTGTCGTCAATGTAAAGAGGCGCAACCTCAATAGTCTGGCTGGCTGAAACCAAACGGGAAAACTCGTTCTCTGTTATTTCACCACGGCGGATTTTTTCGGAGTTTATACGGGATTGTTCGGCCAATAATCTCGTGGCTAGTTGTTCGGCCGACATTTCCAGGCTAAAGAACGCCGCCACCGCGCCGTCCACCACCGTCTCGCTGCCGTCCTCTTGCCGTTTTCGCTTGATGTTGTGGGCGGCATGGAAGGCAATGTTGGCGGCCAGAGAGGATTTGCCCATGGCCGGCCGGCCAGCCAGGATGACCAGATCGGAAGGATGCAATCCGCCCAGTTTTTGATCCAGATCGACCAGGCCGGTCGAGACCCCCATCATATGGCCATCCCGATGGAAGGCGGCCTCCGCCATGTTGATGGACGAGGCTAGGACGCTGTCAAAACTCATCAGACCGCGGTCCGTTTGGCCGTGTTCCGCCAATTCGAACAGGTTCTGTTCCGCCGTCTCGATCTGCTGGTTGGCCTCAACCTCCACATCCGCTTCGTAGGCCTGATTGACCATGGTCTCGCCGATATCAATCAGGCCCCGGCGCAAGGCCAGATCGAAGATGGCCCGGCCGTAATGCTGGGCATTGATGACGGTGACGGCGGCGCCCGCCAGGCGGGCCAGATATTGCGCCCCCTCGACCTCCTTTAGGGCATCGTCCTGTTCAAAATAATATTTCAGAGTGACGGGATTGGCGATTTGGCCCCGTTCGATCAATTTCAGAGCGGCGGCATAGATACGCTGATGTGCCGCTTCCTGAAAATGTTCCGGACGTAGGAAATCAGTGACACTGGAGGCGGCCTCGTTGTTCACCAGGATGGCGCCCAACAGGGCCTGCTCGGCCTCGAAATTGGCGGGCGGGGTGCGGTAGTTGCCCGTCAGCTCCGGCTCATTGATGTCAGGCTCGCCAATGGTGGCCAGGATGGGGCTATTTGTACTGTCTGTGTTCATATGGCGGCAACCTATCACGGTCGACAAACTGCATCGCTTATCTGTTTGCAAGTGTGAAATTTTGCGGTGGACAACAAAAATAAGTATCCCCTGCATAGCGGGGATAAGTTCCCTTGTACTTGGAATCAATCAATGAATCGCAACAGACTTGTCCCTATGGGGTAGACAAGTAAATCCGCCTGTTTAATACAAATAGCGAAGCTTGCCTCAGGCCGCGCGCGAATCGGATTTTCCCACTTGGCCGATACGCCGGCGTTCTTCATCAAGGATATAGTCGCGGGTCTCGGGCACGGCATCGGGCCGTTTGGTCAATTGCATCTGAAAGACCACATGGCCGCCATGGCGGAAGGTGACCTCGCTGCCGCATAGATAGAAGTCCCACATGCGGCAGAATTTCTCGTCGAACAGTTCCGACACCTTGTGGCGGTTGGCGTAAAAGCGGTGGCGCCAGTGACGCAGGGTCTCGGCATATTGCAGGCGGAACACTTCCACGTCGGTGATGTACAGATTGGCCGCCTCCACCGCCGCCGCGATTTCCGAGAGGGAGGGGCTGTAGCCGCCGGGGAAGATATACTTGTTGATCCAGGGATTGGTGGCGCCCGGCCCGTCAGCCCGGCCGATGGTGTGCAGCACGGCAATGCCGTCGTCGGTCAACAGCTCCCGCACCTTGCCGAAATACTCGCCGTAATGGCCCACGCCCACATGTTCGAACATACCGACCGAGATAATGCGGTCGAACGGCCCCTCGACCTCACGATAGTCCTGCAAATCAAAGGTGACAAACCCGCCCAGTCCGGCTTCCCCCGCGCGTTTATTGGAAACTTTATGCTGCTCCTCCGATAGTGTCACGCCGTGCACCATAACCTGGTGCTGTTTCGCCAGATGCAGCCCCATGCCGCCCCAGCCTGAGCCGATATCCAGGACCCTGTGGCCCGGCCGCAGCTTCAACTTGGCGGCCAGATGTTGCTTCTTGCGCAATTGCGCGGCATCCAAATTATCTTCTGAACCTTGGAAATAGGCGCAGGAATACTGCCGGTCGGAATCCAGAAACAAATCGTAGAGGGCGCCGGTCAGGTCGTAGTGGTGCGCCACGTTGCTGCGGGCGCGCGACGCCGGATTGTATTGCCGCAGGCCGCGGCCGGCTTTCCGCAGCGGCGTGATGAATAGTTTTTGCAGCCAATGTCCCGGTTGCCGCCAGCCAATGTTGCGGGCAACCAAGTCCATGAAATCATAAAGCTCGCCATCTTCCACGGTCAGGGTGCCGTCCGTCACCCCTTCTCCCGTGTGCAGCATGGGGTTGAGGAATAATTTCCAATGCAGGGCGCGATCATGCAGGCGGATGGTGACTTCGGGTCCATCCCGCCGTCCTGAAAACTGGTGCCTGCGGCCTGTCGCGTCGATGACATTCAAACAGCCCGTATGGATCAAACTCTTCAAGAACCCGGCCAAAAGCATGGCAAACCTCCCGTGCCGCAATCATTGGAAATACTCTGTGATGAGTTCCTTTCGAAACCGCCCGCGGCCCACGCCTCGGGCGCCAAAAAGGTTAACTCAAACGCGGCCTGGGGGCAAAGAGTTTTTGATTATGACAAATATAATATGACGGCACAAAAAAAGGCGGCGCGGCCGTCGTCCATGCCGCGCCACCTCTCGAATGTCGGATATGGACCGGCGATTAAGCCTCCCCGCCAGTGTCCCCGCCAGTATCTCCGCCGTCCTCGTCACTGCCGTCGTCACTGTCGCCTGATGCATCTTCGCCATCGTCCGCATCATCGTCATCGTCTTCATAGGCTTGACCCAGCTGCAAATCCAGATCGTCGTCCTCTTCCGCCAGGACATCCTCGCCGGCGGCCTGACGCTCGGCCTCGGCCTCCGAACGGGCGACGTTGGCGATGACGTCCACATGGACTTCCGGATGCAGATTGATCTGCACTGGATGCAGGCCCAGGGCTTTAATGGGCCGGTTCAGGACAACCTGATTGCGGTCGATCTTGAAGCCGGCGCCGTCCAGGCCTTCAACCACATCGCGGGCTTGTACCGAACCATATAACTGGCCGCTTTCGCCGGCCTGTCGGATCACAACGAAGGTCGCGTCCGCCATCGAGGTCGAGACACCCATCGCTTCGGTGCGCCGTTCCAGGTTGCGGGCCTCCAACTCAACCCGGCGGTCCTCGAACGAGGCCAGGTTTGCCGCCGTGGCGCGCTGGGCCTTGCCCTGCGGCAGCAGGTAGTTGCGGGCATAGCCGTTCTTGACACTAACCACTTCGCCCATCTGGCCCAGTGATTCAATTCTTTCCAACAGGACGACGTCCATTATTCTTCTCCTTCGGCGTTATCGCCGGCGTTATCTGAATTATCTCCGCGGCGTAAACGCAGCACCGCGACCAAAAAGCCCAAACCCGCGACCAGCGCCGGCAGGGGCCAAATTAACAAAATGCCGTAAAACAGGATCAGGAAGATCCAGCGCGCCTTCCACGACCTAACCAAGCCATGGATAACGCCCAAACCGAGGAGGAAATACGGCACAATTGCGATTGCTGCAAGGGTTTTGCCGACGACCCCGATCAAACCCTCCAACGTGGCCAAAAAAATGGCTGCCGCGAGAACCCCAATCCATGCCGCCGGCAGACGGATATCCGCCATTTTCGGCGACGGAGCCAGGTTCTGGCCAAAGCGGGCCAACAGACCTTGCGCAAGAATACCGTTGAAGATCAGACCGACAATCCAGGACACGGCAAAAATCGCCGGAATGAAATCCACCAGGGACATCAGCATCTGCCGTTGTTCGGGCAAAGGCAATTGTGCGGCGAATGGTTCGATGACGCCATGGACGTGGGCCATCAGGCCATCGCTGAACAGGCCCAAGGCCGCGACGGTCAAGGCCAATCCCACCATGGCTAGGCCTGATAGCCACAACAGCAAGTTGCCGGCGGGATACCAATGCTGCTGGCCCTGCCCATCGCTGCGTGACAGCAAGGCCTGGCGGCTCAAGACAATGATTGGAACGCCATAGACCAGAACTTGAACGACGGCATAGACCGGCCCGGCCACGGGGATGCTCAACACACCGACTACCAGGACCGCGACGGCCACGCCCTGCAAACCCATGCCAAGACCAACCAGGAACAAGGGCAGGGGCGCAATATAGGCCAGGATCATGGCGCCGGCCCCCGGCAGCATGACGGACGATTGCAACAGGCCGCTAAGCAGGCCCGCCGCCACCGCGATCAAATAGAATTGCAACATCGTCCAGCGCCTGCGAATTGCCGCCCGGAGGCCAAGGAAACGGCCCGCCGGTACAAGGCAATCTTATTGTAGAACGAACGGCAGCAACGCCAGGATCCGGGCCCGTTTAATGGCCTTGGACAGCTCGCGCTGTTTCTTGGCGGATACGGCGGTAATGCGGCTGGGAACGATCTTGCCCCG
>JAPYUH010000089.1 GCA_029936195.1 Alphaproteobacteria bacterium
GCGGCCGCCCCGTTATGAGCCATCTGCGCCGCTGCCGCGCATATGCCCGTGGACCGTGGCGGCATAAGGGGATGATTGGCTATACCTCGCTGGGCGCCGGTGTCGCCAACATGCCCATCCGCTTCAACTGCCCGCCCGAAATCGTCCTGATTACCTTGCGCGCGCCTGGCTAAAAGCCCCCATGTTAAAGACCATTGCTTCCCAGGCCATAGACCCTAAATTAAGGTCACGGCGCGGTGAAAGATGAGAGACAGTGCATGAGCGACATGGAGACGAACGAATTAAGCCAGCTTGGCCGCGCGGTGGAGGCCCCGCAAAGTCCAGAAGAGGCAATCCTGGAGCGGGTGGCGAACCCCCATTGCGGTGATGACTATCTGATCCGCTTCACCTGCCCGGAATTCACCTCTCTCTGTCCCGTGACCGGACAACCGGATTTCGCCCATCTGGTAATCGACTACCTGCCGGGCGATTGGATTGTCGAGAGCAAGTCCCTGAAGCTCTATCTGGCGTCGCACCGCAATCATCCCGCCTTTCATGAAGGTTGCACCGTGGGCATCGGCAAACGGCTGGTGGAATTGCTGGCACCGAGTTGGCTGCGTATCGGCGGCTATTGGTATCCCCGCGGCGGCATGCCCATCGACGTCTTCTATGCCACGGGCGACCCTCCCGCCGGAGTCTGGATACCCGACCAAGGCGTCGCGCCCTACCGGGGGCGCGGCTAATACCAAGATACGGTGATAGAGATCCATAAAGACGCTTTACGAAGGCATTCGGGTAGGAGCGCGTTGCGCCGTGTACTGGTACCACAAGCGGCGCGCGACGCCGCCGAAAGCCTTCGTAATGCGCCGAATTCGGTCGTTTCAGGGACCCCTCGGCGGCGTCGTGAAAACTTGACGGTACCGGTACTGCCGGCGCTTCCACTCCTACCCGAAGGGTCCCTGAAACGATCTATATGGGGCTCTATCACCATATCTTGGTATAAGGGCTGACCATGACGATCTATAATTCCGTGATCGAGATGATCGGCAACACGCCCATGTTGGCCTTGCGGACCTTCGACACCGGCCCCTGCCGCCTGCTGTTGAAACTGGAAAACCAGAATCCGGGAGGCTCCATCAAGGACCGTATCGGTCTTTCCATGATCGAGGCGGCGGAGCGGGACGGCCAGATCAAACCCGGCGGCACGTTGATCGAGGCGACGGCGGGCAATACGGGTCTGGGCCTGGCCCTGGTGGCGGCGCAAAAGGGCTACAAGATGCTGGTCATCGTGCCCGACAAGATGAGCCAGGAGAAAATATTCCACCTCAACGCCTTGGGCGCCCAGGTGATGATGACCCGCTCGGACGTTACCAAGGGTCATCCCGACTACTACCAGGATGTGGCCGAACGGCTGGCGGGCGAGATGGACAACAGCCTTTGGGTCAACCAGTTCGCCAATCCGGCCAACCCCCAGGCCCATGAGGATGGCACCGGCCCGGAAATCTGGGCCCAGACGGACGGGCGGATCGACGCCATGGTCTGCGGTGTGGGTTCGGGCGGTACAATATCGGGCCTGGCGCGGTTTTTTCAAAGCGTGAAGCCCTCCATGGAGATGGTTCTGGCTGACCCCGAAGGTTCCATCCTGGCCGGGATGGTCAATGACGGCGTGGCCGGCGACCTTGGATCCTGGGTGGTGGAAGGCATCGGCGAGGATTTCGTACCGCCCAATTGCGAACTGGAACTGATCAACCGCGCCTATACCATTCCCGACCGGGAAAGCCTGGCCACGGCGCGGGAACTGCTGGCCAGGGAAGGCGTCCTCGCCGGATCGTCCGCGGGCACCTTGCTGGCCGCCGCCCTGCGGTACTGCCGGGAGCAGACGGAGCCGAAGACCGTGGTCACCCTGATCCCGGATTCGGGCAATAAGTACCTGTCCAAGATGTACAACGCCCATTGGATGGCCGATCAAGGCTTTGCCGAGCGTCCCCGGCACGGAGATCTGCGCGATCTGATTTCGCGCCCGTTTGACGACCGCGCCGTGGTCGCCGCCGCGCCGGATGATACCTTGATGGGGGCTTATGGCCGCATGCGCATGGCCGATGTTAGTCAACTGCCGGTGCTCGACGGCGATCGTATTCTGGGCATTATTGATGAAAGCGATCTGCTGCTGGCGCTGTATCAAAACCCGGAACGCTTTGACGACCCCGTGTCGGGCCACATGATTGACCGATTGGAGATGCTGGCCCCGGGCGAAGCCATGGAAAACCTGTTGCCCATCCTGCGGGCCGACCGGGTTGCCATCATCGTCGACGACGGCCATTTTCTCGGACTGATCACCAAAGTTGATTTATTGAACCATTTACGGCGCAACGCGGTTGTCGCCAATTAGATTTAGGAGCCCAAATAGATGTCACGCAACCGCCACGGCATTGCCACCCGCGCCATTCACGCCGGCCAACCGCCCGACCCGACCACGGGCGCTATCATGGTGCCGATCTATGCCACCTCCACCTTCGTGCAGGAAAGCCCCGGTGTACACAAGGGCTATGAATATTCCCGCAGCCAGAACCCCACCCGCATGGCCTACGAAGCCTGCGTTGCGGATCTGGAAAACGGCGCCCAGGGCTATGCCTTCGCCTCCGGCCTTGCGGCCAGCGGCACCATATTGGAGCTGCTGGACAGCGGCGATCACGTCATTGCCATGGACGATCTGTACGGCGGCACCTATCGTTTGTTCCAGGACGTGCGAAGGCGCTCCGCCGGCCTGGATTTCAGTTATGTGGATCTGTCGGATCAATCGGCGCTGGAAGCCGCGATCCGCCCGGAAACCAAAATGATCTGGATCGAAAGCCCCACCAATCCCATGCTGCGTCTGGTGGATTTCGCGGCCATCGCCCGGGTGGCCGCGCCCCGGGGCATCCTGACCGTGGCCGACAATACCTTCGCCTCGCCCATATCCCAGCGGCCCTTGGATTTTGGTTTTGATATGGTCGTGCATTCGGCGACGAAATACCTCAACGGCCATTCCGACATGGTCGGCGGCGTCGTCGCGGTGCGCGACGATGACAGCCTTCGCGAACGCCTGGCCTATCTGCACAACGCGGTCGGTTCCATTGCCGGGCCGTTTGACAGCTTTCTGGCCATGCGCGGCCTGAAGACCCTGCCCATCCGAATTCAACGGCACAGCGAAAATGCCCTTGCCATCGCCGAATTCCTGGAAGCTCATGATGATGTGGAGACCGTCTTCTATCCCGGCTTGCCCAGCCATCCACAGCACCAATTAGCGGTGCGGCAGATGGATTATTTCGGCGGCATGGTGACGGCGGTCCTGAGGGGCGGGCTGGAAAGAAGCCGCCGGTTCCTGGAACGTACCGAGCTGTTTGCCCTGGCCGAAAGTTTAGGCGGGGTGGAAAGCCTGATCGAACATCCCGCCATCATGACCCATGCCTCCATCCCCCCGGAAACCCGGGCCGAACTGGGCATCAGCGACGGACTTGTGCGCCTGTCATGCGGCATCGAAGATGGTGAAGACCTGATTGCGGACCTGGCGTACGCTCTGAAATAGTACCAACCGAGGGACCTAGCGACCCATGTGCGTTGGCCGCACAGGAATTGCAGGTTCCGCACTTCGCGGCTGGTCGAGATACCGGCTTCGGCACCGCCCGTTGATTTGTCCCCGGCGTCGCCGACGCAATTCCCGTCGATGAACCGAAGGCCGCGAACGGCACCTTGCTTGTTTTGAAACCCGGTGGTATGGCCAATAGGTAGTACATGAAAGATAGCGGCAAGGAGAGATATTATGAACGTTTCGGCACTCCCCACCAAGGACACCCAAGGTGATCCGGCCCAATGGCAGGCCCGCGTTGACTTGGCCGCGGCCCACCGCTTGGCGGTGAAGGAAGGTTTGAACGAGGGTATTTTCAATCACTTCACCCTGGCCGTGCCCAACACCGATGACCGCTATTACCAGATCCCCTTTGGCCTGCACTGGGGGGAGGTAACCGCCTCCTCGTTCATGGAGGTCGGCTTTGACGGAGATTTGCTGGTGGGCGAAGGCGAGATTGAGCGCTCTGGCTATTGCATCCATGCCCCCATGCACCGCCTGTCCGAGGCCGCCGCCTGCGTGCTGCACACGCACATGCCCTTTGCCTCGGCCCTGACCCGTTTGAAGGACCAGCGCATTCTGCCCATCGGCCAGACCGAATTGGGCGTCTCCATGCAGACCGCATATGACGATGAATATACTGGCCCGGCCTTTGATCCGGGCGAGGGCGAGCGCCTGTTGGACGCCATTGGCGATAAATCGATCCTGTTGATGGCCAACCACGGCGCCGTCACCATTGGCCGCACCGTGGCGGAAGCCTATGACCGCCTGTATTACTTGGAGCGCGTGGCTCAGGTTCAGATGTATGCCATGTGGACCGGTCAGCCCCTCAACGTGTTGAGCCAGGAGGTCATCGCCAAGACCGTGCAGCAGTTCAAGGGCTCGCCCACCTATTATGGCCGGCCCAATTCAGAGCATCATTTCGAAGCCCTGAAACGGATGCTGGACCGGGAACAGCCCGACTATAAGGACTAGCGCAATCTGCGTTGTTTTGAACGCAGATACGTTGCGCTAACCCGCGCAGCAGGATAGTTTGCTGATGTCCTTGTCAAAAGTTTGGGCTGCTAGTTTCAGCCCCTCCACCGTGGTCAAATAGGGGAAAATCATGGCGCCGAGCGCCTTGGTGGTCATGCCTTGCTGGATGGCCAGGGCCGCCGTCTGAATACTGTCCCCGCCCTCGGGCGCCATGATATGGGCGCCAATCAACTGATCAGACTGGGCATCGGCGACCAGTTTGATCAGGCCCCGCGTATCCCGCGCCGCCAGTGCCCGGGGCACGGCATCAAGGGGCAGGACGGAAGTTTTGACATCGATACCCCGCGCCCTTGCCGCCCGTTCCGTCAAGCCGACGGTGGCCACCTGAGGGTCGGAGAACGTAACGGCGGGCATGGCTGAATTGTCATAGACGAGGCTGTTGCCGTTCAAGGCGTTCGAGGCGGCGATCCGGCCGCCGTAGGCCGCCATGTAGACGAACTGATCCTGGCCCGTCACATCGCCGGCGGCATAGATACCTGGACCGGACGTGCGCATGCGGTCATCGATCTTGATGCCGCCGTTGCCGTTCAAGGCCACGCCGGCCGCGTCAAGGCTCAAATGTTCCACATTGGCCGACCGGCCCGTGGCCAGAAGCAATCTTTCGGCGACAAGCTGCCGCGCGCGGCCATACTGTTCCATGGCAAGCACTACTTGCCCGTCCTCCACGGCGACATTCCGATAGCGCACGCCCGCGACCACATTGATGCCCTCGTCCTTGAACACCTCCGCCAAGGCCATACTGATCTCCGGCTCGCCCCCCGGCAACAGGCCGCGGCGACAGACGATGGTCACCTCGACGCCGGCGCGGGCGAAAATTTGCGCCAGTTCACAGCCGATATAGCCGCCGCCGGCAATCAACATGGACGCCGGCAGTGTCTCAAGTTCCAGCGCCGTGGTGGAGGTGAGATAGTCGATGGCCGCCAGGCCCGGAATATCGGGAACCTGCTGCTTTGACCCGGTGGCGATGATAACGCGGTCGGCGCGAATATCAGCACCCTCCACCGCCAGTCCGTCGGCGGTAAACCAGGCACGGCTATTCAGATAGTCGATATTGTCATAGGACGGCAACAAATCAATATACTTTGCCTGCCGTAGATCATCGACCAGGCTGTCCTTTTGCGCTACCAGGGCGCGCCAGTCGTCAACCTGCACGGCACCGCCGATGCCGTCGAAACGTCCCGCCGCGCGAGCCTGATGCACCGTTTCCATGGCCCGGATCATGGTTTTGGACGGCACGCAGCCAACGTTGACACAAGTGCCACCGATCAAACCCTCGCCGACCAGGGCCACGCGGGCGCCTTGTTCGGCGGCAGTGATGGAGGCGGAAAACCCGGCCGACCCGGCGCCCACGACGATCAGATCATAGTCGCCATCGGTCATGATGCTTCTCCCACTTCGCTATCCCCACGCCGCTTACGCGCCATTCGAATACCGCCGTAAATGGCAAGGCCAAGAAACAGTACCATCGCGGGCAACAATACATAATCCAGCCAGGCCAGCCATGCGGACAGCCCGACCACGCCGAGCAAGATCACCAGCGCCGGCGTGAAACAGCAGATGGCGGCAATGACGCCGCCGGCAATGCCGGTGCGAAACAGAGTGCGATTTTTCATGACAGCCTCGTCTCCGTGGGTGTGATCGATTCATCCCCCGCCCTCCGCCGGCGAAAATAGAACCGCCAGACCAACATGGCCGCCGCCATCGCGGCGCAAACCGCCAACAGCGCGGTGGTGCCGGTAAACCAGGCGGCAACGGACCCGGCAAAAAACACAAAAAGTGCCGGGCCAGCCAGGCACAAAAGACACAATGGCGCCACGATCGCCGCCGCAACCAACATACCCACGGGCTTGTCAGACATTGCTAATTATCCTTCCATTTGATTGCGGCCATTTGGGAAAGTATGCAATCTGGAGCCGCTACAGATACAAGTGGATTTCGTCTCCGCTCCTTCACATCGCCGTGAGGAAATAACCACGGCCGGCAACGCCAAAATCAAAACCGAATATCCGGATATCTGCTGTCGTTTCGTTCGATACCTATTTCGTGTGCTTCGTCCAATGACACCATGGCAACGTCGTCACGATCCCGCGCCCAATCGTGGAAAGCCGGCGCATCGCGGAACAACAGCACGTGCTGGCAAAAGGAGCCGCGCAGATTGTCTCGGCAGGCCCGCCGGTCCGGGCCGACAATTGACATCACCACGCCGTTCGGTGAATGCGAGATAATCCGCTCCGGCGCCAGGTGAACCTCGATCCGGTCGCCGGAGCCGGCACATCTGGTTCGCAGGATCGCCGGCTTGCCGATTATCGCGGCAGGAACAGCGCATCCAACACACACCAAGTGTGCAACATCCGGCCATCAATCTCGAATTTGTGCGCCGTTTCCGCCAAGCTCAAACCGCCACAGGCAATAACGGCACCGTCTGCATCCATGTCCATGCCCGAGACGGGATAGTCCTCCAACAGAGCCTCCACCCGCGCAGGCGCTAGGTCCAGGTCTTTCGCCAGATCCGCCATTGCGGCCGGTCTCCCCGCCGCCAGGCGGCGGTAAATGGCGACCGACAGCCGTTGCATCTCCTCGCCCGAGAAGAACAGCAAGCCGTCACGGATGTATTGCCGAGCCCGTTCGTATATGTTGGCGGCGGCCGTTTGGTTCATTTCGCAATCTCCAAGGCGATGGATTCTTCGACATACATTGCCCTATGATAAGACCTGTAGCGGCTACAGATTCAAGAGGGTTGTGCCATGGCAAAAGATATATCGATTGGTGGTTTGTCCACGGCAACCGGCGTCAATATCGAAACCATCCGATATTACGAACGCATCGGGATTATTCCCGCGCCACCGCGCACCGAGGGGGGGCACCGGGTCTATGACCCTGGCCATCAGGGACGTCTGAACTTTGTCCGCCGGGGGCGCGAATTGGGCTTCACCCTGGATCAAATTCGCACGCTGCTCAATCTAGCCGATGGCAGCGGCGATACCTGCGCCAAGGTCAAATCCCTGACCCTGGATCATCTGGCCGACGTGGAACAAAAGATCGCCGACCTGGTGGTGATGCGGGATGTATTGTCGGCCCACGCGGAACAATGCGAGGGCGACCTGGCGCCGGCCTGTCCCCTGATCGATACATTGTATGCGGCTTGAAGCGGCACCCTTAGAAACTACGGCACGCCGGCGGCGCACATCAATTCGACTAGCCGATCGCGGACCACGGGGTCGCGGATTAACTCCAAATGATTCCAACCGGCAATGGAAAATCCCGGAAATTCGGTACGCAGCCGCGCGGCGTATTCGGCGGCTTCCACCGGGTGCCCCAAACCAGCATGGGCGGCGGCGGAATAGCACAGCACCGGCGTGGCAACGGGTCCACCACGATCAATGTTTTCCTGAAAAGTCGCCAGCGCCAGCTTGTATTCTCCCGCCAGCATTTGGACAACACCCCGCACATTCAAATAGGGGCCGTTAAAGAATTGCGAATTTAGCTGAATAGCTTAATTGGCAGCCGCGACGTCCGCTACATACTGGCCGTCCATCCCCAGAAACACGGCCAAATTCACATAGGAATCAGCATCATTGGGCTGTCGGGCAATAGCTTCCCGGGCCGCCGCAATCGCGTTCCCGTATTGTTTGCGCGCCAGCATGGCGCGGCCCAAGGAAATATATGACCAGCCGAACGCGGCATCCACCGCAATGGCTTTCCTTGCCATTTTTTCGGCCTGTTCAATGACTTTTCGGACATCACCGTAGCCCCACATCGCACGCGCGCCCAGCATCGCGGAGACGCCGGCATAACCGCCGGCGAATTCCGGGTCCATCTCGACCACCCTTTGGAACATTCGATGGTCGCTCTTGATCCGTTCAGGGATCGGCGGGTTGGATGCGGCCCGGGCGCGCAGGAAAAGTTCGTATGCGGCAGTGTTGTTTGTATGAATATGCTTCATACGGTCGGCCTCGCCACGGGTCAGCTTAACCGACAGAGCCGCAACCACCTTGGTACCTATTTCATCCTGAATTTTGAACACATTGTCGACCGGCCCGTCATAACGTTCCGCCCACATATGTCCACCGGACCTAGCGTCGATTAGCTGGGCGTTGATCCGAACCTGATCGCCAAGTTTTCGGATGCTGCCTTCAAGCACATAACGCACGCCCAATTCGGCCGCCACGGCCCGGATGTCCATGCTTTTGCCCTTGTAGGCGAAGGAAGAATTGCGGGCGACCACGAACAAACCGGACACTTTCGACAGGTCGGTGATCAAGTCCTCGGTCATGCCATCGGCAAAATGATCCTGGCCCGGATCACCGGACATATTATTGAACGGCAATACGGCAATGGACGGTTTCCCGGAAAATGTAGGGGTGGTATTTGCATGGCTTGCTGGATATGGAGACGTTTGCCACCACCACGCACCGCCTGCCGCGGCGACGGCCAGAACGAGTGCCGCGGTAGCCAGGGATGCTTTCAAGGCGCTAGGACGCTTCGCCGGCGCGGAAACTTTTTGCGCATCGGCCAGAACCCGGAACACCCGCACCGGCCGGGCAATATTCTTGACCGCCACATCGCCCATGTCATCCAGTGCAACATCCAGGCGGTCACGCACATTGTCCCGCACCGTACGGGAAATGCAGATGCCGCCTGGCTCGGCCAAGGCTTCGATACGCGCCGCCACGTTGACACCGTCACCAAAAATATCATCGCCATCAACCAGCACATCGCCGAGATTAATGCCCATACGGAAGGCCATCTTTTTCTTGTCGGGGATATGGGCGTTGCGCGCGGCCATGGCTGCCTGCATTTCCATGGCGCATTTGACGGCCTGGACGACACTGGAAAATTCCAACAAAAGACCGTCGCCCGCCTGGCTCACCAACCGCCCGCCATGGTCCGCCATCATTGGCATCATGGTGTCGGGATGGGCGTTCAAGGCAGCAAGCTTGCCTTCTTCGTCATTGCCCATTAGACGCGAGTAGCCGGCCACGTCGATCGCGACGATGACCGTGAGACGTCTTTCTGGGGCCCCCTCGACCATAATACTCTCCGCCTACCGAACCTTGGCAACGATATCACAAACTGGCGGCTATTTGGGGCCCTCTTCCAGACCGGGATAGTCGTCTGGAAACTGATGGGCGCCATCGTCGCCAAGGGGCAGATCAATCACCTCGATCACCGCATCCCTTGGCAGCGTGCCAAATAAGTGCGGGAACAACTGGCCGCCGCGCGAAGCCTCCCACTTCAAGGCGGAACCCAGCTTTGCCGTCTCAACCACCAGCATCAATAATCCCGCCTGCCCGGCCCGGTGCAGCGCCACGGAGGTGCGGACCTGGGAATAAGTGGAGAAATGCATATAGCCGTCGCGCAGGTCGTCCGGCGAGCCCGCATAAGCATCGCCACCCTGGGCCGCGCGCCAGGCGCCGCCATCGCAGACATGATAGATCAATGTTTCATTCATGCCGCCATCCAACCGCCGTCAACCATCAGATTCTCGCCGGTAATATAGCGCGCTTCATCGCTGGCCAGAAAGGCCACGGCACGGGCCACGTCGTCGGGCCGGCCCAGACGCGGCAAGGGCGTGCGCCGATTGGAATAATCCATCAGGTCGTCGTCATTGGCGCGGCCCGGTTTGCCGGTAACAATCTTGCCCGGCGCCACGGCGTTGCAGATGATCTGCTGGGCGCCATAATCGGCGGCGATCTGCCGGGTCATATAGACCACCGCCGCCTTGCCGGTGCCATAGGCGATATCCCGGGGCGAGGAAATCATGCCGTGCTGGGATGAAATGTTGACGATCCGCCCCCGCGCCTCGGCCACCACGTCCTGGCCCAGCATCTGTTGTACCGCCCGCTTGCAGCCCAGGAACACGCCACGGGCGTTGACCGCCATGACCTGGTCCCATTCCGCCACGCTTGTATCCAACAACGGCTTGCCGACCGAGATCGCGGCATTGTTGATCATGGCGTCGAGGCGGCCGTGGCCGCTCACCACGCCCGTCACCACGCGGTCCACATCGGCCCAATCGGACACATCCCCCCGGACGAATTCCGCCTTCCCGCCCGATGCCAGAATTTCGGCCACCGTCGCCGTACCGCCCTCGCGCACATCTTCGGTACGGTCAAAATTTGTCACCGCCGCGCCTTCCGATGCCAATAATTTGCAGATTGCCCGGCCAATGCCCGACGATCCCCCCGTGACGATAACGGCCTTGTTTTCGAATCGCATTTACACACTCTCCTAATCTTGAGCGCCAACAGCGCCCCTTAATCCTGGGCGCCAACGGCGCCACGCGTTTTCTTTAAATTTCCGCGTTTTCGCTTGCTATCCATGCGCCGCCGCTTGGCGCCCAGGCTGGGCCGAGTCGCCCGCCGGCGTTTGGGCGGCGTGGCCGCGGCGCACAACATTTCCACCAGGCGTTCCAAGGCGTCCTGGCGGTTGCGTTCCTGGCTGCGATGGCGGCTGGCGGTCAGCACGATGACCCCGGCCTGGGTCATGCGCCGGCCCGCCAATGGGCGCAGACGTCGCAAGAGAGCCGCCGAAAGGGCCGGGCTGTTGACGGCGTCGAAACGCAGTTGCACCGCCGTCGCGACCTTGTTGACGTTCTGGCCGCCGGGACCGGGCGCGCGGATGAAGCGCTCCTCGATCTCGTCTTCGGCAAGACTGATGCTATCGGTGACCTGTATCATTGTTTTGCGCCTCGTTCGCCGTGGTAGTTGTCACAGCCGCGCGCAGTTGGCAAGATCACCGCAAAATATTGGAAGAGGAAACCATCATGATCCACGAACTGCGCATTTATACCTTATGGCCCGGCAAGGTTCCGGAGTTCCTGAAACTGGCCGAGGAACGCGCCATGGTGATCCGCGGCGACAATTACGGCACCTGCGAAGGCTACTGGTTCACCGAATTCGGCACCCTGAACCAAATCGCCCACATGTGGTCTTACGACGATTTGAACCACCGCCAGGAAGTTCGCGCCCGCTTGGGGCAGAACCCCGAATGGATCAAGGATTATGCATCCCAGGTGCGGCCCCTGATTCGGCGCCAGCAAATCCGCCTGATGCACCCGCAGCTCGACATGCAAACACCTCTCGGCGACGGTCATGTCTACGAATACCGCTACTACCAGACAAAAATGGGTCTGGCGGCACCGTGGCTGCAAGGATTCAAGGGCGTCATGCCGGTGCGGGAAAAATATTCGCAAAATATCGGCGTTTGGCATACGGAGGCGGAGAACCCCAATGAAGTCTCGCACATGTGGGTTTATGACGATCTGAACCATCGGGCCGAGGTCCGGGCCAAGTTCGCCACGGATCCCGATTGGCAGGCGTTCCTGAAGGAATACGGCGGCCATCTCGAAGTGATGGAGAACATGCTGTTGATGCCGGCAGCCTTTTCACCCCGAAAATAATTGCAGAAGTGAGTATTCAGATGACCGAATTCAGGGAGATCACCACCGGCCTGATGTTTCCCGAAGGCCCCATCGCCATGCCCGACGGCTCGGTTATTCTGGTGGAGATCGAGCGCCAGACCCTGACCCGCGTGCATCCCGACGGCCGCCAGGAGGTCATCGCCGAAACGGGGGGCGGCCCCAACGGCGCCGCCCTGGGGCCGGACGGCAAGTTCTATATCTGCAACAACGGCGGTTTCAACTGGGGCAGCGACGATGGCGTCAACCACCCAACGGCCCAGGCGAAAAATTATGTATCCGGCTCCATCCAGCGGGTCGACATCGACACCGGCGCGGTCGAAGTGCTGTACACGCAATGCGACGGTCGGCCATTGTGCGGACCGAACGATATCGTGTTCGATGCCAAGGGTAATTTCTGGTTCACGGATCTGGGCAAGAGCCGGGAGTATGACATGGACCGGGGCGCGGTCTATTACGCGCGCAGCGACGGCAGCCTGATCAAACGCGCCGCCGCGCCGCTGATGACCCCCAACGGCATCGGCCTCTCCCCCGACGACTGCCGTGTCTACGCCGCCGAGACCGACCCCCGCCGCCTGATCGCCTGGGACATCGTTGGCGAGGGCGAGCTGGCCACCAAGCCATGGCCCGCCGTGGGCTGGGGCGAGGTGATCATGGCGCCCGAGGGCACCAAACGCTTCGACAGCCTGGCGCTGGAAGCCAACGGCAACATATGCGTCGCAACACTTCTGACAGGCGGCATCACCGTCGCCGCCCCGTCCGGGGGCGTGGTGGAATTCATCCCCCTGCCCGACATCATGACCACGAATATCTGTTTCGGCGGCGAGGACCTCATGACGGCCTACATTACCTTGTCGGGCGCCGGCCGCCTGATCGCCATGGATTGGCCCCGGCCCGGACTGCCACTGCATTTCCTGAATAAGTGAATTTAGTACGGTGACAATTTTATACGGTGACGTAATTTTTATACGGTGACGTTATACTTATATCATCAGGTTCTGGGTAGGAGGATCAATCGGCGGAGGATATAAGTATAACGTCACCGTATAAAATTCACACGGCAACCGACTGTTTCCGCTGTGTCCTGGCCTTATGCCATTGCAAGTTATTCCATTCCGAGAGCGTGCTTATAGGTATCGATCAAGGCTTCCATTTCCTGTTGATCGGCGGTATCCATGCCGCGCAACTTGATGATGGCGCGCATGATTTTGGGGTCAAAGCCGACTGACTTGGCCTCGCCATAAACCTCGCGCACATCTGAGGCCAGGGCCGTCTTCTCTTCCTCCAAACGCTCTATCCGTTCGATAAACTGCCGCAACCGATCCGCCACGATACCACCCACTTCGACCATGCAAAACTGCTCCCTGTATTTGAAAATTTTTTCGGCCCGGACCATAGCCAAGCCATGGCCACGGCGCAATCGATAAGCCTACTTCTTGGCCCCGATTTTGGGCTCCTCGCCCTTCAACAGGCGCCGGATGTTCTGATGATGGCGAATGAATACCAGCACCGTCATAAAGCCGGCCAGTTCCATCATCTGCCAATTGCCCAGCCAATAGGCATAGCCCGGCCCGGCCAGAACGGCGATCAGCGTGGCGAGGGAGGAATAGCGCAGCGGCATGGCAACGGCCAGCCAGGTCAAGCAGCACAGAATACCCGCCGGCCAGTTTATCGCCAGCATGACCCCGAGGTAGGTTGCAAAACCCTTGCCGCCCTTGAACTTCAGCCAGACGGGAAACAAATGCCCGATGAAAGCGCCACCACCTGCCAACACGGCCGTATCCGGCCCGTACATATTGGCCAGCAGTACCGCTGCCGCGCCCTTGCCGCCGTCCAAAATCAGGGTCAGGGCCGCCAAACTCTTGTTGCCCGTACGAAGCACGTTCGTGGCACCGATACTGCCCGAGCCGATGGCCCGGACATCACCCAGACCGGCCAGGCGGGTCAGCACCAGGCCAAAGGGGATGGAGCCCAGCAAATAGCCGAATATGCCGGCGGCCCAAAACGGCCAGATGTAGGTAAAATCGCCCATGGGTGTCGGCATCCGCTAATCCTCGTTTGGATCGGAATATACCACTTTTCCATCGACAATGGTGCGCCATGGCCGCCCCTGAACGGGCCGGTCGTGATAGGGCGTATTTTTCGATTTACTGTGAAATTGGTCCTCGTCAATGCGCCACGGCATATCGGGATCAAAAACCAGCAAATCCGCCGGCGCACCGGACGCCAGCTTGCCGCCGCGCAGGCCCAGCAGTTCCGCCGGGCGGGAGGTCATGGTGGCCAACAGAGCCGGCAAGCTCATATCGCCGTTGTGATACAGCTCCAGCGCCAGGGGCAGCATGGTTTCCAGGCCGATGATGCCTGTCGCGGCCAGTTCGAACGGTAGGCGTTTGGATTCCACGTCCTGGGGGTCATGGCAGGAACAGATCACATCGATGGTGCCGTCCGCCAATCCGGCGACGACGGCCTGACGGTCCGCCTCGTTGCGCAGGGGCGGCGCCGTTTTGGCGAAGCTGCGGTATTCCCCCACCGCGCCTTCGTTCAGGGCAAAGCTGTGGACGGCGGCCGCCGCCGTCACGGGCAAGCCCGCCGCCTTGCCCCGCGCCATGGCCTCGATCGCCTGTGCCGTGGACAGGCAGGCGGCGTGATAACGGCCGCCGGTCATCTCGACCAGACGCAAATCCCGCTCCACCATGATGGTTTCCGCCTGGGTGGGGATACCGGGCAAGCCAAGGCGCATGGCCACCTCTCCCTCGTTCATCACCCCGTCCGCGGCCAGTTCGGGTTCCTCGGCGTATTGGCAGACCAGCAAACCAAAAGCAGAGGCATAGCTGAGCACCCGGCGCAGTACCTGGGCATTGACCACGGCGCGGTCCGCATCGGTGAAGGCCACCGCGTCGGCCTGGGACAGCAGGCCAAGTTCGGCCATCTGCTCGCCCCGCAGGCCGCGCGTGATGGCGGCCATGGGATGGATGCGCACCTTGGCCTTGTCCCGCGCCTGGCGCTTGATGTACTCCACCAGGGCCACGTCATCGAGCACCGGATCGGTGTTGGGCTGCACGATGATGCAGGTGACCCCGCCCGCCGCCGCCGCTTCCGAGGCGGAGGCCAGGGTTTCTTTGTGTTCGGCGCCGGGCTCGCCAACGAAAACCCGCATATCGATCAGGCCGGGGCACAGCACCCGGCCGCCGCAGTCGACAACCTCCGCACCATCGGGGACCTCGATGTCTGGGCC
>JAPYUH010000360.1 GCA_029936195.1 Alphaproteobacteria bacterium
TTCATTGGCCCGGGATGCATGATCAGGGCCTCCGCCTTGGCCCTGGTCAGCTTGTCCTGGTCCAGGCCGTAAAAATGGTAATATTCCCGGGTCGAGGGCACATAGGCGCCGTTCATACGTTCGTTCTGCAGGCGCAGCATCATGACGATGTCGACGCCCTCCAGCCCCTGGGCCATATCATGAAAAACCTCCACCCCCATGCGGTCCATGGCCCCTGGCAGCAGGGTGGGCGGGGCGATGGCGCGAACATGGGCCCCCATGATGTTCAACAGCATGATGTTTGAACGCGCCACCCGGCTGTGCAGAATATCACCGCAAATGGCCACGGTCAGGCCATGCAAATGGCCCAAACGGCGGCGGATGGTCAGGGCATCAAGAAGGGCTTGGGTCGGGTGTTCGTGGCTGCCGTCGCCGGCGTTGATGACACTGCAATCCATCTTCTGGCTCAACAGAGCGACGGCGCCGGAATGGGGATGGCGGACCACCAGGGTATCGGGATGCATGGCATTCAGGGTGGCGGCCGTGTCGATCAGGGTCTCGCCCTTTTTAATGGCCGAGGCGGTCGCCGTCATATTGATGACATCGGCGCCAAGGCGCTTGCCCGCCAATTCGAACGAGGTTCTGGTACGGGTTGATGTTTCGAAAAACAAATTTATCTGCGTTCGGCCACCCAGGATAGAGCGTTTCTTATCAACCTGTCGGTTCTGCGCCACGTATTGGTCGGCCAGATCCAGAATTTCGGTAATATCGGACGGCGATAACCCCTCGATCCCGAGGAGGTGGCGGAACGGTATTTCACGCGTTGTAATATCACTCATCAAAAGGCGATCTTATAGGATTGCCGGCGAGACAAGGCAACAGCCCACGGGGCGAATTATTGGAGGAGACGCATTACCATGAACAAAGCCAACCCAGGACGCCTGGACCCAGAGGGGCGTGTCATCATGCTTACCGGGGCGAACCGGGGCATTGGCGCCGCCATCGCCGCCCGCCTGCGGGGCGACGGCTATCGCCTCAGCCTGGGCGCGCGGTCGCCGGGGGACATTGTGGCGGCGGCGGGGGATGACTGCCTGCACGCCCACTTCGATGCCATGGATCCCGAATCGCCCAAATTATGGGCCGCCGCCACCGTGGCGCATTTTGGCCGTATCGATGGTTTGATCAATAATGCCGGCGTCGCAGCTTCGTTCGGCTTCGAGGACGGCGACGAGGCTGATCTGGATCGCATGCTGGAGGTCAACCTGAAGGCGCCCTACCGACTGATCCGTGCCGCCCTGCCGCAGTTGCGAGCCTCGGGCAGCGGCGGCATCGTCAATATTACCTCGCTGGCGGGGATGCGGTTCAAGCGTGGATCGCCTGGCCACGCCATGTCAAAATTTGCCCCCATGGGGTTGAGTTCGGCGGCGCGGTCGTTGTTGTGGGACGACGGCATCCGGGTCACGGCGGTGGCGCCGGGGCCCGTAAACACGGACATGATGCCAAATGCCGGCGGCCTGAAACGGGACGATGCGACCCAGCCTGAAACCATCGCCGATGTGGTCGCCATGGTCCTGGCCATGCCGAACAATGCCTCCGTGGCCACGGTGCCTATCAATGCCATGAATGAACCATTACCATGACTAGTACTGCCGTGAGAGGCACTGCCATGATGGGGGGCGTATCTGGGTGGATGATTTGTTTCGCCGGCCTGTCGGGTGCCACAGCCGTGCTGATCGCCGCCGCCACGGCCCACGAACCGCCCGCATTCTTGAGCGATGCCGATCTGGCCCGCGTTCAAACCGCCGTGCGTTATCAGATCTGGCACGCCCTGGCGCTTATGGCCACGGCTGCGATATTGTCGTGGCGGCCGGACGGTTTGCTTGTTGTGGCCGCAATCGCATTTGGAGTTGGCAGCCTGCTGTTTTGCGGCGGCCTCTATTTGCTGGCTTTCGCGGGGCCAACCTCAGTCACCTGGATAGTCCCCATGGGTGGCTTGGCCTTTGTTGCCGGCTGGCTGGTATTGGCGCTTCAGGGCCTTCGCATTGTATTCGCCGGGAGGGCCCGACATTTCGTTATCCGGTCAATCGAGAAATCAAACGGAGACTAAAAACAGCTGAACCGCGCCCATTGCATTGACACGAAATGCTGCAATAACCCATCCAGAAAAAAGGACCCGATTGGTGACAGCGCCCCACCGGCGGTCGCGACAACAAGGATTCCGGCAAAGGCACCGGCCCCCACGGCGGCGAAATTTGCAGCCCTGTTTCCCATGGCTCTATTATTACCCCGCTCATGCTTGATATAAAGTCCCATGTCCATGCCCCTGGTTTCAATTCTCATGGCCGCGTTTCATGCTGAAGACACGATTGCGGCAGCTGTCCGCAGTGTCCGCGCCCAAGACCACGAGAGTTGGGAACTCATCATCGCCTCCGACTGCGGGGCTGATTACTTAGGTCTTTGTGCCGCCCACGGCATCACGGACAAGCGTCTTCGCATGGTGCCATCGCCGCGCATTGGTGCCGGCCCCTCGGCGGCGCGGAATGCCGCCCTGGCGGCCTCGGATGGCGCGTATATCACTATTCTGGATAGCGACGACACCTGGCAGCCCGAGAAATTGTCGACCCTGCTGCCACTGACCGCGCAATACGGCCTGGCTTGCGACAATACCCGCGCCACCACGCCGGACGGCGTGGTGATTGGCACCGCCCATGACCCCGCGCCTGGGCAGAGACAGATCGACGCCGTCGCCATGATGGCCAGCGGCATGCCGCATTTTCCGCTGTTTCGCCGCGACCTGGCGGGCCC
>JAPYUH010000090.1 GCA_029936195.1 Alphaproteobacteria bacterium
TAAAGCCCCAGCCAGGCGGGCGATATGCCAAAATCATCGGCCAGACGATCCGCCAGCACCGGCATGACAATCTGACAGACATAGGCAAAGGCCTGTTGCACTAGCATGGCGACCGTGGCGATGGCCAGAATGGTGCGCGGGCCGAAGAGGGAGAGATTCATGGCGCCCGGTCTAACGCACCGCGATGTTGACGCTGGCGCGCATGCCGGGCCAGGTCGCCTTGTTCATCGCCGGCAAGTCTATCAGGACCGGAATGCGCTGGGCCAGGCGCGGGTCCACTTTTCCCATGCCGCTCAACTTTCCGTTTGTCATGGAGCCTAGGGTGGCATGGCCGATACTGCGCACGGTGCCTTTGTAATAGGTGAACGGATAGGCGTCGAACTCGATCGTCACGGCCTGTCCAGCCACCACCTGGCGGATATCAACTTCGTCGATCTGGGCCTCCAGCCACAAGCCATCGGGATCATGCAGCAGGAAGGCGCGGTCTCCATCCTCGATATAGACCCCGGCGCTGACATAAACTTCGTCGATGATGCCGGCGATGGGCGCACGGATATCCATGTCCTTGAGGCGCTGTCGTGATTGCCGTAACTGCACATTGACAATATCGATGGCCCGGTCGATGGCTTCGATGCGGGTTTTGAACACCGCTTCCTTTTGCAGGGCGCTTTGCAATTCCTCCAGTTGATTTAATTTGGTCTCTAGCGCCGTTTCCAGGGACCGCAGTTTCGATGTGACATCCAGCAGACGGTCGGTGGCGTCATCAAGCTGCCGTTTGGAAATGGTGCGGCGGGAAGCCAGCTGTTTTTGCCGGTCCACATTTTCCTGGGCAATGCGGTGACGCTTGTCCCAGGCCTTGTGCTCCCGCCGTTGCAGGGTGATCGCCGCTTTTGCCGTGGCGATCTTGTCATGGATTTCCCGCTTGTATTCGGCCAACTCCGCCACCACCAGGTCCCGGGCGGCCCGTTCCTTGGCGGCCTCGGCCTCCAGTGTGGCCACGTCCAGACCGGCGATCGCGGTTTTCATGGATGCCAGCAAGGCGCCTTGCGCGACCCGGTCGCCGCGGCTCACATGCACCGCGGCCACCGTGGCATTGACGGAAGACGAGAGCAGGGTAAAGTCCGCCTCCACCCGGGCATTGGCTTCGTCCACATGACGCCACCAATGCCAGGCTTCGACGCTGGCAAAACCGATTACCGCCGCCACGGCCAGAAAGATCGCCGGCTTTATCCATTTACGGCCCGCAGTTGCCATAAATTACGTTGTCAGCCACCCGAATTGCTGCGGCTTGCGGCCCGCTTCCGGGTGCAGCACCACGTTGACCAGGGCGGGGCCTGGATGGGCCTTTGCCGCTTGCAAAACGGCGGCCAGATCTTTCGGGTCCTCGACAAAGAAACCCTTGCCGCCGAAGGCTTCCATCATCTTGTCATAGCGGGCCCCGATGGTCAGAACACCGGGGGGCAGGGGCGCATCCGTGGGGAATTCCGCGATGCCCTTGCCGATACCGCCGTTGTTCAGCACCACGATCTTGATGGGCAGATTGTGGCGGCAGGCGGTCTCGATCTCCATGCCGGAGAAACCGATGGCGCTGTCGCCCGAGACCGAGATGATGGGCCGGTCGGGATGCACCACGGCGGCGGCGATGGCGAAGCCCATGCCGATGCCCATGGTGCCGTAGGAGCCCGCGTCCAGGCGCAACCGTGGCGCCGCGTTTGGCAGCTGGGTGCGCCCGATGTCCATGGTGTTGGCGCCCTCGCCGATGATCACCGCGTCTTCCGTGGCCCAGGCGCTAATGTCCTTCAGGGCCCGGTAATAGTTCGTGGGCGCGCTGTTGTCATCGATCATCGGCTGCACGGCGGCGGCGTTGGCGGCGGCCTTTTCCTCAATCGCCGCCATCCAGTCGCTGCCGGCGGGGAAGAACCATTGCCGCTGTTCCAAGGCCGAATTGAGTTGCCCGACGATGGTCTTGCCGTCGCCCACCAAGGCGACTTCCGTGGGCCGGTTGTTGCCAATGGCCTCGGGCGAGATATCCAACTGTACGATGCGCACGCCCTTGTTGAAGCGCGGTGGCAGGCCGTAATGCATGATCCAGTTCAGCCGGGCGCCCATCAAAAAGATTACGTCCGCTTCTTTCAGAGCATGGCTGCGCGCCGCGCCGACGGATAGCGAGTGATTGTCATCCATCACGCCCTTGCCCATGGGCGAGGCCAGGAACGGCAGCTGGGTGCGTTCGATAAAGGCGCGCACCTCGTCCTCGGCCCGTGACCAGGCCATGCCCTTGCCGACAATGACTAGGGGGCGTTCGGCGGATTCCATGGCATCCAGCGCGGCTTCGATGTTTTCCGGCGGCGCCTGCATGCGCGGCGGCTCGGGGATCGTGGCCATCATCGGCGCCTCGTCCTCGTCCACTTCGCCGCCGATGATGTCGTCGGGCATGTCCAGATAGGCGGCACCCGGCCGGCCGTAGATGGAATGGCGGACGGCCTGCTCCACATAGAAGGGGACGCGGTGCACGTGTTCCACCGCGTGGGCGTATTTGCAGAACGGCGAGGCGATCTGCACCTGGCGTTCCTCCTGGAAACCACCCATGCCGTTCTGATAAGTGGGCGAGGCGCCGCCGATCATGATCATGGGCCAGCAGTTCTGCTGCGCGTTGGCCAGGCCGGCCAGGCCATGCACCACGCCGGGGCCCGAGACGGTCAGGCAGGCGCCGGGGCGTCCGGTCATATAGCCGACGGCCTGAGCCGCATAGGAGGCGGATTGCTCGTTCCGCATGCCCATATACTTGATGCCGACCTCTTGCGCGGCGGCGGCGATGGGCTGCACCGGGAAACCAACGATCCCGAACATATGCTCCACGCCCTGTTGCTTCAGACTGCGCGCCATCAACTGCGCGCCCGTAACCTTACCCATGTCTCGACTCCTGTGTTTTTGCTCGATTGATTGCTTTTTTAAATAACCTGACGTTCCCGCATGTCCCGCACTTCGTCGGCGGAATAGCCCAGCCAATCGCCGTAGATCGCTTCGTTGTCGGCCCCCAAAAGCGGCGAGGACCGTACCGGTACGTGGCTATCCGACATGCGCAGAGGCCAGCCGGTGACAATGACCTCGCCGCGCTGAGGGTGGTCGATCTTGTTCATGATGCCGCGGGCATGCAGATCCGGGTCATGCATCAATTCCAAAGTGTTGAAGACCGCACCGCAGGGCACGCCGGCACCGGCGACCGCCGCCATCACCTCGTCCTTGGTATGCTGCATGGTCCAATCCGAAATGGCTCCGTTGACGACCTCCTTTGCCTCGTACCTGGCCAAGGGGGTCTGTAATTCGGGATCGTCGATCATGTCCTTGCGACCGATAATTCGGGCCAGTCGGCGCCAATGTTCCTCGTTGGCGCGGGAGGCGAAGATATAGCAGTAATCGTCCGGCCCGCCCGGCTTGCACGGGTACAACCCGCCCGGCGTGGAGCCGACGATTTCGTTGCCCCCCCGGGGCACCGCGTCGTCGAAGGGCACCTGCTTGGACATGGGCGTACGGCAATAGTTCAACATGGCATCGCGCATGGCGATCTGGATATGCTGGCCGCGCCCGGTGGTGGTGCGTTGGAACAAGGCGCCCAGAATACCCATGGCGCACAACATGCCCGTGCCCGTATCGCCGATGGTCGGGCCCGGCCGCACCGGCGGGCGCCCCGGCTCGCCATTCACCGCCATGGTGCCGCCCGTGGCCTGGGCGATCATGTCAAAGGCAAGATAGTCGGCATGTGGGCTTTCCGGCGCAAAGCCCTTGATCTGGGCAAATATGATCCGGGGGTTGATCTCGCTCAACCTCTCATAGTCGAAGCCCAGCCTGGCGAAGGTGCCCGGCGCCATGTTCTCGATCACCACGTCGGCGCCCTCTATCAGCTTCACCAGCAGCGCCTTGCCCTCGTCGGATTTCAAATTGCAGGTCACGCTGCGTTTGTTCAGGTTGAAGTACAGGAAATAGTTGGCGTCTATGCCGGGCTTGTCCGTACCGCTCCACCGGCCGGGATCTCCAAGCTTGGGCTCCTCCACCTTGACCACGTCGGCGCCCATCCAGGCCAGGGCCTCGGTGCAGGAGGGCCCCGCCTCGAACTGGGTCAGGTCGATGACCTTGATACCGTTGAGGGCGGCAGCTTGCGCCGGGGCGGTTTGGGATGTGATGGTGCCGTCCATGGACGTTTTCCTCTCAATCGTACGGGGAATGATTGCATCGGAGCTGGCAATTGGGGACAATGCCAGGAACTGGGAAGTGATATTCTCAATCGGGCACTATAGACAGGGAAGCGGGACGACGCATGAGATATCTTCACACCATGGTTCGGGTTTCGAACCTCGACGACACGCTGCACTTTTTCTGTGGCCTGCTGGGCATGGTCGAGGTGCGCCGCATGGAAAGCGAAAAGGGCCGCTTTACCAATATCTTCCTGGCCGCCCCCGGTGACGAGGACGCGGCGCGCGAGACCCGGGCGCCGGTGGTCGAGCTGACCTATAATTGGGACCCGGAAGACTATGACGGCGGCCGCAATTTCGGCCATCTGGCCTTCCAGGTCGAGGATATATACAAGACCTGCCAGGCCCTGATGGATGCGGGCGTCACCATCAACCGGCCGCCCCGGGACGGCTACATGGCCTTCATCCGCACGCCGGACAATATCTCGATCGAGCTGCTGCACACCGGCGACCCCCTGCCGCCCCAGGAACCCTGGGCATCGATGGAAAACACCGGCAGCTGGTAATCAGAGCTGCATGTTGTAGGCCGTGGCGGCGGCGCCCGCGAACAATTCCTGCTTCTCCGAGGGTGAGGCGCCGCCGGCCAGGCGCTTGAAGGCATTCCAGCAGACCTGGTAGCTGCACCAACGCTTCTGTACGGGAAAGTTTGATTCGAACATGGATCGCGACGGCCCGAAGGCCTCGATGCAGGTTTCGATCCAGGGTTTCCAGGCGGCGGCAACTTCCTCGGAGCTGGGCGGCAGGCCGCGGTCGCCCTCGAAACCCGGCATGCGGATCGGCAGGGCGCCAAGTTTGATGTATATATTCGGCCGTTCGCCAAGCCGTATGATCCGCGCCCGCCAATCAGCAAAGACTTCCTCGCCCCGGCCCCGATAGGGCCCGCCCAGAATGGGGGTGCCCACGTGGTTCAGGATAATGCGCAGATCCGGTACCGCATCGGCCAATTCGCCGACGTCGTCCAATTGCGGATGATAAGCCCAGGTATCCAACGACAGGTTCATCCCCGACAGCACCCTAGCGGCTGCCATGACCCGGTCGTCCACCAGCATCTTGGGCGATGGGGCGACGTTGTTGATGGCTTCGTGCGCGTCCCAGCCGGCGGAAAATCGGACGCCGTGAAAACGCCCGGCGGAGGCCTCCACATGGCTCTCAAGCAAGGTTTTCACATTTCCGCCCAGGGTCATGTCCACGTTGCCGAACATAACCTCGCAGGCCCGAGTGGCGCCGAATTGGCCGCCGGCGCTCATGGCGGCCTGGCCGCGCACGAATTCCGTCTCGCCCAGTGAGCGCTCGGCCTCCGGGCCGGTCTGACGGTACATGGAATGGCATTCGGCGAACACCGTGGCGACGATATTGTGACCGCTGGCAAGATCCAGCGCCAGTTCCGGCATCAGGTAAGTATAGCCGTTGCGCAGCCACAAATGATGATGCGGGTCGATGATGGCGAGGTCCGGCTCCAAAATTGCCTCGTCAAGCTTGCCCAGCCAATCGTCGTCGGGGGCGGTATGCCCCATGTTCGCGGCCATGATGATCTCCCGAATTAGATTTGCGCGATGCCGCCCCGCACGGTGCCCGCCGCCACATTGCGCCACAGCACTTGGTGATCGTCGGGCAGGGCCCGGCTGTTGGGCGTGGCCAGCCACAAACGATGCAGCAGACGGCGTTGATTGGTGCTGGCGCCACCGGGATCGTCATTGTGATCTTCATACGCCGTGCGGGCGTGGTAGATCACATGGTTGTTGATGAACTGCATATCGCCCGTCTGCATGGTCATCTCCATGCAATGCTCCTCGGCCAGATCATGCAGCTGATCAAGCGCTTCCCAGTGGGCTGCATCCATGCGGGGAACGTCGAGCATTTCCTGGGCCGCCTCCACATAGGTGCGGGAATAGTGGGAGGTGAAACGGCCCTCGATCTGGCCGAAAACCGGCAGGGCATAACTCAATAATTCGCCGCCGCGTTCTTCGCCCAGTCGGGCCCGGTGCAGGGGTTCATACAACAGGGCCGCCAAGTCGGGACGCCGCCGCAACATGGCGTTATGCACCGTGACGGAGGAGGCGATGCGGTTGACACCGCCTGATTTGGCCTGGCGCACGCAGAGCAGGCCGACCACATCCGTGCGGTCGGTGTGAAAGCGCAACAGAGAGTTGGACAGAGTGCGCGCCTTGGATGATTGGAACCGGCTGCCGTTCCGCGCCGTCAATTCGTGACCCTGCAGCGCATCGGTGTCCTGATCCTCGTCCTGGATGTCCCGCATCAAAAGGGCATTGCAGTCTTGGAAAACCGGCACGCCCAGATTGAGGCCGATGCCGTACCAGACGTGGCGCAGGCCGCCGTCATGCCTGTCGCCGAATTCGCTCACGGGCAGACCGGATAAATTGGCCAGGCCGCTGCCGTTCTCCAATTCCTCCGCCATCTCCGCCAGCAAACCGGCGGTGCCGGGCAGGGGGAAATCGGCCTTTGTCATTTGCTCCCAAGCCAGACCCCTTTGCCGCACGGCGGCCAGGGCGCCATGAATTTCCGCGATATTGTCGCGGCTCAAGGTAAAGCGCCATCGGGGATCGTTTTCCATGGCCCGGCCTTGCCAGGCGCAGACACCGTCAATCGCACGGAGAGCAGCTGTCATTGTCTCTCAATCCAAAATCGCAAACAAAATCTCTCCAACGGTCCATTCGCCCCGGACATAATCGCGGCTTGGAAGTTTAGCCTGGATCGGGGCCTGGTTTCCAGGCTGGATTGCTTTTGCCAATGTTGGGCGCCAGTTTGCGCCGTCGGTTTTCCCCGAACACGCCAGGTATCGGCCGGGCCGTGTTCGGATACGGGGTGGCATAGGTGAACCGGCGGCGGCCGATTGTTCAATTCCGCGCAGCGCCCGCCCAGGCTGAAAAGTTCATTTTTATTCAATTGTCGTGCCGCGCCCACCAGGCTCGGGCCAATATCTCCGCCTCTTCGATTTCGGCCGGCGACATCTTCCCAGGGCCGCAGCGGCTTCGGCGGCGCCGTTCCGGTCGGCAATGAATGAAACTTTCATGACGAACGATGCGCCCATGGTATCGCCATGACCTGTCTCTGCAACAATGGGCGTCGTGCAAAGAAATCGGGTCATGTGCAATTTGGACGCAACCAGCGTGAACCAGAATGCCGCGGCCCCGGTTTCTCGATACCCCCAAGGGCAGCCTTGCGGTATGATAGACACACGTTTTGTCGCCGCGTTGTCAGCAGCCATGGGAAACCAAGGCATGAAATGGGACCCGACAAAGATCAATTTCTTCGTGCTCATGACTCTTTTGGGCGTTGGGCTGATCGTATTGATCGTGTACAGTCTAGTCACGCCGTCCATTGAGGAATGCCTGCTCCAGCGCGCCAACGAAGATATTTCGAACGCCTGCTGGAACCTGCTGTTGCAGGAGGGGCGCTAGATTAGTCGAGTCTGTAGCCCGTGAGGTACGGGGTTATCCGGTGTACCTTGAACCCCAGATCGCGCAGTTGCCGGGCGGCAACATCATTGCGGGGGAAAATGAAAGATTGATCCTTTATGCGAAGGCTGAAATACCATTCATCCATGGGAATGCCGGCCGCGCCTAAGACATCCGATGGCTCAAAATCCGCCCTGGTATTGGGACCAAGCGCCGATTCAATCTCCCGCCGCAGGGCGCTGATGTTTTCATCATTGACATCCAGGCGGTGATCCAGGCGGGCGAAGGCCCCGTCAAATGTTGCGAGGCGGTCGTTCGCATTTGCCATGCCTTGGACCAATGTTTCCGTGCGGCGCATCTGATAGACCGTCAGCGCGATCATCACCGCGACCGAGATGACCAGCGTGCCGGCGAGAAAACCCAGGCGCCCATATGTCACGGTTCCTTCAGCCATGCGGGCATTCAATCATGAAGGAATGGGGTGATCAACGGCCACGGGCCGCCGCCAACATGTCTGGTCAGGGCGTCATGCAGCGTCTAGATTAAAAAAAATTTCGAGAGGAACGTGAATTGACGTCTGCAACGGATTTCGACGCCGTCGTCGTCGGCGCCGGCTTTGCCGGGCTGTACATGCTGCACCGCTTGCGCGGTGAAGGCTATCGCGTGCGGGTTTACGAGGCCGGCGCCGGGATTGGCGGGACCTGGTATTGGAACCGCTATCCCGGTGCCCGCTGTGATGTGGAAAGCATGCAGTACTCCTATCAGTTTTCCGAAGAACTGCAGCAGGAATGGGAGTGGTCGGAAAAATACGCCACCCAGCCGGAAATCCTGGACTATGCCGAACACGTGGCCGAACGATTTGATCTGCATCGCGATATCCAACTGAACACAACGGTGGCGGCGGCGGTCTATGATGAAGGCGGCGATGTCTGGCGCCTGGAGCTCGACGGCGGTGACGTTGTCACCGCACGTTATTGCGTCATGGCGTTGGGTTGTCTGTCGACCACGAATAAGCCGGACTTTCCTGGTCTGGAAGATTTTCAGGGCGCCGTATATCACACCGGCGAATGGCCGCACGAGGGCGTTGATTTCACCAGCCGTCGGGTCGCCGTCATCGGCACCGGTTCGTCGGCCATTCAGTCCATCCCGGTGATTGCCGAGCAGGCGGAACATCTGACCGTCTTTCAACGCACGCCCAATTTCGCCATTCCCGCCTGGAACGCCCCCCTGGAGCCGGACGAAGTGCGCGCCATCAAGGCCGATTATGCCGGCCTGCGGGCCAAGGCCAAGGCGCGGCAGACGGGGGTCTATTTTCTCAGCAATGAATTCTCGGCCCATTCCGTGAATGCGGCGGAGCGAGAGGGCATTTATGAGGAATTCTGGACCCGCGGCGGCCTGTCCTTTCTAGGCGCCTTCGACGACCTGCTGGTGGACGAGACGGCAAATGCGACCGCCGCCGCCTTCGTGCGGGCCAAAATCCGCGAAAAAGTCGCCAACCCCGCCTTGGCCGATCTGCTGGCGCCCCAGACCATTATCGGCTGCAAGCGCCTGTGCGTGGACAGCGGCTATTTCGAAACCTTCAACCGGGACAATGTCACCCTGGTCGATGTCAGCGAAGACGCCATTGACGGCTTCACCGCCAGCGGCCTGACAGTGGCCGGCGCGGCCCATAACTTCGACGCGGTGGTCTTCGCCACCGGGTTTGATGCCATGACCGGTTCATTCACCCGGATCGATATTCGCGGCCGGGACGGCCTGCCCTTGAACCGTAAATGGGAAGCCGGACCGCGCACCTATCTGGGGCTGTGCACCGCCGGGTTTCCCAATATGTTCATGATCACCGGACCGGGCAGCCCCTCGGTCCTGGCCTCCATGATCCAGACCATAGAACAGCACGTGGATTGGATTGTCGATTGCATGGGCCATATGCGGGACAAAGGGCAGGTCATGATCGAAGCGGAATTGGCGGACGAGGATGCCTGGGTTGAACATGTCAATGAAGCCGCCGCCAAGTCCCTGCGCTCGACCTGTTCGTCGTGGTATCTGGGGGGCAGCATTCCCGGCCGGCCCCGGGTTTTCATGCCCTATATCGGCGGCTTCCCCATCTATGTGGAAAAATGCGACAGCGTCGCGGCGGCGGATTATGCCGGCTTCCGCCTGGCTTAGAGCCACTCCGGGCCAGACAACTGGTTGGAATTGGCGCTATTCTAGATCTCTCTTACATATCCACGACACGGAAACACAGATGAAAAACGAGGCAGTAAATGGCTGAGCCGGAAAAGCTTCCCCTTTCCGGCATCAAGGTTTTGGAATTCAGCCACGCGGTCATGGGACCCTCCGCCGGCATGATTCTGGCTGATCTGGGCGCCACCGTGACCAAGATCGAACCGGTGCCCGACGGTGACCGGACCCGGCATTTGCAAGGCGTGGGCATCAGTTTCTTTCCGCTGTTCTGCCGCAACAAACAAAGCCTGGCCATCGACCTGAAGGCGCCGGGCACCCGGCCGGCGGTCGAGGCCCTGGTGCGCCGTTCGGATGTCTTGCTGGAGAATTTCGCGCTCGGCACAATGGACCGCCTTGGTCTGGGCCATGCGGATTTGAGCGTCCTAAACCCTGGTTTGGTTTATCTGCAGCTCAAGGGGTTCTTGTCCGGCCCGTACGAGGAACGGCGCGCCCTAGACGAGATTGTGCAGATGATGAGCGGCCTGGCCTATATGACCGGCCCGCCGGGCCAGCCCTTGCGCGCCGGCGCCTCAATCGTGGATATCATGGGCGGCATGGCCGGCGTGATCGGCGTGCTGGCCGCCCTGCGCGAGCGGGAAAGCACGGGCCGGGGCCAGATGGTCAAGGCGGCGCTGTTCGAGACGGCGGTGTTCGCCGTGGGCCAGCACATCGTGCAACACGGTATCGACGGCCAGCCCCTGGTGCCCATGTCCGTGCCGAAACGGGCCTGGGGCATCTACGACACTTTTGAAAGCGCGGAAGGCAAGGCCATATTCATCGGCGTGGTGACGGACACCCAATGGAAACGTTTTTGCGTAGTCTTCCAGCGGCAGGATCTGTTGGCCGACGAACGCCTAAACAGTAACGGCGGCCGGGTGGATCAGCGGAGCTGGCTGGTCGACACGGTGGGGGAAACCTGCAAGGCGCTGTCGACGGAACAATTGCTGGCCAAATGCGACGAAGCTAAGTTGGCATTCGGCCCGGTCAACAAGCCCGAGGACCTGCTGGACGACCCGCACTTGAACAAGGACGGCCAGATGCGGGTGATGAAAATCCCCGGCGGCGCCACGGCCAAAACGCCGCGCCTGCCGTTGGAAATGGACGGGCGCAGTTTTACCGTGCGCGACGACCCGCCCGCCATCGGCCAGCACAGCCGCCAAGTCCTCGCCACCGCCGGCCTGTCGGAAGCGGAGATCGAAGAGCTATTCGCGGCCGGCCACGTGCTGGAAGTCGCGCCTTAAGTGCAATTCATGATTGCTGCGAGCGGGCGGCGCGGCGATTTCAATCAAACTTGAAATACCTTAAGCGTCCAACAGGGCAAGGGCGGCGGTGGCGCGATCACGTTTTTCTTCCCTGGGGTCGCGCTGAACAATGCGCAGCAGGGCGGCGCGCGACGTTTCGTCGCCCTGTTCAGCCATGGCAAAGGCGATGGCATCCCGGTGGTCATAATATTGATAATCGAAGTCTTGGACGTCAGGGTTCTGGGCCCGCCAATAGAATTTCAGGTCATCATTCCGCCAATCGGCGTAAATTTCCTCCCAATCGCCGCAGCCGGAATAGGCCGCCATGGAGACGGCGGATATGGGCGCGTCGGCCCGTTGATAGCGGGCATCGATGGAATGGCGCAAGCGGTCGGTCTTGTTGTCCAGGCCCTTGTGCACGGTCATGGAATGAAAGATCAGGGCATCGCCCAATTCGAAATCTCCACAGCGCCAAGCACCCTCGAACGGCTCGGTGACTTCCACGCCCCCCGCGCCGGATGCGACGGTGAATTCGTGCACCCCCTGCCGGTGGGAACCTTCCGCCACGGCCAAGCCGCCCATCTCCAACGGGCAATCCTGTAGGGGCAGCCACACGGTCATGGTCTCTGGCGTGCCCTGGATATGGATAAAATCCTGATGCGGGCGGGTGGTCAGAGCCTCCCTTTGGGGAAAGATATTGCGCGCCACGAAGAGGGGATGGACCAGGACCTCGCCTCCGAACATCCGCTCGAACAGACCAACAATGGCCGGATGATGTTTCAGGGCGTGGGTATCCTCGCGGCAATAGAAACGTCGGAAGACATCCAGGAAGGCCGGCTCGGGATCGGCGCAGACGGCGTCGGGGTTGGCAATGCGCGCCGCCATCGGTTGGCCGGGCCGCAACCAGCCGCCCTCCGCCGCCACTTCAAGGAATTGCCGGGCCACATTGCCGACGGCGTCTTTCGGCACCAGGCCACGAATAAACAGATAACCGTCCCGGGCCATGCCTTCGGCCAGGGCCGGGCCGTCCGCCAGAAGCGCCGTCGAGTCCGTGAATTTCTGCATGGAAGAATGCCCGGTTTGATACAAAATGTCAGCTCACCCTATACATAGCGCAATTCTCTCGTTTGGTCTTTGCGATACGCCCCAATAGGCCAACCATGGGAGGGCGACCATGACGGAGTATGTTGGACTTGATGTTTCAAGGGAAGAGACGAGTTTTTGCGTGATGGATATATCGGGCAATGTAATGTCGTCGGGAAGAACGCTGTGCGATCCGTTCCCGAAATCTGCCCAAGTGGTGCAAGGTAGGATAGTGTTGTTCAATCATCAAAAGCAAGAATTCGAGGAGACGGCAATATGGCGACGTTGATTACGGGTGGCGCGGGTTTTGTCGGGCTGGAAGTGGCACGGCAACTGCTGGCGGCGGGCGAGACGGAGATAACCGTATTCAGCCGCAACCCCACGCCGGCGCGCCTGGGGGATTTGGCGGACCGGGTCGGGGCGGTTGCCGGTGATGTGGGCAATTTTTCCCATGTGCTGGATGTGGTCAAGACGGCCCGGCCGGAAGTAATCTACCATCTGGGCGCCATGTTGACGGCGCCTTCGGATGCGGACCCGGCCAGCGCTATCCAGACCAACGCCATGGGCACCTTCTATGTGCTGGAGGCCGCCCGGCTGTTCGATGTGCGCCAGGTAATTTTCTCCTCCTCCATCGGCAGCTACGGCCATAATATCGAAGGCCAGACCCTGACCGATACGACGTTGCAGCGCCCGTTGACTTTCTATGGCGCCACCAAGGCCTTTGGCGAACATATGGGGCTGGTCTACATGTGCAAATACGGCCTGGATTTTCGCGGCATCCGCTACCCTTCCGTGATCGGGCCCGGCGTTACTACGCCCAGCAACGTGCAATATACTTCCTGGATGATCGAGGAGAGCATCAAGGGCAACCCCTTCACGGTCTGGACCGTTCCCGAGACCAAGGTGCCGGTGATGTATATCACCGAGGCCGCCACCGCCACGGTGCAACTGGCCCGGGCGCCAAGGGAAAACATCAAAATGGTCAACTATCTGGTCGATGGCGCCAAGCCCACCCCCACCGCCGGCGATATTGCCGATGCGGTGCGGGCCAAAGTACCGGGCGCCCGAATTGATTTCGTGGCGGACCCAACCAAGCCCGCGCTGCACGGCCGCTCACAAGCCATCGACGATAGCCACGCACGGGACGATTGGGGCTGGAAACCGACCCATGACCTGACCCGCATGATCGATGATTTCGTGGCGGCGCTCGCCTAAATATTGAACAGAACACTTGAGGAGAAACCGATGGCTATTCGGCATATGGTGATTTTCGAACTGAACGACGCGTTGACGGACGAGGAACTGGAAAAGATGAATGCAACGTCGCGGGAGCTTTTAGCGGTCATCCCCGGCGTTTCCGATCTGGTTGTCGGGGCGAATATCAATCCTATCGCCGAACGCAGGTTGAGCGGCGTAACTCTGACGGTACCTGACCGCGCAACGTTCGAGGCCTATGCGGCGCACGAAAATCACAAGCTGGCTGTTGACGCTATCAAGCCCTATGTGCTGGACGCCAAGGTGTTGCAGCTAACCTGTTAGCGAACCTTTGGCGGTTATTTCCGGGTGCCGACGGTCAGCAGGTATTCCCGGGACCAATTCAAGCCGTGCTCTGTTTTGAAGCCGTCGGAATGGTAATTCGTCGAGGCGGCGTGTTCAAACCGCGGATCGAAATGGGCGCCCAGTAACGCCGTGATCCGGTCAGGGTCGCCCCACGTCATGGGTGATGCGCGCGGTGGGGGTTCCGACGGGCTAGCCATTGCCGAGAACAATTTTCTGAAATGCATCTCGATAGATTATTTTAATGACGCTTGGTATATGAATTAGATTTCTATAATATTATTTGGTGTCGAAATTTTGGTGCGTAGAGGGCAGAACCAATGAAGACGAATTTATTGTTGATCAAGTCTGCGGTCTTGGCTGCTTTCGTTGTTTCGTTGGCGGCGTGCACGGATATGCAATCGCCCCCCGGGGACGAACCTGTGCATGTCACGGCCACCCCGGCGGATTGGCGCGGCATCATGTCAACCTCCCTGGTAACAAACCATCGCAATGGCAGTGCGGCCAATCCCTCCATCTCTTCCGTTGCGCTGGGCAGCAAGAACCAACTGAGAAAACTGTTGTCGGATTTCTATGTTCGTGCCCAAGGCGACCCGGCAGACAACAATATTGGCCGCATAATCGGTAATATCCGAAATGCCAATCGGGTAAATGGACGCGTCGTGCCGGGTATGACGGGTTTGGGCGGTGTCTTCGGCCATGCGCTTCTCAACCGCTCGAAGGCTGCCTTGAACGGCAACAATTTTAACGCCGCCGAGCGGATGATCGTGACCATTGCCGGTCAAATCAATTATTTTGAGTTCCGGGAAACTTCGGGAATAAACGCCGGCGACGCGGACATTGTCGCGACGACGTATATAACCTGGAAGAAGGTATCCTCGGGCTTGGGCAATCCGCCCGCCGAATCCGATGCCTACCGATATACCATCGCAATCCGAAACAATGGCTTCAAAATCGTCGAAATAGGCAATGACCCGAATGACCCTTTCCCCGGTACCATGAATTTTACCGAAGACATGAAGAAGCGAACCGTTAGCCTGGGTTTTAAGTACAAGCTTTGGGCCGAGGGTACGGATATCAGGGTAACCAAGGTTGAACGGAAGAAAAACGGCGAAGGGAGCTATTCCGTTCTGACCTGAACGATAGTAATTACCGGCGGCTCGCCGAACCAGACCCGGAAGCCTGTGTCGATATGATGTTTGTTGCCAGTCC
>JAPYUH010000361.1 GCA_029936195.1 Alphaproteobacteria bacterium
CCGCCGAAGCGTTCCTCGAAAACCTCACAATTGCACTTGAAATGTGAATCCAGCGTGTGTTTTTATACCATCCCTGAGCTCGAGATTTCGTGCTAGCTAACGCGTAGCATCCCAGCCATGCCATCTATTGGCTATCTGGCGCACATCCTTGAACGATGGCGCGGATCGGGCGCGGGGCGGCTCAATCAAGCGCGACCAAGTTCTCGGCGGCACTCTTGCCATCGCGTCCCGGCTCCAGATCATACTGAACCTTCTGGCCTTCACGCAGATCGGACATGCCCGCACGTTCCACGGCCGAGATATGCACGAACGCATCCTGGCCGCCGCCTTCAGGCTCTATGAAACCGAAACCCTTCGTCGCGTTGAACCACTTTACTGTACCGGTCGCCATGTGACATTCCTCCTCATTGTTATTGTCGGCGGCATCCTGACATACCGCGAAGTCGTTTGCATCAGCAAAACACCTTGCCGGCTATGGCAGCGCATCCGAGGCTGCCCGGAATAACCTTGCTGCTTCATCATGGTCTTGCACCACGCCCCGGCCATCCTGATACATCAAGCCAAGGTTAATCTGAGCGTCGGCGTACCCTTGCTCCGCCGCCTTGCCGTACCACCGGGCAGCTTCCGTGGCATCCTGCTCCACCCCACGGCCTTCATCATACATTGAGCCCAGGCAAAATTGTGAGCGGCTGGAACCTTGATCGGCGGAACGACGGAATAGCGCCATCGCCTTCGCTGGATCTTCCGCCACGCCCAAGCCTCGAAGATACATATCGCCCAGGTTATGCAGCGACGGCCTAAAGTTCTGGTCGGCGGCCATCTGAAACCACTTGGCGGCTTCACCGTGGTCTTGCCCGACGCCATCACCTTCGTCGTACATGACTCCGAGGTTATGTTGCGCCTTTGCCAGACCCTGATCAGCCGCCAAGCGGCACCACTTCGCCGCCGCGACAATATCTCTGGAGACGCCTTTACCCTGGCGGTAAATCTTGGCCAGGCTGAGCTGGGCGCCGGCATCGCCTTGTTCCGCCAATGACGCGATAATCCCGGCCGCCATGTCCATGCTTTTACTCCCGCCGATCCCGCAACCGCACGCCAGGCCAGCCATTTTTCTGATTTCGGCCCAGGATAATCATCACGACCTGTCCCGGCTAGTTAAGATCGTAAACCATGGGCGCCAGCTCATCCGCCGTGCGGTTGGCGAAATCGATGTCGGGGACGCGTTCTACTGATCGTTGTTGGGCGGCCTCCAGGGCCGTTAGTTCGGCGTCCAGGTCAATGGTCAGGCATTTACCCCCTTCGACCACCAGGTTGCCATCCACGTAAACATCCCTGACCGCCCGTTCGCCCGCCACGTAGATCAAGCTGCGCAAGGGTTCGCGCAAGGGGCGCATGGCCGGGTGTTTCAGATCAACCAGGACCAAATCGGCTTTGGCGCCCACAGATAGGCGGCCGATGTCATCCCGGCGCAGGGCCTTGGCGCCGCCAATGGTCGCCGCCTCGAATACATCGGAGGTATTCAGATCATCCACCGTGCCGGCCACGGCCCGGGCCACGGTCAGAGCATTGCGCATTTCATCCAGGATGTTGTGGGGGTAGGTGTCCGTGCCCATGCCCATGTTGACGCCGGCCTTCAAATATCCGCCCAGCGTATTCAGCGCGATGCCCCGGCGCATGAAGACAGTGGGGCAATGGGCCACCGATGCGCCCCTCTCCGCGATCAGGTCCAGGTCCTCCCTGGTTGACCAATGCAGCCAGGGATGATGGTCGAGAAAGATGCCGTGTCCGATTATGGTGCGGTCCGTCAAAATCCCGAGGTCATCCATCCAGCGGATCGGCGTCTTGCCGTGGCGGCGCACCATTTCGATGAATTCGTTCACCGATTGAGCGGCATGGATCTGGAACGGCAGGTTGCGCTCCTGGGCATGATCATGGGCTCCTTTCAGCAGTTCCGGGCTCAAGGTATCGATCTGAGCCGGCGACATCATCCCGGTCAGGCGGCCCGAGGGGTGCTGGTTGGCCAGGTCGATGGTGCGTTTGGCGGCCTCGAAACCTTTTGGGCCCCGTTCGGGGTCGCTCCAATCATACTCCAGCAGGTGACCGTCCCTGGTATACCAGGGCGCATCCCGGAACGAGGGCGCCACGCAGGCGCGGATGCCCGCCTCGGCCAGCAAATCCAGCCAGCCGTCAAAGGCCATGGAGTAATCCACGATTGTCGTGCAGCCGCTCAACAGCAGCTCGGCCATGGCAACCTTGTGGCAGGGCGGGGTGCCTTCCGGATCGTTGTTGAAGATGGTGAGAAATTCGTAGAGGGAGGAATGATAGAAGTTCGGGCTGCGTGTTTCATCCGTAATGCCTTTGCGCAGGGGTTCGGACGTGGGATGGCTGTGAATATTGACCAGACCCGGCATCACCATGACGTCGCGGCCGGAAATTTCCTTATCCGCCGCGCCGTCATAGCCACCGCCCACATGGCTGATCTGATTGCCCGTGAAGGCCACGTCCACGTCGCGCAGATAATGATGCCGGCCGATGTCTGGGTTCCAGGCCACCACCCAGGCCGCATTCCTAATTACCGTTGTTTTCATGGCTACGCTCCCCGTCGAAAAACTCGACCGTCATCCTGCCCTGAACAAGGTTTGTGTCAAGGTAAAGGGGAGCCGAAGATGCTTAATCTAATTTGAGACCAAGGGCGCCGATGGCATCCGCCAGCGTAACCGTCGCGCCGCCGAACGGGCCATGCGGGTCACC
>JAPYUH010000362.1 GCA_029936195.1 Alphaproteobacteria bacterium
TGCATAATTTCTATGTCCCGGCGGGCGGCGACAAGCCGGATGTGGAAAAGAACGAGAAATTCAAGCACAAGCTGGATTTCATGACCGAAGTTTCGGCCTGGTTCAAACGGCGCAAACGCAAGAAGAACCGCTTTATCCTGGTCGGCGACCTTAACGTGGCGCCCCTGGAGACCGATGTGTGGAACCACAAACAGCTGCTTCGCGTGGTCAGCCACACGCCGGTGGAGGTCGCGCATATGGAAACCTGGTACGCCTCCCACGATTGGGTCGATGCGGTACGCCATTTCATCCCCGCATCGGAGAACATCTATTCCTGGTGGAGCTATCGTTCACCGAACTGGGAGAAGGCCGACAAAGGCCGGCGGTTGGATCATATCTGGGTCACGCCGGCGTTGCGGGAGGATCTTTTGGGCGTGGAAATCCTCAAGTCGGCACGGGGCTATCAACCGGCGTCCGACCATGCACCGGTCATTTTGGAAATTAATATATAAATCGACGTTCCCGCAAAGCGTCTATTATGTAAATCTAGTGGTTTACTAAAGTGGCGGGTTTCCATGAGCGATAGGGAACGAATTCAGGACAAGAGCGCAGCCGCCCTGAAGCGTCAGATCGAAAGTGTTGGCCGTCTCGCGGCCAGCACCGTATTGGTCGAACATGGCCTAACCGCCGCCTTGCGCGAAATTACCGAAATTGCCGCCCACGCCCTGTCCGTTGACCGTGTCAGCATCTGGCGCCACGGTGAAGGCGACACGGAAGCGACCAGCATCGAAATTTTCGATGCCCGGAAGCAAAGTCACGAACCTGGACAACGGATGGAGATGAACGAGCGCCAAAGGTACATGGTGGACCTGTGGCGATCCCATGTCCTGGCCATTGACGACACGGAGAATGATGGCCGAATTGATAGTTTCCGCGAGAGAATTATTCGGCCGCTTGACATGCGCGCCGTGCTGCTGGTTTCGGTCCGCCGTGAAGGCCTGTTCATAGGCTCCATAGTATTTACAAAAATTGGCCAGCCGCATGCCTGGACCGCCGAGGAACAAGCCTTCGCCGGCGTATTCGCCGCGTTCGTTTCCCACACCATGGAAACCCAAGAACGCCGACGTCTGGAATCAGCATTCAAGGATTATGTGGTCTCGGCCTCCGACTGGTTTTGGGAATGGGATGGGGAACACCGATTTACATATCTCTCGGAATGCTACTATGAGGTGACCGGCGACGCACCCGAGAATGTCATCGGCAGATCAGGCATCGAAAAAGGACAGGTCATCGATGACCCTGTGGCTGCGGCATTGTATGGACGGGCAATAAAAAACCATCAACCCTTTCGTGACATTGTCGCCAAGCGCAGTATGCCGAACGGCAATCGCCAGTGGATCCGCTCCTCCGCAGTACCGTTCCATGATGACCAGGGTCATTTCGCCGGTTACCGCGGGGTTTCAACCGACGTCACGGAAAGTGTCCTGATGGAACAGGCCATGCAGGCCGACAAAATACAATTCCGCGACCTCATAGACGCAGCGCCCGTGCCTCTGACCATCATCACCGATGGTCAATATGTCTATGGCAATACCTTGGCTTAGGAATTCTTCGGGGTTACCGAGGAAGAATTTATCGGCATGCCGGCCAGATCCCTCTATGTGGATCAAAATGACCGGGCCGCCGCCGTGGCCGAGCTTAAGGAAAAAGGCTTTTTACGGAACTTTGAAGCGCGCTTAAAGCAGAATGACGGCACGGTGATTTGGACGTCGATCAGTGTCACGATTGTGAACTATGGCGGCGTGAATTCAAATTTTGCTGGATTTACCGACATCACGGAACGCAAGGAGGCGGAAGGAAAACTGACCGAGAATGCGGCCATAATGCAAACCATTCTGGATACCATCCCCATAAGCTTGTCGCTGCGGGATATGGAGGGCAGAATTCAGTTCTTCAACAAATTTGGCGCCGCCTACTACGAAAAATCGCCCAGTGATTTTATGGGAAAGACCTTGGAACAAGCGGTCAGTCCGGCCATGGGGACAACAATCGAGCCATTGATCCAGCAGGTTATCGACACCCAGGAACCTATTTTGGACCTGGAGTATCACCCGGGCCGGCTGTCCGGCACTACAATGAATTTGAACCTGGTACCGGTATTCGACAACAACGGCGAGATGGTTGGCACCCTGGCGTCCTCCGCCGACATCACCGCACGCAAGGCCGCCGATGACCAACTGCGCCTTAGCGAGGCAAATTTCCGCAACCTCGTGGAAAATTCGATCCAAGGTGTTTGCGTCGATTTGGAGGGCCGCTTCCTCTTCGCCAATCAGGCCATGGCCGATATTTTTAGCTACGAAAGTCCACTGGATATCCTGAATCTCTCCACGGCGGAGGACTTGATAACGCCAGACGAAGTTGGCCGGATTAAGGAATATACGCGCCAGCGGCTGGCGAGGCTGGCGGCACCCAACCGTTACCGGACCCAGGGCGTCCGCCGGGACGGCACCCCGGTCTGGTTGGAGATCATGGCGGATGTGGTGGTATGGGATGGCGCGGACGCAGTAATGGCAACTGTTGTCGACATCACGGCGGAGGTCCATGCCGAGGCGGGCCGGGAACAACTGGCGGATGCCTTAAACCATTTTCCCGAGCCCGTGGTGCTATTCGACAAAGAAGACCGGCTTATCTTTCGCAACGATGCCTATCTCAGGGATCTGCAATTGGTCTCGGACTACGATCCAATGGGACAAACCTTCGAGGCA
>JAPYUH010000091.1 GCA_029936195.1 Alphaproteobacteria bacterium
AAATAATTGTTCGATCGAATTTGTATCAATATTACAAATAAACGGGGTGTATTAACTATATTATACTAAAAATTGGTGCATAAATGTGTTGAAGATTTACGGATTACCGATATGTTGCCGTCATTGTTCTTGATTGCGTGTTAGTACGTCATTTCAGGAACATACTAAGGGCTAAATGACTGATCAGACTAGCGGCGACGTATTCGGCGGCGTGCTTTTTCGCCATGAACAATCCAGGCAATTCGCCGCACATATGATGGCATTGCCGCGGCAGGAATTTTGCCCCCTGCGCAGCGTCTTTGACCCTCTTCACATTCCGGATTTGCTGCCCCGTATTATCCTCCGCGAACGCGTGGACGACGGCAACTTTCGTTACCGGCTGCTTGGCACCGAACTGCAATCCTACATGGGCCACGACCCAACGGGAAAATTGGTGGCGAGCGGTGTCGGTGACCGCGCGGCGGGTCCCTTGCAAGCTTACATGAACCGGATAATGGAACACCCCTGCAGCGTGCGATGCGTGGCTATTTTTGCCGATCAGGCCGGGCGGACGGCTCTATTGGAGTATGTTTCCTTCCCCTTTTCGGGCGCTACACCGGCACAGCAAATATGCCATGTAGCCAAACTGGGACGTGACTCGACCATGGACACGAACACGGCAACCTTTGTCCAAGGACTGGACGAGATCGAAGGCATCGACCTGGGCGCCGATTTCTCCGATATTTCCTGGTAATAGCTACTCCAGCACGCGGACCGGGCTGCCATTCAGCCAGCCGGCGATATCCTCCACTGTTTCCCGGTGGAATTTGATCAGGTTCTCCTCCGTCACATAGGCCATGTGCGGCGAGATGATGGTGTTCTCCAGGCGCAAAAAGGGGTGGTCCCCCGGCAAGGGTTCCTGATCATACACATCCAGGGCCGCGCCGCCGATACCGCCCCGACGCAGAACATCCACCAGCGCCGCCTCGTCCACGATGGGGCCGCGCGAGGTGTTGACGAAATAGGCCTCCGGCTTCATGCGGGCCAGATCATCGGCACCGATCAGACCGCGGGTCCGCTTGGACAGGATCAAATGGATCGAGACCACATCCGCCTGTCTGAACAACGCCTCTTTCGAGACAAGCTCGGCGCCGCAATCCCGGGCCCGTTCGGCGGTTAAATTCTCGCTCCAGGCGATGACCCGCATATTGAAGAAATTAGCAATCTCCGCCGTGCGCCCGCCCAACTGGCCCAGACCGACAAGCCCCAGGGTCCGCCCGGCCAAATTCCAGCCCACGCTGGTTTGCCAGCGGCCGGCGCGGGTGGCGCGATCTTGTTGCGGAAGCTGGCGCACCACGGCCTGGATCAGGGCCCAGATCATCTCTTCCGTGGCCGCCGACACGCCGCCCGTACCGCAGACCGTAACACCATGTTCCGCCGCCGCCGCCATGTCGAAGGCACCGTTGCGCATACCCGAGGTGACCAATAGTTTCAGATTGGGCAGTTTTTTGAACAGCGCCCGGGGGAAAGGCGTGCGCTCCCGCATGGCGGCAATAATCTCGAACGGTTGCAGGCGCTGGGCCACCGCATCCAGGTCCGCCAGATTATCGCCAAACACAGTGATCTCAATATCACCCGGCAGGCTGGACCAGTCCGCCATGTCCAGGGCCACGCGTTGGTAGTCATCCAGGATAGCCAATTTGGTTGCCATGATCAGGCCTCCTCTTTCTCCGCCCGAAACTTCTGGCTGGCGGGGATCAGCAGCAGGTTGGCGAAAGTCTTCATGAAACCGTCGTCCCGCTGCCTGGCCAGTTCCGCGGCAATGGGCCATAGAGCATACAAGGCCTTGCCCGCCGCTGTCTGGCCATAGAACCAGTTATTCATCTGCTTGCCGGTATTGTGACCGGGCTGGGCCCCGGCGGCCTCGCGGTAATAGGCCTTCAGGTCTTCCACCGCGAACTTCAGATTTTGCCCCAGGCTCAATTCACCGTTGGGATTTTCAGGTACCCGGCCATCGAGAAAGGCGCAGACGAAATCCACGATTTCGTCGATCGCCAGGCCGCTCAACCCCACCGTTGTGCGCCCGCGCTCGCGCAAGGCGATATCGTACCAGGTGGACAACCCGGCGATCTCCGCCGCCATGGCCGCCTTGAAGCCGCCGCCCGCGGCCAGGTCCATGGCCAGGGGCGGCAGGCTGATGGGACAGAACCAGCCTTCATCATTCTCCTGGGCCGCCGTATCGGCGGGGGCATCGTCGGGGAAGTCTTCCAGCACTACCGGGCCGTCCGTGCGCTCCAGCAAGGCCAGGGCGGCGCGCAGCACCCGCAATTGGAACGCCGCATCGTTCGGCGCGCCCATGGGGCGGCCCAGCTCGAACGGCACCCACAGGGCGCGGGGCGGTTTGGTGTTCTCGGTCTGCGGCCGGATCAGGCTGATCTGCGTCGTTGCCAGGCCTTCGTCCTCCAGAAAATGTGCCAGCCCGCCCACGGCGCGCGTACACAGGGGTCAAACGGGAAGCAGAAAAACCGTATCGACGCCGTCCGCCTTCAGATGCCCGGCCATTTCCCGCGCCGCCGTTTCCATTCCACCTGGGTCGGTGGAGCCCATGAAGGCATAGTGATATTTGCCCACCGAGCCGATCTCGCCCGCCGCGGCCATTTCACGCAGACGGTCACGGGGCAGCACCACGTTCAGATCCTGTTCGAACCCCGAGCGGTCAAAGTTGGTAGAAATATGGGCCATCACCAGATCCCCATCGGGCGCGTCATTGGCAATGACGCGGTAGTCGCCGGCCCCCGCCAGCAATGGCCGGTCGTCGCGATGCTGCAGGGCGGCGGTGGAAACCATGGCCACCCGCCGCGCCGCCATCGCGGGTCCGCTGACCCAGGGTCGGGTTTCAAAATCCGGGCACGGTATCGTGCCCAAATGCGAGCGTTCCGGCTCGTCAAGATCCGCCAGTCGTACCATCGATGCTCTCCTGTTACTTGGTATTATTGCCGAGGGCCAAGGCCGCCGCGGGCCCGCAGGTCCGCGATGGCGGCTTCGTCGTAACCGGCCTCGGCCAGAATTTCCAATGTGTGTTCGCCATGTTCGGGCGGCGGCAGGGGCGCCCGTTTCGGCGACCCTTCGACCCACAGGGGGCTGTCGATGATGTAATCAACACCCGCGCCGGCGGAGCCGCCGGGCATCACCGCGCCCGAGGCGATGGCTTGTTCATTGCCGTGGATATCCTCGGTCTTGGCGACGATGCCAACCGTCACCTGATACTCCCGGAAGGCGGCGCGCCAATGCTCCAGATCCCTTTGCGCCACGACGCCGTCCAGCAGGGCGGTCAGGGCCGTGGCGTTTTGCTGCCGGGTCTCCTGCGTCGCGAAACGGGGGTCGTCGGCCCATTCGGGATGCCCCAAGGCGCCGGGCAGACGGGACCATTCCTTGGCTTCGTTGGCGGCGGTCAGGACGAACCAGCGGCCATCCTTGCAGCAGTAATAGTTCGACAGCGCGTTCGCCGCCTTTTCGCGCCGGGGCCGTTGGGGAATGGCCGCGCCGCAGAGCGCTGCCTGCGCCATATAGGCGTTGGACCAATAGCCGTTCGCCAGCAGGGAGGAATGCACCATGCCGCCCTTGCCCGTGCGCTCGCGCCGGTAGAGGGCCAGCAGGATGGCGGACAACAGCGCCACGCCGGTGGGATGGTCTCCCATGCCGGGCATGGAGCGGGCCGGGTCGCCGTCCGGATCCGGGCGCACCAGATCCATCAGGCCGCTGCGGGCCCAATAGGCCGTGGTGTCAAAGCCGGTTTGCCCGGCTTCCGGTCCTCTTTCGCCATAGGCCGACATGGAGCCGTAAATCAGCGCTGGGTTCAGCGGCGCCAGATCCTCGTAACGCAGGCCAAGCTTTTCCCGCACATGGGGCATGTAATTGGTCACCAGAACATCCGTGTCCTTGACTAGGCCGTACAGAACCTCGCGCCCGGCTGCTGTCGCCAGATCCAGGCACAGGCCCCGTTTGGAGCGGTTGTCCACCAGCATGTGAAAGGGTTCGGGCGCCTGGGGCATGCCGGCCAGGCTGGCCAGATGCCGGTAGCCGTCGCCCGCGGGGGGCTCCACCTTGATCACCTGGGCGCCGAAATCGGCCATCACCGTGGTCGCCACGGGCCCGGCGATAAAGCTGGCCACGTCCAGCACCTTGATGCCGTCCAAAATCATGGCATCGTCGTTCATCTGGTCGCTCCTCCGATTTGAAATTTTTTCGTTTCTGCGCTCCTGATACCATCAAATGGCGGGCGCGGGAAATGGCCGGACTTCCACCTTGACCCACATCGGCTTCGTAGGCAGCATGATCATTTGGTACTTTGGCTTGGAGAGATATCTTTTTGGCCGGGAAAACATCGGTCCGGCGGGAACATAACCCGATGTCCAACAAAAATTCTGGAGGCGATATGACAAAGCTAATCACCACACTCAGCATGTTAGGGGCCGGCGCGGTCCTGCTGGCAGCCGGCACCGCGTTTGCCGCGGAAAAGATGCCGGCCGTGATCTTCGACATGGGCGGCAAGTTCGACAAGAGCTTTAACCAAGGCGTTTATGACGGCGTCGAGAAATTCCGCAAGGAAACCGGCATCAAGTACCGGGAGTTCGAGGTCAAGAACCCGACCCAACGGGAACAGGCCGTGAAGAAAATGGCCCAGCGCGGTTCCGACCCGGTTCTGGGCGTCGGCTTTGCCCAGGCCTCGGCCATTGAAAAGGGCGCCAAGGCCTTTCCCAAGACTCGTTTTGCCATCATCGACATGGTGGTGATGCTGCCCAACGTGCAGTCCATCGTTTTCAAGGAGCAGGAAGGCTCGTTCCTGGTCGGCATCCTGGCCGCCATGGCGTCTAAATCCGGCAAGGTCGGCTTCGTGGGCGGCATGGACATCCCCCTGATCCGGCGTTTCGAATGCGGTTATTATCATGGCGTCAAGCATGCCAATAGTTCGGCCACGGTTTATGCCAACATGACCGGCACCACGCCGTCCGCCTGGAACGATCCCACCAAGGGCGCGGAATTGGCCAAGAGCCAGTTTGACCGGGGCGCCGACGTGGTCTTCGCGGCGGCTGGCGGCACCGGCATTGGCGTCTATCAGGCGGCCAAGGACAACGGCAAGTATGCCATTGGCGTCGACAGCAACCAGAACCATCTACATCCGGGCACCATGCTGACCTCCATGCTAAAGCGCGTGGACGTGGCGGCCTATAACGTCTTCAAGGGTGCCAACGACGGCAACTGGAAGTCCGGCATTCAGGTCCTGGGCCTGAAAGAGGGCGGCATTGATTGGGCCCTGGACGAGCACAACAAGCACCTGATCACCCCCGCCATGAAAGCCGCGGTGGAAGCGGCCAAGGCCGATATTATCGCCGGCAAGATCACCGTGCACGACTATATGTCCGATAATAAGTGCCCCAAATAGGGACTGCGGTAAGAGCTGATGTGTACCGAGAGCGGTCTTGATGACCACTCCCGGCGCACCGGCTCTTGAACTGCGCGGCATCAACAAGCATTTCGGCCCGGTGCATGCCAACCGGGATGTGAACCTCTCCGTGCGCGGTGGCACCATCCACGGCATCGTCGGCGAAAACGGCGCCGGCAAGTCCACCCTGATGTCGATCCTGTACGGCTTCTATCAGGCCGATAGCGGCCAAATCGAGATTGCCGGGACGCCGACCGCCATTGATGGCCCGGAAGACGCCCTCGCGGCCGGCATCGGCATGGTGCATCAGCATTTCATGCTGGTGGATAATTTTTCCGTGTTGGAGAACATCTTGCTCGGCGCCGAGGGCGGCGCGTTGCTGGCCGGCGGCCTGGCGGCGGCGCGGGCGGAGGTAACCCGGCTGGAAGCGGAATACGGCCTGGAAGTGGACCCGGACGCGGTTGTGGGCGAGCTGGCGGTGGGCCTGCGACAACGGGTGGAATTGCTCAAGGCGCTGTATCGCGGCGCCAATATTCTGATCCTCGACGAACCCACCGGCGTGCTGACGCCCCAGGAGGCCGACCGGCTGTTTGAAATTCTGCGCGCCATGCGGGCCCAGGGGGTCACGGTCATCCTGATCACCCACAAACTGCAGGAAATCATGGCCATCACCGACAACGTCTCGGTGATGCGGGCGGGCGAGATGGTGGCGCACCGGGAAACCGCCCAGACCACGCGGGAGGAACTGGCGGAACTGATGGTCGGCCGCCAGGTTTTGCTGCGGGTGGAAAAAACCGCCGCCCAGCCCGGTGATGTGGTGTTGGCGGCGGACGGTTTAACCCGGATCGACGATGCCGGCGTCATGCGCCTGGATCATGTGAGCTTTCAATTGCGGGCCGGCGAGATCGTTGGTGTCGCCGGCGTCACCGGGAACGGACAAAGCGAATTGCTGGCGGTGCTGTCGGGTATCCAGGCCCCCGACGACGGCAGGTTGACGGTTCACGGCCGCGTGGTGGACGCCGACCATCCCTGCGATCCGGCGGAAATGCGGCAATTGAACCTGGCCCACGTGCCCGAGGACCGCCAGCGCATGGGCCTGATCTCGCCCTTCGCGGCGTGGGAAACGACGATCCTGGGTTATCATCATGATCCCGCCTATACGGGCACGGTGTTGTTGAAGACCGATGCCATCATCGCCGATACGGACGGCAAGATGAGCCGCTTTGATGTCCGCCCGCCGAACCCGCAATTGGCCTCTGACAGTTTTTCGGGCGGCAACCAACAGAAACTGGTGCTGGCGCGGGAGATCGAAAGACAGCCGGAAATTCTGCTGGTCGGCCAGCCCACGCGCGGCGTGGATATCGGTGCGATCGAGTTCATCCACCGCCAATTGATACAGATGCGCGATGGCGGCTGCGGCGTGCTGCTGGTCTCGGTGGAGTTGGAGGAAATTCTGTCGTTGAGCGACCGCATTCTGGTGATGTTCGAGGGGCGGATCGTCGGCGAGGTGGATGGCGCCGACGCCGATGCGCGGACCATCGGCCTGATGATGGCCAATGCGCACGAAACGGCGGCGGAAACTAAAGCCGGGGTGGTTTGATGGTGATGGAAGCAAGTTGCTCCACGGCGCGGCGCACTATCTCAATTTCGTCATTGCCGGGCTTGACCCGGCAATCCAGGGCAATGCACACAGAAGCTTGCGGCTCTGGATTCCCGGGTCTCCGCTCCGCTACGCCCGGGAATGACATTTGCTGTTGCCGGGTGTTGCGGTACCAAACGGGCCCGACCCATGGCTAGCGCCCCCGACAAACTGCCGGCCTGGGTCGACATCGGCCTATTGCCGGTGATCAACGTGGCCTTGGCCTTCATGGTCTCGGGCCTGTTGATCGCCGCCCTGGGACAGGACCCGTTCGAGGCGACATGGGTGATGATCCGCGGCGCCTTCGGTTACGAAGAAAGCCTGGGCTATACTTTTTACTACACTACCAACTTCGTCTTCACCGGCCTGGCCGTGGCCGTGGCCTTTCATGCCGGCCTGTTCAACATCGGGGGCGAGGGCCAGGCCTATATCGGCGGTCTGGGCGTGGGGCTGGCCTTTCTGGCGTTGGATCAGTATCTGCCGTTCGCCCTGATGCTGCCCATCTGCATTATTGCCGCCGCGCTGTTTGGCGCCGGTTGGGCCTATATTCCGGCCTATCTGCAGGCCAAGCGCGGCAGCCATATTGTCATCACCACCATCATGTTCAATTTCATCGCCGCCTCGCTGATGGTCTATCTGCTGGTCAACGTGATGATCCAGCCCGGCCAGATGTCACCCGAAACGCGGGAGTTCAATTCGGCCACCTGGCTGCCCTATATGCATGAGGCCCTTGCCTGGTTCGGGGTCGAGGTGGCGCAGTCCCCCCTGAACCTGTCGATTATCTGGGCCCTGATCTGCTGTGTCCTGGTCTGGGGTTTGATCTGGCATACCCGCTGGGGCTATGAGATCCGGGCTGTCGGCGCGAATATGTCGGCCGCCGTTTATGCCGGCATGCCGCCCGCCCGCATTATCATCGTCACCATGTGTATTTCCGGCGCCCTATCGGGCTTTGTCGCCATCAACGAGATCATGGGCGTGCATCATAAACTGTTGCTGGATTTCGCCGCCGGCTATGGCTTCACCGGCATTGCGGTGTCCCTGATGGGGCGCAATCATCCGGTGGGCATTGTCCTGGCCGGGCTGCTGTTCGGGGCGCTGTATCAGGGCGGGGCGGAACTGGCGTTCGAGAATTCGGCCTTTACGCCCGACCTGATCGTGGTGATCCAGGGCCTGGTGGTACTGTTTTCCGGCGCCTTGAGCTATATGCTGCGCGGCCCGGCCGAACGCCTCTACTTCGCCCTTGCCACGCCCAAGCCGGCGGAGGCTTAGGCCATGGCGGAAGATTTCCTGCTGATGATCCTGACCCTGGATGCCACCATACGGGTTTCGGTACCGCTGATCTTGTGCGCCCTGGCCGGTTTGGTGGTGGAACGCTCCGGCGTTATCGACATCGGGCTGGAGGGCAAGATGCTGGCCGGCGCCTTTGCCGCCGCCACGGCCGCGGCGTTGAGCGGCTCGGCCTGGGTCGGCCTGTTGGGCGGCATTGGTGTTTCCGTCATGCTGGCCATGCTGCACGGCTTTGCCACCATCACCCATCGGGGTAACCAGATCGTCAGCGGCGTGGCGATTAACATATTGGCCTCGGGCCTGACGGTCCTGCTGGGCATCTCCTGGTTCCAGATGGGCGGGCAGACACCGCCCCTGACCGGGGCAGCCCGATTTTCCTCGCTCAGCTTTCCCGGCGCCGACGCCGTCGCCGACGTGCCCCTATTGGGGCATCTCTACTCGGAACTGCTCAGCGGCCACAATGTCCTGGTCTATCTGGCCTTTCTAACGGTGCCGGCGGTCTGGTGGCTGGTCTACCGCACCCGCTTCGGCCTGCGTCTGCGCGCCACGGGCGAGAATCCGGCGGCGGTGGACACGGCGGGCATATCCGTCGTCCGCATGCGCTATCTGGCCCTGATCATTTGCGGCATCCTGTGCGGCATCGCCGGTGCTTATCTTTCCACCGGTCATGGCGCCGGCTTCCTGCGCGAGATGACCGCCGGCAAGGGCTTCATCGCACTGGCCGCCATGATCTTCGGCAAATGGCGCCCGGTGCCGGTGCTGTTCGCCTGCCTGCTGTTCGGATTTTTGGACGCCATCGCCATTCGTCTGCAAGGCGTGGAACTACCAGTAATTGGCGAAATGTCGGTACAATTCATCCAAGCCCTGCCCTATATTTTAACCGTGGTACTGCTGGCCGGCTTCATCGGCCGGGCCATTGCGCCCAAGGCCTCCGGTATTCCTTACGTGAAGGAGCATTAGGTTTGAGCGACGATCTATTGCAGGCCGCCCACGCCGCGCGGAATAGGGCCCATGCGCCCTATTCCAACTTCAAGGTGGGCGCCGCCGTGCGGGGGGCAAGCGGCAGGGTCTACGGCGGCTGCAATGTGGAAAACGCCGCCTATCCGGAAGGCATTTGCGCCGAAGCCTCGGCCATCGGGGCCATGGTATTGGCGGGCGAGAGCAAAATCGTCGAGGTTTTGGTGGTCGGTATCAGCGAGGCGCCGGTCACGCCCTGCGGCGGTTGCCGGCAAAAGATCCGGGAATTTGCCGCCCCGGATACGCCTATACATGTCGCCGGCGCCGATGGCGTGCAGATGACCCTGACCCTGGAGGCGCTGTTGCCGCAATCCTTTGGTCCGGACAACCTGTCATGACCGCCCTGGATGTTATCCGTGCACGGCGCCCGGATTTCAAACCTTCCGTGGCGGTGGTTCTCGGCTCCGGCCTGGGGGGTCTGGCCGCGCACATGGATGAGGCGATGGCCATTCCCTACGCGGATCTGGACGGCTTCCCCCAGCCCGGTGTCAGCGGCCACCGGGGGCAATTGGTCCTGGCCAAGGCCGGCGATACCCGCGTGGTGCTGCTGGAAGGCCGGGCGCATTTGTACGAGACCGGCAAGGCCGACGCCATGAAGGTGGCCGTGGCCAGCCTGGCCGCGTTGGGTTGCGAGACCTTGGTGCTGACCAATGCGGCGGGTGGCCTGGATGCGGACATGGGCCCCGGCTCCGTCATGGTGCTGACCGACCATTTGAATTTCACCGGCCAATCGCCGTTGTTCAACGAACCCGGCGATGAGCGTTTTGTCGATATGGTGGATGCCTACGATCCGGAATTGCGCCGGCGGCTGTTGAAGCTGGCTGCCGGCATGGAATTGCATCTGCATCAGGGCGTCTATGCCTGGTTCGCCGGACCGCAGTTCGAAACCGTGGCCGAGGTGCGGGCGGCGGGCATATTGGGTGCCAATGCGGTAGGCATGTCCACGGTGCCGGAGGTCATCCTGGCCCGCCATGCCCGCATGCGGGTCGCGGGCCTGTCCATCATCACCAACAAGGCGGCGGGGATGAGCGAATTTACCCTCAGCCATGCGCAGACCAAGCGCCACGCCGCCCTGGCCACCGACAGGGTACAGCAATTGCTGTTGGCATTCCTCGAGGACTACGGCAATGGCCACGGTAAAGGCAACGGCGCATGAGCCTGCTGCCCCAGGAAATCATCCGCCGCAAGCGGGACGGGGCAACCCTGGCCGAGGCGGAGATTGAATTCATGGTCGCGGGCCTGACCAGCGGCGCCATTGGCGACGGCCAGATCGCCGCCTTTGCCATGGCGGTGTATTTCCAGGGGCTGAACATGGCGGAACGGGTCACCCTGACCCGGTCCATGACCCAGTCGGGCCAGGTGATCGACTGGTCCGGCCAGGATCTGCCGGGTCCGGTGGTGGACAAGCATTCCACCGGCGGGGTGGGCGACAAGGTATCCTTGATGCTGGCCCCCATCGTGGCGGCCTGCGGTGCTTTCGTGCCGATGATTTCGGGCCGGGGCCTGGGCCATACGGGCGGCACCCTGGACAAGCTGGACGCCATTCCCGGCTACAACAGCACGCCGGAGCGGGCCTTGTTTCAGAAAACCGTGAAGGATGTCGGCTGCGCCATCATCGGCCAGACCGCCGATCTGGCGCCGGCCGACGGGCGGCTGTACGCCATCCGCGATGTCACGGCGACGGTGGAATCCGTTGCCCTGATCACCGCCTCCATCCTGTCGAAAAAGCTCGCCGCCGGTGTCGATTGCCTGGTCATGGACGTGAAAGTGGGCAGTGGTGCCTTCGCCGCCCACATGGACATGGCGCGAGAGCTGGCGGAAAGCATCGTCACGGTGGCCAATGGCGCGGGCCTGCCCACGCGGGCTCTGATCACCGACATGAACCAGGTTCTGGGCCGTACCGTGGGCAATGCCCTGGAAGTTGCCGAGGCCCTGGAATTTCTGCAAGGCAACAAACCCGAACCGCGCTTGTACGACAACGTTATGGCCCTGGCCCGCGAGATGCTGGACCTGGCCGGTCTGGACGCCGATCCGGAAGCTGCCCTGAACAGTGGACGGGCCTTGGAAACCTTTGCCCGCATGGTCCACCAATTTGGCGGCCCGGCCGATCTGATCGCCAACCCGGTTCTGTATCTGCCCCAGGCGTCGGTTTGCAAGGCCTGCGTGGCGACCCGGGCGGGCGTGGTCAGCGCCATTGCGACCCGGGCTATCGGCGTGGCCGTGCTCGCCATGGGCGGCGGCCGGCGCAACACCGCCGATGCCATCGACCCCAGCGTCGGTCTGAGCGAGGTCTGCGCCCTGGGCGACCGGGTCGAGGCCGGGCAGCCGTTGGCCATGGTGCACGCGGCCAACAACGACGATGCCGATGCCGCCATCGCCGCCGTCCGCGACGCCGTCACTATCGGCGACGAGGGCCGGCCGGGTGACATGATCCTGGAACGAATTCCAGAGGTCGCGCCGTCATGAGCCGGGCCTTTATCCTGGTGATGGATTCCCTGGGCATCGGCGCCAGTGCCGATGCGCCGTCCTTTGGCGACGGCGGCGCCGATACCCTGGGCCACATCGCCGCCGCCGGGCGGCTGAAATTGCCGAACCTCGGTCGCCTGGGCCTGGGCCATGCCGCCGGGTCTTCCACCCACCAACCACCCCTTGATCTGGGCTTCGACGGCCGGCCCACCGGCGCCTGGGGTTATGGTGTGGAACAAAGCCGGGGCAAGGACACCCCCAGCGGCCATTGGGAAATGGCCGGACTGCCGGTGCCGTTCGAATGGGGTTTTTTTCCGGCTGTGGAACCATGCTTTCCAGAGGCCCTGATTGAGCGTTTGGTGGACCGTTTCGATTTGCCGGGCATCCTGGGCAATTGCCATGCCTCGGGCACGGAAATCATTGCAAAATTGGGCACGGCGCATATTCGAACGGGCAAGCCCATTTGCTATACATCGGCCGATTCGGTTTTTCAGATCGCCGCCCACGAAGAGCATTTCGGCCTGCGGCGCCTCTACGACCTGTGCGCCATCGCCAAGCAAGAGGTGGAGGCCCTGAAAATCGCCCGCGTTATCGCCCGGCCGTTCGTGGGCGCGGATGGGCCTGGTTTTCGGCGTACTGCCAACCGTAGGGATTTGACCACGCCGCCACCCGGCGAGACCTTGCTGGACCGCCTGACCGCCGCCGGCGGCGAGGTGGTCTCGGTCGGCAAGATCGGCGATATCTTTGCCCATCGGGGCATAACCCGCACCATCAAGGCGCCGGACAACATGGCGTTGTTCGATGTCCTGCTGGAACAGGTGGGGGCGGCGCCGGACAACAGCCTGGTCTTCACCAATTTCGTTGATTTCGACATGCTGTACGGCCATCGCCGGGATGTGCCCGGCTATGCCGCCGCCCTGGAAGCCTTCGATGCCCGCCTGCCGGAATTTGAACGCCGCATGCGGCCCGGCGATCTGGCCCTGATCACCGCCGATCATGGCTGCGATCCCACCTTTCCGGGCAGCGACCATACGCGGGAACATGTGCCGGTGCTGTTCTTCGGCCCGAATATCCAGGCCCGGGATTTGGGCCAACGGGACGGCTTTGCCGACATGGGCCAGACCATCGCCCGCCATCTGGGCTTGGCGCCCCTGGATCACGGCGTGGATTGCCTGCCATGATAAAAGTCGTTGCCCTGGACGCCGACGATACCCTGTGGCACAGCGAAAGCCGCTTTCAAGCCACCCAGGCCCGGCTGTCGGAAATCCTCGACCGGCACGCCCCTCATGACCAGGTGCAGACGCATTTACACGAACTGGAAGTCCGCAACCAAAAACTTTTCGGCTTCGGCGTCAAGGGCTTCACCCTGTCCATGATCGAGGCGGCCATTGAAATATCGGATGGCGAGATCACGGCGGGCGAAATCCACGAAATCGTCATGATGGGCAAGGCCATGCTGGACGCCCCCATGGAACTGCTGGACGGCGTCCGGGTGACGCTTGTGGAACTGGCGGAAGCCTACCCCTTGATGATGATCACCAAGGGCGATCATATGGACCAATATAACAAAATTGAAAAATCCGGCCTGGCCGGTCATTTCCAAGAGATCGAAGTCCTATTGGACAAGGATGTGGCCAGCTACGACGAGATCTTCGCCCGGCACAATGTGGACCCGAGGGAGGTAATGATGGTCGGAAATTCCATTCCCTCTGATATTCTGCCAATCCTGGAACTGGGCGGGCACGGGACTTTTATCCCCTATCATGTCACCGCCAGTTTCGAACGGCATGAACAAGAGCCCGATAGCCCGCGCTATCACCGGCTCGCGCGTATTGATCAATTACCTCGACTGTTAAACCATCTAAATGGAGGCGAATGATGAAAACTATAATCCGACGTACATTGCAGGGGTGGGCTGTTGGGGCCATGTCCCTTGGCTTTGCCGCCAGCGTCCAGGCCGCCGACCTAGCCGAAAACGACGGCATGAACGGCACTCTATGGCTACAGACGTCCGTGGAGTTTAAGGCCAATGCCCTTTCGACCTATCGCCTGGCCGGTTTGCAATTGGATGCAGCCCTGGCGGACAAGTCCTGGACCGCCGTGCCTGGCGAACAGATGGGAGATTACAAGGCCAAGCCGCCGGCCATTATCCTGGACGTGGACGAGACCGTGCTGGACAATTCGGTCTATCAGGCCTGGGTGGTGACCCAGTACAAATACTACAGCGGCAAGACCTGGGGTCCGTTCGTGAACGATGTCCTCTCCCGTCCCATTCCCGGCTCTCTTGACTTCATCAAGATGGCCCATGGCAAGGGCGTGAAGATCTTCTATGTCACCAACCGCAAGGCACCCTTGGAAGACGGCACCCGCAAGAACCTGGCGAAATTCGGCTATCCCGTGGACACCTCGGAAGACATGGTTCTGACCCGGGGCGAAAAGGACGAATGGAAATCGTCCAAGAAAAGCCCCCGGCGCAAACATGTGGCGGCGAACTATCGGGTTTTGATGGTTTTCGGCGACAACTTCGGTGATTTCGTCGATGGCTACAAAGGCTCCATCGCCGAGCGTCAGGCGCTGTACGAAAAGAACGACGCCATGTGGGGCAGCAAATGGTACATGATCGCCAACCCGTCCTACGGCAGCTGGGAATCGGCCGCCTTCGGCCACAACTGGCGCAAACCCGGCGCCGAACGCCGGCAAATGAAACACCAAGCCCTGGAAGCCTGGGCCGGCGTGAAAAAATAAAGGCTCGATTAAGAAAGACGCCGCCGCCGATTGCAATCGATCAGCGGCGGCGTTTTTTTATGACCCGTCTTTTTCGATCTTGAATCTGAAATCGCAGTGCGTGGCGCCGCCCATGATGGTTTGGGTGCGGGTCAGGGTGACGTCGGGGTTATAGCCCGTGCAGAGCGAGCCGTCCCGGCCGCAGGAGAGGATGGAACCGATGTGCGAGAGGCCCATCTCCGCATAGGTTTCGGCATAGCGGCAGCGGGTGACGTTGAAATCGAG
>JAPYUH010000363.1 GCA_029936195.1 Alphaproteobacteria bacterium
CCCTCGGTGGGATGATCATGGATCTGGAAAAAGCCGACTTCGCTCAGGTGCGCGTCATCCCGCAGATCTTCCAGGCGCCGGGCCTCGCCATTGGGAATGTCGGCGGCTTCAAGTGCCGCCAAAAGATCGGCGGTCTTCCAGCCCGCAACCAGCTCCGCGACCATTTCGTATAGCTCGCCGATCTTCTCGCTGCGGGTTTTCGGATCCATGACCCGAGGGTCGTCCATCACCGCGGGCCGGTCCATCATCTCAAAGAACGCCCGCCATTGCTTGGTGTTATAGGGCAAGGCGCAGACGTAACCATCCGCCGTCGCATAGGGCCGGCGATATTCCACGAACGAGCGTTCGTAACCGGCGGGACCAATGGGCGGATCATAAGTCTTGCCCGCGTTATGTTCGACCAGGTTGAAGCCGACCATGCTTTCGTACATGGGCACCTCCACCATCTGGCCGGTGCCGGTCTTTTGCTGGCTGAACAGCGCCGCGATGGTAGCGTGGGCCGCGACCTGGCTGCAGATCTTGTCGCAGACGGAGGCATTGACGAATTGCGGCGGCCCGGACCGTCCCCCCTGCATGTCCGCCAGGCCCGAGACGCCCTGAATGATATCGTCATAGGCGGGCCGTTTGGCATAGGGCCCGGATTGACCAAAACCCACCAGGGCCACATAGACAACTCTCTCGTTGACGGCGCGGCAGTCCTCATAGCCCAGGCCAAGGCGTTCCAAGGCCGCCGGCCGGATGGAGGTGATCACCGCATCGACGTTTTCCACCAGTTTCAAGACCGCCCGGCGGCCCTTGTCCGATTTCAGGTCCAGCACGATGCAGCGCTTGTTCCGGTTGGCCATGAGAAAGAACGGCCCCATGCCTTCGTTGCGGAATGGCGCGATGCCCCGGGTGATATCGCCTTCCGCCGATTCCACCTTGATCACCTCGGCGCCGTAGTCGCCCAGAATCTGGCAGGCATACGGGCCGTAGCCCACGGCCGTCATATCCAGAATGCGTACGCCTTCAAGCGGTCCCGCCATGTCAATTTACTCCACTGCTAACAAATCAATCGTTTTCATCCAGGCCGGTGCCACCATACAGCCATTCGAAGCGGTCGTAATAGTCTTCCACGCTTAAATTCCGCATCAGATGGTTGCGGACCCGGGCGTGCGCCCCATCCGGGTGATAGATATGCTCGCCAATGGCCCGCGCGCCCAACTGCACCCGCGCCGTGCGGATCAGGCGTTGTTCGTTATAGGCGGGAAAGGCCCGGTCGATGTCGCCGCCGTGGCGTTCCATCATGTGGGCCAGACAGACCGCGTCCTCCAGCGCCATGCAGGCGCCCTGGGCATAATACTGCATCATGGGATGGGCCGCATCGCCCAGCAGGGTGACGGGGCCGTCGACCCAGTTCTCCACCGGGTCCCGGTCGCACAACACCCACAGCTTCCAATCCGTGCCCCGATGGATGACCTGCTGGATGGTCTCGGAAATATGGGTGAAGCCCTGGAAGACCTCTTCGTTGCTGACCGGCTGGCCGGCGACGGGTTCGGGGGCATGGTTGTGATAGGTGGCGACCAGGTTGAAATATTTCCAATCCGACAGCGGGTAATGCACGATATGGATACGCGGTCCGGCCCACAGGGTGGCGGCGTTCCAGCGCAGATCCTCCGGCATCTGCTCGGTTGGAATGACCGAGCGATAGGTGGTGTGGCCCGAGACGCGCGGTTGATCATCCCCCACCACGCCCCGACGCACCGCCGACCACAGACCGTCCGCCCCCACCAGGGCCCGGCCCGTGACGGCTTCGCCATTGGCCAATTGCACCGAGACCGAAGCGCCGTCGTGTTCATAGCCGGTGACATCGGCGCTGACCCGCAGCTCGATCAGCTCGCTGTCCCGGCAGCCTTGGAGGAGGACGCCATGCAGATCGCCCCGATGGACCACCGCGTATGGATTGCCGAAACGTTCGCGGAAGCCATCATCGAGCGGCATGTGCATGATTTCCTCGCCCGTCATGGCGTCCATCAGGCGCAGGAATTCCACATAGACCGCCTTCTCCCGCGCCGCATCGCCCACGCCCAGATAATCGAAGGCATGAAAGGCATTGGGGCCCAATTGTATGCCGGCGCCAATCTCGCCCAGCTTCGGGGCCTTTTCCAGAACCAGGCTGGCATAGCCCTTTTGCGCCAGGCCCAGGGCGGCGGCCAGGCCGCCGATACCGCCGCCGGCGATGATGATGGGTGATGCGGGCATGTTTCTTGAAAGCTTCCCTAAATCCGCCTTGCGGGGCGTTCTGAATACGCCGATCATATTCGCAATTGACGGCCCTGTAACGTAGAGGAATTTACCATAACGGATCGGCCCCATTGTTTGGTTGTGGGGGTGGGCGCGGGCACCGGCCTGGCCTGCGTGCGGCGCTTTGGCGACGGCGGCTACAAGGTTTCCATGATTGCCCGGCATCGCGAACGTCCGCAAAGTTTCGCCGGGCAGGTGGAACACACAACCCCCTACCCCGCCGACATATCGGACCTGGATGGCTACCGCGCGACCCTGCAACGGATCATCGCCGACCAAGGCGTGCCCACGAAAGTGATCTACAACACCGCCCTGGCCACCTTTCAGCCCTATGGGGAGCTGGACACGGATCTGTTTGAGCGGAATTTCCGGGTCAACACCACCGGATTATTGGGGAGCAGGTCGGATCGCCGCACCGCTGGGAAATCTGTTCAATTC
>JAPYUH010000364.1 GCA_029936195.1 Alphaproteobacteria bacterium
CCGGTTTGCCCTGCCATTCTAAACAGTTAAAACTGCCAGCGTCATATCCTACGGGAAAATTCCGTATTACAATCTTAGCTCTTGTCGTCTGGCCTTGGGCAGTGAAAACTGCCGCCAACAAAATCATCCGTGGGAGGGACGACCATGAACCCGAATAATTCCGGCAGGCCAACCCGGCCAGGCGCGCGATATCAGCCCCGGCAGTTGCTGACCCCCAGCGGGCAAATCGCCAGCCAGAGCAGGCGCGGCGGCGCGCGCGCGGGCACCTCCGGCAAAAAGGAAATCTTCTGCGCCTTCGGCGTGGACGTGGACGCGGTGGCCGGTTGGCTGGGTTCATACGGCGGCGAGGACAGCCCGTGCGATATCAGCCGGGGCCTGTTCGCCGGCGAGGTGGGCGTGCCACGGCTGGTCAATCTGTTCGACCGTTATGATATTCAAACCACCTGGTTCATCCCCGGCCATTCCATCGAGACCTTTCCGGAGCAATGCAAACTGGTGGTCGATGCGGGGCACGAGATCGGCATGCACGGCTATTCCCACGAAAACCCCATTGCCATGACGCCGGAACAGGAAATCGCCGTGCTGGACAAATGCATCGATCTGATCGACCGCATCGCGGGCCGGCGGCCCACCGGCTATGTGGCGCCGTGGTGGGAGTTCAGCCCGGTCACCAACGAACTGCTGCTGGCCCGCGGCATCAAATACGACCACAGCTTGATGAACGACGATTTCCACCCCTTCTACGTTCGCGTCGGCGACAGCTGGACGCCGATCGATTACGCCAAGCATCCCGACGAATGGATGACGCCACTGGTGCGCGGCCAGGAAACGGATCTGATCGACATTCCCGGCAGCTGGTATCTGGACGACCTGCCGCCCATGATGTTCATCAAATCAGCGCCAAACAGTTTTGGCTTCGTCAATCCCCGCGATATCGAGGAATTGTGGAAAGACCAGTTCGACTGGGTCTATCGGGAATACGACTACGCCGTGTTCACCATGACCATCCACCCGGATGTCTCTGGCCGGCCGCAGGTGCTGTTGATGCTGGAGCGGATGATCGAATACATCACCGCTCACACCGGGGTGAAATTCACCACTTTCGATGCCATCGCCGACGATTTTGCCCAGCGTTGCCCGCGACAATCGACGGGTACCGGTGCGGGCGCGGCGGTACCGGGCTAGAACCAATGTGCGCGCGATAATGTGCTCTTTGTGCGGTGTCCTGGGCGGACGCGGTCACTGGACCGAAAGTGCGGCCGCGCCCGAAGCCTTCGCCACCCGGGCCGAGGCCCACACCCGCGCCCGCGAACGCCAGGAACGCACCCGTCTGGTCAACCGGGTGCTGGACCATTATGGCCTGCGCCTGGGCGATTGGTCGGCGGGCGGGCACGTGCTGCGGGGGCGGACGGGACGCACGGCGCTGGTCAATAACCTGTCCGAGATGTGGGCGGCGGCGGACGGCCTGGCCCGGGGGGATGTCGACCCCCTGGATCCTGAATTGCTGCGGCATCTGGCGGGGCGCTGAACATGGGCGAATATGGCGATCAGACCCCGGTTAATATCATCACGGGCTTTCTGGGCAGCGGCAAGACGACCCTGTTGACGGATCTGTTGGCCGCGCCCGAACTATCCGACACGGCTGTCCTGATCAATGAATTCGGCGCCGTGGGCCTGGATCATGAATTGGTGGCGAATGTGACGGAAGGCACGCTGTTGCTGGACAACGGCTGTGTCTGCTGCGCCATTCGCGGCGATCTGCAAGATGCCTTGCGGGACCTGTTGTCGCGGCGGCAAGCGGGCGCGATACCTTATTTTCGCCGCGTGGTGATCGAAACCTCGGGCTTGGCGGACCCCGCCCCCATCGCCTACACCCTGCTGGCGGAGCCCATCCTGCAACATCATTTCCGCCTGGGAGGCATCATCACGACGGTGGACGGGGTCAATGGCGGGGGCCAGTTACAGCGCTTCCCGGAGTCCGTCAAGCAGGTCGCCATGGCCGACCGCCTGATAATAACCAAAATGGACCTGGCCGAGCCGGAGTTGATATCGGAACTCCATGCCAGCCTGCGCCGGCTGAACAAATCAGCGCCCATCATGGAGGCCGCGGAGGGCCAGCACCACGCCGTTACCCTGTTGACCGACGACCTATACGACCCCGCCGGCCGCGGCCGGGAGGTGGAACAATGGCTGGCGGCGGCAGCAACGGGGGGTGGCGAGGCCGCCTTGGCCCACGATCACGCCGACCATGTGCATTCATTCGCCCTGACCTTCGAGACGCCCTTGGATTGGACCGCCTTCGGCATTTGGATGACCATGCTGCTGCACCGCCACGGCGACAGCGTGCTGCGCATCAAGGGCTTGTTGAATGTCGCGGGCGTTCCAACGCCGGTGCTGATCAACGGCGTGCAGCATATCGTCCACCCGCCCGCGCACCTGCCCAACTGGCCCAGCGCGAACCGGCAATCCCGGATCATCTTCATTGTCCGCAAGATGGAGCAGGGATTGATCGACGCATCGCTTGCCACCTTCAATCAGCTCGCAAATCCATCCGCTATGCCGGGACAAGCGGCCTGAACGCGGCTACTCCGGAACTTCCGCCATGCGGCCACGCCCCCTGGAACTCTCTGTTAGTAACAGCCTGGCGCATTTCCCTTTTAACGGGAACGCCGGGACAGGAGGCCTGATCTAATACCCGGTATTGATCAGAGGCGGC
>JAPYUH010000092.1 GCA_029936195.1 Alphaproteobacteria bacterium
CGCGCTGTTTCTTGGCGGATACGGCGGTAATGCGGCTGGGAACGATCTTGCCCCGCTCGGACAGATAACGCTGCAGCAGCCTGACGTCCTTGTAATCGATCTTGGGCGAATTAGCGCCCGAGAAGGGACAGGTTTTACGCCGGCGGTAGAACGGCCTGCGCAGGGGAAGTTGTGAAATTCTGACATCCTGAGCCATGACTTAGTCCTCGCCGCTTTCGGTGGTTTCGGTCTTCGCGGCGGCCTCGCCACTGCCGGCGCCGCTATCTGCATTCTGTGCCGGGCGATCTTCGCCAGACCGCGCTTCGCGGTCCCGGCCGCCCCGGTCGCCCCGATCGCCACGATCACTGCGGCCACCCCGGTCGCCCCGGTCGCCGCGTCCACCACGGGACTGCATCATGGCGGAGGGACCTTCCTCCAGCTCATCAACCCGAACGGTCATGTAGCGGATGACGTCCTCGTGAATGCGCATGTTGCGTTCAAGCTCCTGCACCGCGTCGGAGGGCGCATCCAGGTTCATCAGAACATAATGGCCCTTGCGGTTTTTCTTGATGCGGTAGGTCAGGCCGCGCACGCCCCAATATTCGGTCTTGGCGACTTCGCCGCCGTTGTCCGACACCAGTTTGGTGAATTCCTCGGTCATGGTATCGACCTGCTGGGATGAAACATCCTGGCGGGCGATGAAAACGTTCTCGTATAACGGCATTTCGTCCGTTGCTCCTTCGGTATGGTCGGTGGCATCCCAAGATGGTTAGCGTGGATGCCCGCGGACGCAGGGTTAATGCGGCCGACCGAATGTGAAAATATTAGTTAGCTGACTTGCCCGTCTGTCCAGGCAAGGCGCGGCATATATGCACATATGCGGGAAGGGTGCAATAGGCGGCCGCAAGAGTAAATTCGCCGGCTTGACAGGTCTTCGGCACGCTTTATGAAAGGTGGCGAATTGATTGGTAACAGTGAGGGAGGGGGCCATGGCGCGCGCCTTAGTATTTCCGGGTCAGGGCAGTCAGGCTGTCGGGATGGGCAAGGAACTGGCGGAGGCCTTGCCGACCGCCCGGGCGGTATTCGAAGAAGTTGACGAGGCGTTGAGCCAGAACCTCTCGCGGCTGATGTTCGAGGGCCCGATCGAGGAGTTGACGCTGACCGAAAACGCCCAGCCCGCCCTGATGGCCATGAGCCTGGCGGTCACCCGCGTGCTGCGCTGTGACGGCGGTTTGGAGTTCGGCAAGCATTGCAAGTTCGTCGCCGGCCATTCACTGGGCGAATATTCTGCCCTCTGCGCGGTGGACGCCTTTGCCTTGGATGCCACGGCCAGATTGTTGAAAAAACGCGGCCAGGCCATGCAAAAGGCGGTCCCAGTGGGCCAGGGCGCCATGGCCGCCTTGCTGGGTTTGGATTTCGAGGCCGCGGCGGGCGTCGCCAGGGATGCGGCGGAGGGTCAGATCTGCGATATCGCCAACGACAATGCACCGGGCCAAGTGGTGGTCAGCGGCAATAGGGAAGCCGTGGAGCGGGCCGTGGAATTAGCCAAGGACCGGGGCGCCCGGCGCCCCATGTTGCTGCCCGTCAGCGCGCCTTTTCATTGCGCCCTGATGCAGCCTGCCGCCGATATCATGGCCGAGGCGCTGGAAGCCTCGCCTCCCGCGGCGCCGGCCGTGCCCTTGGTCGCCAACGTGGTGGCCGGGGCGGTGTCGGAGCCTGATGAAATCCGCGATCTGCTGGTCCGACAGGTCACTTCCATGGTGCGTTGGCGGGAATCGGTCCTCTACATGCGCGACCAGGATGTGGACAATCTGGTCGAAATCGGCGCCGGCAAGGTCCTGACCACCATGTTAAAGCGCATCGACAGGGAGGTATCTGGACAGGCGATCAATACGCCCGAAGATATCGAAGCTTTTCTCAAGTCCATGTAATTTCACGTCCATGAAACTTTAGGCAAGGAAGCCCCCAGCATGTTCGATCTTTCAGGCAAATCCGCCCTGGTTACCGGCGCCTCGGGCGGTATCGGCGGCGCCATCTCCCGGCAACTGCATGGCGCCGGCGCCAATGTGGGCCTCTCGGGCACCAGGGTCGATGCCTTGCAGGCAGTGGCCGAGGACCTGGGCGACCGTTGCGCGGTGCTGCCCTGTGATCTGAGCGATGGCGAGGCCGTGGCCGCCCTGATTGGCCGGGCGGACGAGGCATTCGGGGCACTGGGGGGCGGGGATGGGGGCGGCGCGGTCGATATTGTCGTCAATAACGCCGGCCTGACCCGCGACAACCTGGCCTTGCGCCTGAAGGACGAAGATTGGGAGCAGGTCATGGCAGTCAATTTGACCGCCGCCTTCCGGCTGTCCAGGGCGGCTTTGCGGGGCATGATGAAGCGGCGCTGGGGTCGAATCGTCAACATCACTTCCATCGTCGGGGTGACCGGCAATGGCGGTCAGACCAATTATGCCGCTTCCAAGGCCGGCATCATCGGCTTCTCCAAATCCCTGGCCCAGGAGGTCGCCTCGCGCAATATCACGGTCAATTGTCTGGCCCCGGGGTTTATCCAAACCCCCATGACCGACGCGCTGGATGAAAAACAGCGCGAAGCACTTTTGGCGGGCATTCCAGCCAGGCGTCTGGGCGTGGTGGACGATATCGCCGCCGGCGCCTTGTATCTGGCTTCTGACGAGGCGGCCTATATCACCGGCCAGACCCTGCACATCAACGGCGGCATGGCCATGATCTAGTGATCTTCGAAATGAACCATTCGGGGTCTTGGCCTTTGCCAATGTTCATGGTACCAAGCCCCGCTTTTCCCTGCTGGCACCGCTACGGGCCGGTATGGTAGAGACAGTGACTAAGTATATTTTGCAAACTGGACAGCGCGAAGGAATTAACACATGAGCGATACAGCCGATCGCGTAAAGAAGATCGTCGTTGAGCATCTCGGCGTGGAAGAAGACAAAGTTTCCGAAGGTGCTTCGTTTATTGACGACCTTGGCGCCGACAGCCTCGATACGGTTGAATTGGTGATGGCATTCGAAGAGGAATTCGGCATCGAAATTCCCGACGATGCCGCCGAAAAGATCGCCACCGTCAAGGACGCCATTACATTTATTGACGCTAACGCCTCCTGATCCAGGCGGGCCTTGGCCCGCTCGAGAGGAGTTTGTCAGCATCGACGGAGGCTGGAGATGAACGAACGCAGGGTCGTTGTCACCGGAATGGGTCTTGTCACGCCCTTGGGCGTGGGTCTCGATACCGTCTGGCAACGTTTGTTGAATTCCCAGTCCGGCGCTGGCCGGATCAAGAAAATCGACACCACGGATCTGGCGGTCAATATCGCCTGCGAGGTTCCCTTGGGCGATGGGGCGCCGGATTTCAATGCCGACGATTGGGTGCTGCCCAAGGAACAGCGGCGGGTCGATGACTTTATCATTTTCGGACTGTCGGCGGCGGAGCAGGCCCTGGCGGACGCCGGCTGGAAGCCCGAAGGCGAGGAAAGCCGCCTCCGCACCGGCATTTTGGTCGGCTCCGGCATCGGCGGCCTGCCCAGCATCGAAGCGGCTGCCATTACCCTGCACGAGCGGGGCCCGCGGCGGATCAGCCCGTTCTTTATTCCCGGCTCCCTGATCAATCTGCTGTCGGGCAATATCTCCATCAAATACGGTTTCAAGGGGCCCAACCATGCGGTCGTGACCGCGTGCTCCACCGGCGCCCACGCCATTGGCGATGCCGCCCGTCTGATTATGCTGGATGATGCCGACGTCATGGTTGCCGGCGGGGCGGAGGCGGCGATCTGCCGTCTCGGCATGGCCGGTTTCGCCGCCTGCAAGGCATTATCCACGGGCTTTTTGGATGAACCGGCCCGCGCCTCGCGGCCCTACGACAAACAGCGCGACGGCTTTGTCATGGGCGAAGGTTCCGGCATTGTCGTGCTCGAGGAACTGGAACATGCCAAGGCCCGGGGCGCGCGCATTTATGCCGAAGTGGCCGGCTATGGCCTTTCGGGCGATGCCCATCACATCACGGCGCCGGCGCCCGACGGCGACGGCGGCTACCGCGCCATGGAAGCGGCCCTGCGCCGCGCCAAGTTGAACCCGGGCGATATCGACTATGTCAATGCCCACGGCACCTCGACACCCCTGGGTGACGAGATTGAGGTCAACGCGGTCAAGCGGCTATTTGGCGATGCGGTCAACGCCATGTCCATGTCATCGACCAAATCCGCCATTGGCCATCTGCTCGGCGCGGCCGGCAGCGTGGAGGCGATTTTTTCCATTCTGGCCATGACCCAAGGCGTAGCGCCGCCGACCTTGAATTTGGACGAGCCGTCCGATGGCCTGGATATTGATCTGGTGCCGCACAGCCCGAAGGAACGGACGATCCGGGCTGTATTGTCCAATTCCTTCGGCTTCGGCGGCACCAATGCCTCCCTGGTACTGACCCCGGTCGACTAGCCGGGCCCTGGGCATTTTTAGGCCATGGCCCGGCGCCTGTTCAAAATATGCATAGCACTTGTTCTGCTTGCCTTGATCGCCGTGGGCAGCGGATTTGGCTGGGGATACGCTCAGTTCACGCGGCCGGGCCTGGGCGCCATGGACCGTGACCTGATTCTGGCCAAGGGCCAGGGCCTGAGAGACATTGCCATACAGCTGGCGGATGCCGGCGTCATTTCTGGTTCCTTGGTGTTCCGCCTGGGCGTGCGCCTGGGCGGATGGTCGCGGGATCTAAAAGCCGGCGAATTCCGCTTTCCCGCCAAAACATCCATGCGGGGCGTGGTGCGTATCCTGCGCCAGGGTAAGACGATTGTACGCCGCGTCACTATTCCAGAGGGGTTGAGCAGCGCCATGGTCGTGGCTTTGCTACGGCGGACGGAAGGGTTGCGCGGCGAAATTGTCCAAAACGCCGGGGGCCCCGGCGAGGGCACATTGTTGCCGGAGACCTATCATTTTTCCCATGGCGATGAACGGGCCCAATTGGTGGCGCGGATGACGGCGGCCATGGACAAGACCGTTGCCGAGCTGTGGCGGGGCCGGGCCAAGGGCCTGCCTCTGAAAAGCCCGTGGGACGCGGTTATCCTGGCCTCCATCGTTGAAAAGGAAACATCCCTGCGCGCGGAACGGGCCCGGGTCGCGGGTGTCTTTATCAACCGCCTGCGCCTGGGCATGCGCCTGCAATCGGACCCCACCGTGGTATTCGGCCTTACGGGCGGCGGCCAACCCCTGGGCCGGCCCTTGCGCCGTGCAGACCTGGATCTCGCCACTCCCTACAACACCTATCGTATTGACGGTCTGCCGTTGGGTCCCATAGCCAATCCGGGCCGCGCGGCTCTACGCGCCGTGCTGCACCCCACCATCGGCAAGGATCTATATTTTGTCGCCGACGGTTCCGGCGGCCACGCCTTCGCCGCCACGTTCGCCGAGCATAAACGCAATGTGAAGCGCTGGCGGCGTTTGAAAGCAAAAGGCGCGAAGTAACGTATTTCCCGGATGGCGGCGCTTCCCTTATAGTGCGGACACATTGACAGTGAGGATTGATCGCGGTGACTGTTTCATCCATGACCGGATTTGCCCGGACCGCGGGCGCGGCGGGCGACTATAGTTGGAGTTGGGAGCTGAAAAGCGTCAACAGCCGGGGCCTTGATCTGCGTTGCCGCCTGCACGGCGGCCTGGATGCCTTGGAGGTCGCGGCGCGGGCGGCGGCAACCAAGCGCTTTCACCGCGGCAATGTGACCATGAATCTGACCATGAACCGACCTGACGCCACGGCGGAAATCCGCATCAACGAGGATGTGCTGGGCGCCGTTCTGGCGGCGGCGGCGGAGCTGGCCAAGCGGATTGATGCCCCGCCCCCCAGCGTCGACGGCCTCCTCGCCATGCGCGGGGTTCTCGAGACCGTGGAGCGGGAAGATTCCGAGGCCGAACGCAAGACGTTGGAGGCGGGCGTGCTGGCCACTTTGGACGAGGCTCTGGACGGTCTGGCCACGGACCGCGCGTCGGAAGGCCGGCGCCTGGACGGGATCGTTGCGGGACAAATCGAGACCATTGCTGAACTGACGGCTGCTGCCGGGCAACTGGCGGCCGTTCAGCCCGCCGCCCTGAAGGCGCGTCTGCAACGGCAGGTTGCCGCGTTGCTGGACAACGCCGACGGCTTGGCGGAGGACCGCTTGCTGCAAGAGGCCGCCGTGCTGGCCACCAAGGCGGATGTGCGCGAGGAATTGGACCGCCTGGCGGCCCATGTGGATGCCGCCCGCGAACTGCTGGCCGATCAGGGCGCGGTGGGCCGGCGGCTGGATTTTCTGGCCCAGGAGTTCAATCGGGAGGCCAACACCCTGTGTTCAAAATCCCAGGATGCGGCGTTGACAAAGGTCGGCATTGAATTGAAAACAGTGATCGACCAATTCCGCGAACAGGCACAGAATATTGAGTGATCCAATCTCCGACCCGGCCATTCATGCAGGCGAGGTCTCCCGCCGGGGCCTGATGCTGGTTTTGTCCTCACCCTCGGGCGCCGGCAAGACCACTCTGTCCCGGCGCTTGCTGGCCGAATTTCCCGACCTGACCATGTCCATCTCGGTCACCACGCGGCCCAAGCGGCCCGGCGAGCAGGATGGCGTTGACTATTCCTTTATCGACCGCATCAATTTTGACCTGATGATCAACAAACGCGAATTGCTGGAACATGCCAAGGTGTTCGATCATTATTACGGCACTCCCGCCGGACCTGTTGAAGCGGCGTTGGCGGATGGCCGGGATATATTGTTCGATATCGATTGGCAGGGCGCCCAGCAATTGAAACAGGAAAAGCGCGACGACTTGGCCAGTATCTTCATCCTGCCGCCGTCCACCAAGGAGTTGGAGCAGCGCCTGAAGAGCAGAGCCCAGGATAGCGATGAAGTGGTCGCCCGGCGCATGTCAAAGGCGGCGGATGAGATCAGTCATTGGCCCGAATACGACTACGTGGTGGTGAACCAGGACATGGAGGACGCCCTTGGCCAAGTGCGCGCGATCCTGACTGCCGAACGCCTGAAGCGGGCCCGGCAAACCTATCTGGTGAACTTCGTAAAACGCCTGCAGGACGGACAGTAATTCTATAACGGCGACGGAATATTTTACTAAAACGTTGACGGAATACTTATATGATTCCTTGATTAATAAAGGATATTTGTAATTATTAGCTTATATAAGTATTCCGTCACCATAAAAAATTTCTGGAAAGAGGAAACGAGCATGACTAAGAAAAAGGTGGTTGGCACGGGCGGCGAGTTGCTCATGCATCAGTTGGTGGCCCAAGAGGTAGAGTATGCCTTCACCAATACGGGCAGCGCGGAAGCTGGGTTCTTCGACGCCTTTCTGACAGTGCCCGGCGTGCAGCCGATTTTGTTGCTGGCGGAATCCCTGGTGCTTTCGGCCGCCGATGGCTACGCCAAGGCCTCGCGCAATGCCGCCTTCGTCAATGTGCACTTGGCGGCCGGCACCCGTCAGGGTTCGGGCCAATTGCAGAACGCTTATTTCGACGGCTCGCCCATGGTGGTGACGGCGGCCATGCGCGATAACGGCTCGTTCGGCGATCACAACACCCTGGGCGCCTCTGGCGGCTTCAGCCAGATGGGCGCGGTGGAGGATGTTACCAAGAACCGTTGGGAGGTTACCGATGCCCGCGGCATCCCCATGGCCACCCGCCGGGCCTTCAAGGAGGCCCTGACCATGCCCACCGGGCCGGTCTACGTGGCCTATTCCTCGCCCGCGCTGGATGCCAGGGAGGTGGAAGGCACTATTCAGGCCGCCAAGGGGTTGGAGATGGCCTTGACGCCCAACGGCACCACCTTGGAAAAAATCCATGATGCCTTGTTGAATGCCGAAAACCCCCTGATTGTCGCCGGCTCCGACATCCGGGCCGCCGGCGCCCAGCGCGAGATGCTGGAGTTGGCGGAAAATTATTCCCTGCCCGTGGCCGTGGCGTTTTTTGACTATGGCGGCTTCCCCCTGCAGCATCCAAATTACGTGGGCATGCTGGATGCCATGTCGGACAAGGAATACGACGTGGTCTGTTGCATCGGCTACCGCCAGAACACCCGTTCCAGCCTTGAGGATGATAAATTTTCCAATGCGGATACGGTGATGGCCATCGGTCAGGATGCCGCCATGATGGGCAATACCTTCGCCTTGGATCTGGAGGTCCTGGGCAATGTGAAACACTCCCTGGCGGCCCTGAATGCCCTGTGGAAGCCCGACCACGCCAATCTGGCGCACCTGCAAAAGCGCAGGATGAAGCTGGCCGCGCAATCGGAGGAACGGGCCGCGAAACAACGCGCGGACGCGGCGAAGAAATCCAAGGATAATCCCATCCACCCCATCTATTTGGGCGATGCCATGGCCCGCAACCTGGCGCCCAACACCATGATGGTGTCGGAGAACTTCCGCGCTTCGGACCATTTGATGCCGTTCGGTTATGGTGACGACGATTGGGACCTTGTCCGCACCTCGGGCGGCAGTCTGGGATACGGCCTGGGCGGCGCCGTCGGCGCACAACTGGCGGCACCCGACCGCCCCGTCGTTCTCAGCATCGGCGACGGCGGCGTGATGTATTCATCGGCGGGTTTCTGGACCATGGCACGCTACAGCCTGCCGATCCTGACCGTGGTCTGGAACAATATGAATTATCAGACGGTACGGACCAATTTCGCGGCCTGGGGCGGCAATATGAAGGATCAGAACAAATATCCCGAAACCTTCCTGGGCGATCCGGCCATCGATTTCGTCATGCTGGCCAAATCCCAGGGTATCGAGGGCGAGCATGTGAATGAGCCCGGTGAACTTGAGGCCGCACTGAAACGCGGCGCGGCGGCACAGGCGGCGGGCGAGCCCTACCTGCTGGACGTCCACATCACCAATGTGGGCCTGGGCGCGGATTCCAGCTGGTATCGGGAGATCGGCTCGCAGATTTAGGCACGTTCCCATTGGATTTAGGGTGCACAACACAAACCATCGTCATTCCCGGGCGTAGCGTAGCGGAGACCCGGGAATCCAGAGCCGCATGAGCCTAGCTTGGTAGCCCTGGATTGCCGGGTCGCGCCCGGCAATGACGTAAGTGAGATTGCAGCCGGATCAAACGCTAGATCCCGCCGCCAGATCGGAAAGGACAACGCATTGGCAAAACCGGTTTCCATCGGCATTCATGTGCCCAGCGTCTCGATCACCGGCCTGGATGACGGCCGCGAATATGCTGACTTTTTCCGGGCCGTCGAAGACCTTGGCCTGGATGCCCTGTGGGTCGAGGATCGGATTTTCCACCCCGCCGACATGGCAGATTCCCTGACCCTGTTAACTTGGGCGGCGGCCCATACAAGGACGATCCGGCTCGGCACCGCCGTTATGGTGGTGAACCTGCGGCAAGCCCCCGTCGTCGCCCGCCAGGTCTCCACCCTGCAGCATTTGTCGGGCGGGCGGGTATCCCTGGGTATTTCCATCGGCGGCCGGCCGGAGGAATACCAGGCCCTGGGCGTGCCAATGGACCGCCGCGTCGCGGTGTTTCGCGACAGCATCGATACCTTGCGGCAACTTCTTAGTGGCGAACCAGCCAACCGCCCGGGCGGATTCTTCCCCATGGCGGATGCCATCATCCGGCCCGCCGCGCCGACACCGATCCTGATCGGCGGCCTGGTGGAGGCGGCCATCCGCCGGGCCGGGGAACTTGGCGATGGCTGGATCATGGGGCCGTTCGGCGGCCCGGCCGAGTTCCGGGCGGGATGGGAAATTGCCAAGGCCGGCGCGCGGGCGGCGGGCAAGAACCCCAATGATTTGTCCGCCGGCCGCCTGGTCTATGTCGCCATCGACGATGACCGCGCCAAGGCACGGGCCCATATCACGGAATTTCTGCATGGCTATTACGGCCCTGATTTCGGTGTCGAGAAACACGCGATCGCCGGCCCGCCGGACGAGGTCGCGGCCCGGCTGCGGGAGCTTGTCGACGCGGGCATGACCGATCTGATGCTGGGCATCCCCTCCCTCGACCTCCGCCATCTGCGCCGTCTGGCCGAAGAGGTCGCCCCGGCGCTGCGATAGCCGCAATCAGCCAAACGCGCGGGCCAAGGCGCAAAATTCTTCCACCGTAAGGTTTTCCGCCCGCAGGGTGGGTTCCAGACCCGCGGCCGTCAGCAGCGCCACGGGATCGGCGCTGATTTGCTTCAGGCTGGAGCGCAACATCTTGCGCCTCTGGCCGAAGGCGGCCGCCACCACGGCCTCCAGCACCTCCGCCCTTGCCGCCGCCAAGGGCTCGGGACGCGGCTCCAGACCGATAATCGTGGAGGTGACCTTGGGTGCCGGGGTAAAGGCCCGTGGCGGTACATCAAACAAGGCATTGGCCCGGCAGCGCCATTGGGTCATCACCGACAGGCGGCCATAGGCCTTGCCTCCCGGGGCCGCGACAATGCGCTGGGCGACCTCTTTTTGGAACATCAGGACCAAATGCTCGAACAGATCCAGGCGGCCCAGCCATTTGAACAACAGCGGCGTCGAGATATTGTAGGGCAGATTGGCGATGATCCGGCAGGGCCGGGGTGTCAGCACACGTTCGTCCACGTCGAGGGCATCCGCCGCGACCAAGGTCAGGCGGCCATCGGCCTGTGCGGCCAATTCCTCCAGGGCGGCGAGACAGCGGCGGTCCCGTTCCACGGCCACCACATGGCCGGCACCTTCCGCCAGCAGGGCCCGTGTCAGGCCGCCGGGGCCGGCGCCGATTTCCAACACGGTCTTGCCGCGCAGTTCCCCACCGGCGCGGGCGATTTTACGGGTCAGGTTCAGATCCAGCAAAAAATTTTGCCCCAGCGCCTTGGTGGCGCGGATCCCGTGGCGGGCAATAACCTCCCGCAAGGGGGGCAGGCCGGACAATATTTCGCCCACGCTAGGCCGCCCGGGCACGATAACGGGCCATCAGGCCGGCATGGGCAACGGCCGAGGTCAGGCTTTGACAATTGGCCCGGCCCTGGCCGGCAATATCCAGGGCGGTGCCATGGTCGGGCGAGGTGCGCACGATGGGCAGGCCCAGGGTGGTGTTAATGCCGTATTCAAAGCCCAGGGTTTTGACCGGGATCAGGGCCTGATCGTGGTACATGCAAATGGCGGCGTCGTAATTTCGCCGCGCTGCTTCGTGAAACATGGAATCGGCGGCCAACGGCCCGATCACCTGAATGCCATGGGCCCGCAGCTGATCGATGGCGGGCTGAATAATCGCTGCCTCGGCGCGGCCCAACGCGCCGCTTTCCCCCGCATGCGGGTTCAGACCGGCAATGGCCAGGCGAGGTGGAGAAAAGCCCAAATCCCGGTCCAGGGCCCGGGCCGTGATCAGAGCCCGTTCGACGATCATTTCGGTGCTCAGCTCCGCAATGGCGTCCGCCAGGGACATATGGATTGTCACGGGCACGGTTTTCAAATCCGGGCAACTCAACATCATCACCGGCAAATGATTGCCGCCGCAAAGTTCGGCCAGGAATTCCGTGTGGCCGGGATGCTTGAAGCCGGCTTCATAAAGCACCGATTTTTGAATTGGGTTGGTGACCACGGCCGAGGCCTGCCCCGCCCCGATATGCGCCACCGCCACTTCGATGGCGCCCAAGACCGCCCCAGCATTGGCCTTGTTCAATTTGCCCGGCTCCGGCATGGCCGCCAGTGCTTGGGGAAATACCGGCAGGGCCTGATCAAAACAGCCGGCCGTCTCCCCCGGCGTGGTGATTTCAGTCATGGCAAGGCGGACGCGTTGGCTTCTATCCAGCTTTTCCAGGGCGGCCAAGGTGGCGCGCACATGGTCGGGATCGGCAATCAGGTAGAACGGTGGCAGATCACAAACCGACCGCCTGCGCCAAGTCTTGAGGGCGATTTCAATGCCGATACCGGCGGGTTCGCCCATGGTCATGGCGATGGGCGCGGGCATTGTGGGCACTGCCGTGCCGGCCATGGGGGTTGCCGCGGTGGTGGCCATGGGGCTCAGCGCAGTTCCACGACCGCCGACCGCCGCAGGTCCCGCAAATAGCGTTGCGCCAACATGGTCAAGCGCCGGCGCGCCAGATTATCGGACACGCTTTCCCTGTTCGGGCCCTTGCCCTGGATCGCCTGACGATCGCATACCATAAGCATCATGACGCCGGATTTGTTCCGGATCGGGGCGCTGAACCGGCCAATGGCCAGATCCTTGACAGCCGCCACGATATTCTTCGGCAGATCGGGCATTGCGATGGTGCCCAAATCGTTGGCCGTGGCGGCCGGCAGTTCCTTTGCCACGGCCGCGACATCGTCACAGCTCTTTGCACTGTCCGCCACTGTCCGGGCCAGTTCCTCACCCGCCTTGAATTCCGCTTCCCCGGCCGGTTTGGCCACGGCCAGGATAATCTGTTTCAAACGCAGCTTCATACTGGCCTTTGCGGTGGCGGCAATTTTCCGCCTCTCGTGCAGCTGGATAATATAATAGCCACCCACCCCGCGGATTGGTTCGGACAGGGCGCCGGATTTAAGCTTGGCGATGGCCTGATCAAGGTCCGCCGTCAACTGGCCCGGCTGTACCCAACCTACCGCACCGCCCTGGGCCGCCGTGGCGCCGCGGCTGAATTGCCGGGCCATGGCGGTAAAGGCCGCGCCTTCGCGCAATTGGCGCAGCAGATCGACGCTGGCCCGGCGCACCTCTTCTTCCTGTTCCGGGGTATCGACGGGCAAAAAGATCTCGGAAATTTGCTGTTCCGAACGCCCGGCATTGGCTTCCAGGCGGGCCAGAACTTCATCGACTTCCTCGTCGCCGATCTGGACATTCCGCCCCAGGCGCCGGCGCACCAGCTTGGACCAGGTAATCTCGGCCCGCAATTGCGTCTCCAGGGCCGGTTTGGATATCCGCCTCGCCGCCAGATATTGCTCCAGCCCGCCGGCGGGCAGCTTGTTCTGCAGTTCGATATAGCGGTAGGCCTGGGCCATGTCCGATTTGCCGATGCGGATGGAATGGCGCCTGGCCGCCTGCAATTGCAGACTTTCATCAATCAGGCTGCGCAGGATGCGGCCGCGCAGGCGGCGGCGCATTTTTGGTGTATCCGCCAACCGCGACGTGGCGATGACCAGGCCGACCCGCTGTTCAACGTCGTAACGCGAGATCACCTCGTCGTTGACGATGGCCGCGATGCGCTGGACATCCTGGGCCCGCACCGTTCCCGTGGTGAGCACCGGAACCAGTAGAAGGGGCATGATCAGCGATAGCCGGACGAGCAGGCTTCGCTTGTACGAAAAGCCGGATTGGCGTGCGTGGGTTAATTTCATTGTGGGCGGCACCATTCGGCGAAGATCTCCCAGCCGGACTGACAAGATATCAAAATAGAGCGTTGGGTCCGGTTTTTGAAGGGCGGCGGGACGATTTTCTCAAGCTTCGATCCGGGGCCTTCATTTCAGGCCAAGTTCTCAGACATTATGCGCCGCCACGGTCTTGGGTTGGCTGAAACGGGCCGCCAGAACCGTCAGTGTGGCCAGCAACATGAAGGCGGGGGCGAACCAGAACAACAGCCTTGGTTCTCCCTGATCCATCAGCCAGCCGAAAAACACCGGTGTGATGGCGCCGCCAAGGTTCAGGCCGGTGGAGACAAAGCCGAATACCTTGCCCATGGATCCTTCCGGCGTTACGGCGCGCACCAGCATATCCCGCGACGGCATGATGGCGCCGAAGTTCAGGCCCGCCAAAGTCATGGCTCCGATGATCCAACCCGCCGACAGCATGACGTTGCCGACCACGAAGACCACCACGGCCGTAACCAGGAAACCGGCCACCGCCACCCATTCGTGGTGGCGGGTGCGATCGGCGATGAAACCGCCCAACAGGACGCCCACCGCGCTGCCGACCAGGAACATGGTCAACGCCATTTGCGCTTGCTGCAGGGAGACTTCCTGAATGGCGACAAAAGCCGCCACGGCAAAAGTGGACAGCCCGCCCTGGGACATGGACAGCATGACGAAAAATAAAAAGCACATGATGATGGGCGTTGACAGCAGCAGCGCGACGCCGCTCTTCTCTACCGTGCGCCGGCCCCCCGCCAATTCCGTCTTGGTATCCGCCATGGCGCGGCCGCCCGGCGGGGCCGGTGCGTCTGTCCGGTCTGGGGCGATTTCGGATAGATGCCGGCGATATATGATCAAGGGAAGAAAGGCCGCCAGGCCGAACAGACCGGTTGTCATCAGGCCCGTGCGCCAGCCCCATTGCAGCGAGACATAGGCCATGACAAGGGGCGCCATGGCGCCGCCGGCAAAGCCCGCAAAGGTGTGCAGAGAGAAGGCGCGCCCCATGCGCCGGGGCGAGATCGAGGCCGAGAGCAGGGCATAGTCCGCCGGGTGATATACACTGTTGGCGACGCCCGCGATGGCGGCCAGAACCAACATCGCCGTATACCCGGCAAAGGCACCCATGCAGACGTAGGTGATGGTGGATACCGCGACGCCATACAGCAACAGACGCCGGGCGCCGAAGCGGTCAACCAGGAAGCCCATGGGGACATGGGTCAGGCCCGAAGCCAGGTTGAAGACGGTCATGATCAGGCCCAGGGCGGCATAGCCGACGCCGAAGTCCGTCTTCAGCAGGGGCAGGATCGGGGGCAGGAGGAAAATCAGATAGTGGCTGAGAAAATGCGCCCCGCCGACCGGCCCGATGACGCGCGGGTCCAGGCGCTGGCTTCGCACCGCCGCTCCGCCGCCGGAATT